>CALMSN010000135.1 GCA_937872325.1 uncultured Xanthobacter sp. | reverse complement strand
CACGCCAAGAAGGCGGCGGCGGCCGGCCAGAGCGTGGGCGACTGCGTAGACTGCAACGCCTGCGTGGCGGTGTGCCCGATGGGCATCGACATCCGCGACGGCCAGCAGCTCGAATGCATCACCTGCGCGCTGTGCATCGACGCCTGCGACGCCGTCATGGACAAGATCGGCAAGGAGCGCGGGCTGATCGCCTACGCCACGCTCAACGACTACAACGCCAACATGGCGCTCGCCACCGGCGGCGGCGCCCATGCGGTCGAGCCCGCCCTGGTAGACGCGATAGGTGAAGCCCTGCTGCGGGCCGATGGTCTGGCTGTCCAGATAGGCGCCCCGCCCGGCATCGTTGCCGGCGAACCACTGGTGGGCATGCAGGTGGAAGACGTGGGTCTCCTTGCCGGCATGGAAGTTGCGGAACACCACCTTGTCGTTGAGATAGGAATGGTGGACGTTGGAGGGATCGTCCGGGAACGCCTCCAGCAGGGCCGGGTCGCCGTTGGCCCAGCTTTCGAGGAAGAATTCCTCGTAGAGGCATTCCGCGCATCCGGCGGCCGGGCCGATGCCGAGGCGGTTGGCGATCATCGCCGAGCCGACGCCGCTCGCCCCATAGTTCACCGCGAACCCGTCGCGGACCCCGGAGAGCTGGCCGAAACGGTCGAGCTGCTTGAACTCGTCGGCATAGAAGGTCTTCAGCTCGTCGTGGAAGATGGTGGTGAACTCGCGGAAGGGGGTCTTGGCCTCCTCCGCCACGCGCCACTCCGCCCGCTTTTTCTCTTCCTTACTGACGGATTCCGCCGCCGTCCCATCCGGGACGATGATGGCGTTGAGGTCGCCATGCACCAGCTCGCGCACCTGCTCCCCGTCCGGACCGACGCCGCAGGCGCGTGACAGCTCCAGGACGGGCATGCTGTTAGAGCCGGCGCAGGCGAAAGGCGCGGCGATGAACGGCTTGTCCTCCTCCTCGGAGCGGTCCACCTGCCCGTCGACCTGCGGGCCAACGGAGGCCTGGTCCTCCCGGGCTGCATCGAAGTCCAAGAGATTGGCGCGGGCATGAGGCACGTCGCCGCCGGCACCCTTCCACATCCAATCGTAGGCGGCCTGCGTAATCTGGCTTCGGAAATGGCGACTTTTGGCCGGCTCAACGATGAGAGCGCCGAACAGGCCGTGGCCGAGGGAGCCAGCATCGCCCTCGCCACCCGAAGGCGCCGCGAAGCTGGAGAATAGATGCGTGCCCTCGCGCTCGGCCTGCCAGCGGCAGGTGACCGACTGGCCCGGCGCGATGGCAGAGAGCCCGGTGCAGGCGGGATGAATGACAGGCTTTTCGCCCGATTTCGGCACCGGCAGCGGCTCCAGTCCCGGTATCACGAAGGACAGTAGCCGGGTGCGCGGCCCGTCGGTGCCGGTGGCAGGGGCCTCCCGCCGGCGCTGCAACGCGGCCGGGGGCTTCGCCTCGCCGTCCGCCTCGCCGGCCTCGGCCTCCCGGCATTGCCGTTCGCCCCAGGCGGGGGTGTTGAAGGCCGTCTTGATGTCCGGGCGATGGGGAGCGACGGGCGTCCCCGAGCCGAGCTCCTGGCAGAAGCCCTTCCCCGGCTGGGCCGCCCGCGCAAGCGCCGGGTCCGGATCGGCGGTGTCGCCGGCATAGGCGGTGCTGATGCCCGGCTGGTCGGCGCGCAGCAGGTTGGTGAAGGTGACCTCGAGCACGTCCCCGGCATTGACCCGCAGCACAAGGGGACGCGGGCGCTTGCAGTCCTTGAGCCGCACCTGGCCCGGCCGCAGATCGCCCACCCCTTGCTCGGTACCGAAGAGGCCGCCGCAGAAATCCGCGTCCGGCCGCCGGTCCCCATCGGTGCGCAGCGACACATCGCGCCGCAGCGCGAAGATCATGCCGAACGGATTGAACGAGCCGAAACGGTTGTAGACCAGCAGCTGGTCGAGGGCGACCACGTCGGCATGGACCACCTGCGGCCCGGGGCCCCCTTCCGCTACCTCAAGTTGTGAAAAAGCCGGGGCGGGCAGCAAGGCCAGCGCAATACCGGACAGGAGACCAAGGCCGATTGGCCTGCGGTAATTTTCTACCTCAGAAAAATTCTTGAGGAATTCAGAAAAACAAACCGACATGGCCGCCCCAGCCTATGTTGCCGATAGAATTTCAGACCAATACAATACATAATTCATTCTCGACGACAATATCAAAGGCGACGGTTGCCATCCCGACCCGCGGCGACGCCCGGAACCCCGAAAAAACACGCGAAAAGTATTTGCAGTGAAATGAATTTCCACGCCATGCCGTGAAACCTGCAAGCGCCGCCGGATCCAGCGCCTGCAATGGGGGGGCTCGATGTTGCAACCTGGACGATATGCGAGCCGGGGCCCGTTCCCGTTTCCGTTCCCGATGCTGGTCGACCCGCCGACGCTGCAGGCGGTCAGCGCGACCCTGCGGGTCGGCCCCATCGGAAAGCCGGTCGGCAACATGGGTGGCGACATCTTCTTCAATGAAGGCAGCGCCGTCCTGTCCTTCCACGGCATCTTCACCGCCGGCGGCAGGCAAGGCGGCGTGGCGATGTCCGGGGATACCGCGACCGGCCCCGCGGTCTTCTATTTCCGGGGCAGGCTGAAGCCGTCGCAGGGCACGATGTCCCTGCAGGACCTTGGCGGGGGGCGGGTGCAGCTCACCCTGTGGCTTGAAAACCAGACGCTGTCCTTCGGCCTGGAGCGCACCGGGAGCCTGCTCCGTCATCTGCGGGTGACGCCCAAGGTGCTCTCCGGCGTAACAGCGCCGGCGGATGCCATCACCCGCACCAGCGTCCAGGCCGCCCTGGCGCGGGCCGAGATCGCCTGCATTGTGGACCCGCCGGCGCTCCTCGCGGACCAATTTGCCAATCAGGCAATGCTCTCCGTCCAGCAGCTGCACCAAGTGATGGCGATGGACCTCAATGCGCAGCACCCCGGCTCGGGCTCGGCGGCCGACCCCGATGCGTGGCGGCTTCACTGCCTGTTCGCCCGTGGCTTCTCTTCCGGGCGCAGCGGCGGGACGCAGAGCGACGTAATCGGGGTCATGTACGACACGATCTGGATGAGCGGCCAAGGCGTTGCGTCGCCGCCGCGCCAGGGCTTCGCGGTGTTCCTCCACAGCAAGCTGCTCACCGGACTGGCACCGCCCCCGGGCGGACGTGGAAACACCGCGCAGGACGTGGAGAAGGAGCGCGAATGGCAGCGCCAGCTGCGCTACACCATGGTCCACGAGATCGGCCATGCGCTCAACCTGCCGCATGCCTTTCCAAGCCGCAGCCGCTCCGCCTCCTGGATGAACTATCCCGAGATGTACGCTGGCCGTGAGGCGGCGTTCTGGACGGCCTTAGACCACTCCGGAAACTTCGACGAGACAGAGCTGGACTTCCTGCGCTATGCCCCGATCCACGCCATCGCGCCGGGGGGCAACCAATACGGCCCGCAGGGGGCGTACCTCAGCCTCGGCGACTCCCACTACGACTCAAGCCCCTTCTATGCCGCCGCCTCCCGGCCGCGGTCGCTGCACCTCACGATAAGCCCGCTGAAGCCCATCTACGCATTCGGCGAGCCGGTCTTTCTCCGGCTCGCCCTGACCAACAGGGGCCGGACCCCAGCGCAGGTCCGACGCGCCTTCGACCCCACAGACCGTCTCGCCGCGATCACCATCGCCGGCCCCGGAGGCCGCACGCGCAGGATCGCCCCGCCCTTCGCGCTGCTGCAGAAGGTGACGGCGAAGTCGCTCGCGCCCGGCGAGACCTGGGACTTCGACGGCATCTTCGCCGCCTACGACAGTGAGGGCCCGCTGTTCGCCGAGCCGGGGCTCTACGGCGTCGCGGCCGGATTCGCCGGCGTGAAGGGCGCGCCGCTCTTTGCGCCCGCGGCGCAGGTGCGCATCCTTCCGCCGAGCCGGGCGGAGGAATATTTCGCCTACCGGCTGTGGGACGATCCGCAGCTGATGCGCGCGCTCTACCTGCGCCGGCCGCTGCTCGCCGCCGACAGCTGGCGGGAGCTGACCGACGTGTTCGCCCCGCCGCTGGCCGCCGATCCGCGCAACCGCACGGTGGACTACCTCGCCTATGTTTCGGCCCTGGGCTGGCGCGAGGACTTCGAGGTGCTGCGCTCCCGCCGCATCTACAAGGCCGACCAGGAGAAGGCCGCGGCCCGGGTGGCGCGCCTGCGCTTCGACGGGCTGCCTTCCTCTGTGATGATCCGCAGCGCCCGCATGGTGCAGGAGGCGATCGAAGGCAAGGCAACGGGCGCCAGGTGATGGGGGCCGCCGGCAGCGCCCCTCATGCCAACGGCCCGATCCCGACGCCCGGCCGGCAGCGTGCAAGCCGGTCCGCGCGAGACACGATGCAGGGGTCGCCTGCCCATTGCGGCCACCGCGCGGAGCGAAGCGGAATTCGGCGGGCGGTAAATCAGACCCGGTTCAGGACATCGTGGCCGCTTCATCGGCGGCGTCAAAGCGTGATCCGATCAGTTGGTTCAGTTTGATCGGATCTCCTGAAGCTCCATCAGGGTGATGTCACCGGTCTCCGCCACCCGTTTCAGGACCAGATCCTGTGCGCCTCGATCCGGGCGGAGCGGCTTTGGCATGACGGAACCAGTCTGGCGCGCCTCCGCGCGCCAGCGCCGCCACCGCAAGCTCGCCCGGTCAGGGAGAGCCCCTTCTCCCCCGCAATGGGTCGAGACCCGGTGGCGGCACCTCCGAGGCATCGATGGGTCCGAGCCCGGCATATGCGTGCAACTCTTCAGATTGCTTTCGCAACTCTATGGGCTGATCCCCGCAGGAAAAAGCGACCCGCCTTCCGACCTTTCCTTCGAGCACGATCGATGAGCGCGTGCAGAATCCCGAAGAGATCATGCATGCCCTGGGTCTTATTCAGGATGATCGGAACAACGGTATCAGGCAAGCATCAGTTGACCGCGAAGCAGTAGAGCAGGCCGGCGCCCCCAGTGCTCTTCAGGGCATCCTGGCTGCAGCCACCGCGTGAGAGGTGCGACGAATTCCAGGATTTGGCGGCCGCGGAATCGTCCAGGCCCGTGCGGTCGTGGTGGCCGAGCATCACCGCGCCATCCGGGCCGCTCTTGGTGTAATTGCCGCAGGTCTTGTCTTCGCCGGGGCCGAATGCCGTGCCGTCGGGTTGTGTTCCAGTCAGAATGTCATGGGTGTTCGGGGAATCGCCCCGGCCGTTGACGATCTCGCCCTTTTCATTGAGCGCGGTCTGCTTTGTGAGGTTGGCGGCGGCGCTGTGCAGATCAGCCACGCTCGCGGCGATGACCACGCCTTTTGCATCCCGCCACGGTCCGGCGCCGATGCGATCGCGCGCGTTCACCGCGGCTGCTCCGCCGGCGGCCTGGGTCGAGAGATAGGCGCGCCAAGTCTTGCCACCGGCGCCCACCGCCTGTGCGAGACGCTGGCAGATGGCATCGGCCCCGTCCAGGCCTCCCAGATCCGCACCCTTTCCGGAGCCCGCGCTCGATACAAAAAACGTCATGTCGGGGGACTGGGCCTGCGCGACCCCGGCGGTCAGAGCCAGAAGCAAGGCCGTCGTCGCAACCTTGGCATATTTCGCTGCCATCGCTCGGTTCCTCCACTATTTTCAATTATTTGTTTCATGCTCGGGCGGCTCATTTCCCCAACGCGAGGCCGGCCCTAGAGAACTATAGCATGCCATCCGCGCGGGGACGCCGGTGCATCCTGTCGGTCCTCAGCCGGTCCGCGGGGGGCCGATCCTCAATCATTCGCACAGTGATTCACCGGAAAGGCGCATGCGCGAGCCCCGGTGCGCTGTCAGCGCGTCGATGTGCGGATGGACCGTGGCGATGGCGTGAAACACGCGCAAGCGAATCGCTCCGCGGGTGCAGGTAGCGGCCAGGTTGGGGGGATACGCTTGAGCGGACGCGCTCGCATCGGCAGCCTGGCTGCCGGCCCTTTATGGCGGATTTCTCCGGCCGGGCGAACTTGCCTTCGGCCTGCGCCTTATCGCCAGAATATTTGAAGGAAATGGTGGGCGCACTAGGGCTCGAACCTAGGACCCGCTGATTAAGAGTCAGCTGCTCTACCAACTGAGCTATGCGCCCGTTTCAAGGCTGGCGCCTCGAAAGGAGGCGTTCGTTTAGCAAATGCCCTCACGGGTGGCAAGGGCGACGGGGCAGAAATCGCCGCCCTGTGGATAGCTTCCCGTTGCCTTGGTCGTTCGTCCCCAGGGGCCGGTGAGACAGGCTCCCCGGCCCCTGGTATAACCTATTGAGCAAAGACGCGTTTCAAGATCGGACGTCCCCGCCCGATCACTCAGCGCGGAAAGACTTCGTAGCTGATGCGGCGGTTCTGGGCGCGGCCTTCGGGGGTGGCGTTGTCGGCCACCGGGTTGGCCTCGCCGTAGCCGATGGCCTCGATGTCGGCGACCGCGAGGCCGGCCTCCACCAGGATCACCTTCACCGCGTCGGCGCGGCGCTGGGACAAGGCGAGGTTGGAATCCGGCTCGCCCACATTGTCGGTGTAGCCCTCGATGACCACGCGGGCGCCGGAGGGCAGCGCCTTGATGAGGGTGGCGGCGCGGACCAGCACCGTGCGCTCCGCCGCCGGGATGTCGGCGCTGCCGGTGTCGAAGCCGATGGCGACTAGGTTCAGGGTGCGGGCGACGTCGGTGCCGGCATAGCCGCCCTTCAGGCCGTCGAGCGCGCTCTGGGCGTCGGCGGCGGACAGGCGCGGCGTGCCGGCATCGGGGAACACGATCTTGCCGCCCTTCAGCAGCGGGCCGATGGCCGCCTCAAGGGCGGCCCGGTCGAGGCCGGGGGCGATGGCCTTGAAGGTCAGCCCGTTGCCGTCGAGGACCGCGTTCGCGCCGTGGCCCTTCAGCAGGGCGATGAGATCGCCGAGGCGGGCCAGCCACGAGGGAGCCGCCGCCTGCGGATCCACCGCGACGCTTCCCTTCACCGCATCCGGACCGAACACGCCGACGAGGGCCGCGCGAATGGATTCGGCGGTGGAGGCATCGGGAACGGTGCCGAGATAGAAGATGGTCCCGGCAATTTCCCGCAGCGACAGGCGGGTGGACGGAGCGGGAGCGACCGCCGAGCCCGGCGCAGGCACCGGCGATGCGGGGGTCGGCGTCGCAGAAGCCTGGGCCGCGGGAGCCTGGGGTGCGGGCGCGTGGGCCGCAGGAGCCGAACCAGGGGCGCTCGGGGTCGCCGGTGCGGCGGCCGTTGCGGTCGGCGTGGCCGGCGTCTTCATCGAGACCCATCCCGATCCCGATCGTGCCCCGTCTGACGGCCCCAACATGGTGCCGTTGCGCGAGTTCGAGGCTTTGCTGAAGACGCTGATGG
>CALMSN010000134.1 GCA_937872325.1 uncultured Xanthobacter sp. | reverse complement strand
CAAGATGGAGAGCGTCTCCACCACCCTGCGCGCCGACGCCGGCGACGTGGAGCGCGCCCTCACCCAGCTGTCGCAGAACGTCGCCCACACCCTGGCCGAGAATGCCGACCGGGCGGCCGGCGCCCTCGCCGGCAAGATGGAGAGCGTCTCCGACACCCTGCGCGCCGACACCATGAGCGTCGAGCGCGCCCTGAGCCAGCTCTCGCAGAGCGTCGGCATCACCCTGGCCGAGCATGCCGACAAGGCCGCCGGCACCCTCTCGGGCCGGATGGACAGCGTCTCCGCCACCCTGCGCGCCGATGCGGCCGAGGTGGAGCGCTCGCTCACCCTCCTGTCGCAGAATGTCGGCACCAACCTCACAGGCCACGCCGAGAAGGTGTCGGACGCCCTCTCGACCCGCCTGTCGGAGATCGCCCACCTCATCGACGACAAGAACGGCGCCTTCCTGGGCGCCCTGGAGCGCACCAGCCAGCGGGCGGCGGCGGAAATCTCCGCCTCCAACGCCGCGCTGAAGGGCGACGTGGACACCATCGTCGCCCGCCTGGGCGATGCCAACTCCACCTTCCAGCAGGCGGTGGCGGGGGCGGTCGGCCGGCTCTCCGACTTCGCCGCCGGCTTCTCCGGCCAGATCACGGCGCTCGACCTGCAGGTGGGCGGCATCAGCCAGATGGCCGATACCACCGCCAACCGGCTCGACGGGCAGCTCGAAGGCCTGCGCCAGCTCACCGACGGCGCCTTCCGCGAGATCGGCACCCTCACCGAGCGCTTCGCCGAGCAGAACCGCGCCATGCGCGAGGCGACCGAGAAGCTCGACGTCACCCAGGAGCGGGTGGACGCCACCCTCGCCGCCCGCCGCACCGCCATCGACGAGCTCGCCTCCAGCATCGGCACCCGCATCGCCGAGGTGGACGGCCGCCTGAAGGCCTTCCACGGCATGCTGGAAGGCGCCTTCAACGAGGCCCAGGGCCGGGCCCGGCAGATCGCCGGCGTCCTCACCGAGGCGACCTCGGGCTCCGCCAAGACCATCGAGGACCAGTTCGCCCTGGTCCGGACCGCGGCCGACATGGAGCGCGAGCGCACCTCCAAGGCCCTCAGCGCCACCTACGAGACCGCCCTGGCCGAAGTGCAGCGCCTGTTCGGCGAGACCGGCGGCCGCTTCACCGAGGCCGCGGCCGAGCTGAAGAAGGCGGCCGGCGACGTCCAGCAGTCCATCGAGCTGGCGCGCGAGGAGATGAAGCGCGGCATCCTGGAGCTGCCGGCCGAGACCGAGGCCAGCGCCGCCACCATGCGCCGCGCCGTGGCCGAGCAGATCAAGGCCCTGGCCGAGCTCAACGAGATCGTGGCCCGGCAGGGCCAGGGCTTCGACGTGGTGGAGGCCCGCGGCCGCGCCGAGCCCGCCCGCGCCGAAGCCGGCCGGCCTGAGACCTCCCGCGCCGAGAACGGCCGTTCCGAGGCCCTGCGCCCGATCGAGACGCCGCGCACCGAGACCCGCAGCACCCTGCTGCGCGACACTCCGGTGAGCGACGCCCTGCGCCGCTCCGGCCTCGGCCGCGACGGCGGCGAGCGGCCCGGCTTCACCTCGCGGCCGGCGCCGACCACCCCCGAAGCCGGCGAGACGCCCGTCGACACCGCTTCGGTGGAGAAGAAGGCCGAGCGCGGCGCCGACAAGGCCACCGACCGCACCGCCGACCGCACTGCGGACTCCTGGCTCTCCGCCCTTCTGACCCGCGCCGGCGACGAGGGCGAAGGGCGCGAGGCCCCGGCCACGGGCCGCGCCCCCAGCCGTCCCGCCCGCCCGTCCGCCGCTTCGGCCCAGAACGTCGAATCCATCGACACCCTGGCCACCGACATCGTCCGGATGATCGACCACCAGGCTGTGAGCGAGGCCTGGGACCGGCACAATCGCGGCGAGCACGGGGTCTTCACCCGCCGGCTCTACACCCTGCAGGGCCAGCAGACCTTCGAGGCCCTGCGCCGCAAGTACCGCATCGACACCGAGTTCCACGACACCGTGGACCGCTACATCGTCGAGTTCGACCGGCTGCTGGAGCAGGTGGGCAACGAGGACCGCACCGGCGCGGTCATCCGCACCTACCTCACCTCGGAGACGGGGAAGGTCTACACCATCCTCGCCCACGCCTCCGGCAAGCTCGACTGAGCCCTGCGCCGCCCCTCTTCCCGAGGGGCGGCGTTCACCATGCGGACCGAAGCCGCTTGCGTCGACCGGCGCCGGGCGGCATCGACCTGAGGCGGGTGCGGATCCGGGGTCCGGTATCCTGATCCAGCTCAGCGCCGGTCACGGACCGCCCCGACGCGTGCGACGGGCCGCCGCGCCGGGGACAACCCCTCACCTTTCCATTGCCCAGAGCGGAGCCTTTCTCCCATGAAGACCTACATCTGCGCCGCCTATGCCGGCGGCCAGGGCAAGACCACCCTGGCCCAGATGGTGTTCTCCGCCCTGAGGAAGCGCGACCTGGCCTACAAGCTGGTCGCCGCCGACTTCACCGACGGCACCGGCCACTCCAAGATCGGCAAGTTCTTCCCCTCCAAGGTGCTGGAGCTGGGGATCGGGTCGGCGCTGGCCTCCTCGAAGACCGAGAACGACGCCAACGCGCCCCTGCGCTACTGGGACGGCTTCGGCGGCCTGCTGCTCACCGGCGGCGCGGTGCTGGACCTGGGCGCCAACGTGGTGCCGCAGCTCGTGCAGTGGGCGCATCACCGCCGCGTCGCGCACATCATGCAGCAGCGCTCCTCGCCGGAGATCGACCTGCTGGTGGTGACCAAGCCCGAGACCCACTCCATCGAGAACGTCTCGACCCTGATCGAGGACGTGGTGCTGGGCGGGGCGCTGCCGGTGGCCAACATCATCATCGTGCAGAACGAGGTGGGCGGCACCTTCGACGGCTTCGACCTCTCGCGGATCAAGAAGGCCGGCGAGAAGCGCAACCTCCACTTCATCCACGTGCCGCGCTGCACCTCGGAGCTCTGGCCCCACCTGGAGCGCACCTTCACCCCGGTGGAGGAAGCCCTCGCCGCCACCGAGAACGACCTCGCGGCCAAGTTCAACATCGAGATCTGGTCGGCCTATGCCGGCCTCATGGACCTGAAGACCTGGTCCGACGAGGTCTACAGCCAGCTCAACAGCGTCGGCATCTGACGGCAGGGGCGGCGGGCCTCGGCTCGCCGCCAAAGGTGTCCCCGATCGGATGGCAAATCCGGTCGGGAGCAGCCGTGAACCGGCTCGGAATCGATGCCGCCCGTGCTGGGACGCTCGCAGGGCGTCAAATAGGCGCCGGATCTTCATTAAAGGCTTGGAAGGGCGGACGGCGCGCCGGCAAGGCGCTTTTGCCCGGACGAGCCGCGCGCTCGCATCGGTTTCACGCGCCTGCGCGAGCGGAAAACGCCTTAGATCGTCTCACTGCTTCATGGACGCACTGAAACGATCTAACACTCTGATTACAGAGTGTTTTTATCCTAGTGGGAAACGCTCTAAGCCCCGAACTCGAACACCAGCACCGCGCCCATGGCGGCGCCGGGTGGGATGACGATGCGGCCGGCATCCGGCGTCTGCGGAATCCCGCGGCCGTCGAGGGGGCTACCCGGCTCCGGCGCGCCCGGGATGCGCAAGCGCACCGCCGCCAGCCGCAATCCGGCATCGCCCGGAGCCGGCACCCCGTGGAGCGCGGCGAAGCTGTCGCGGGTCATCACCTCGATCCGCCCGCGCGGGGTCTGCGCCGCATAAACTCCCTGCCCCGCCGGCACCAGCGGGACACCGCAAAGCACGCCGACGAGCCCGGCATGGGCGCCCGGATCGTCGGCCACCAGCACCGCCCCGGCCACCGCCGCCACCCCGTTGGCGTGGCGCTGCAGATCGGGCGACCAAAAATTCTCCGGCCGGTGCTGGGTGCAGGTGAAGGCGGTGAAATCGGCCTCGCCGGGCACCCGGGCATAGGCCAGGGTGAAGCCCACCTCCACCTCCCGGCCATCCGGCTTGCGAGCGGTGCGGGCGAAGTCGAAGGTGGCGAAGCCGCCAACCCCGGCCGCATCGAAGGCCGCCTTCTCCGCCGCGGGATCCTTGCCCTCCAGCACCAGCATGGACAGGCCCTCGCCGTTGCGGGCGAGGAAATCGGCATTCACCGCGCCGAACGACAGGCGGCCCGGCTCCGATGGCGGGATCTTTCCGGGCTCCGCCACCTGCAGCAGCTCGATGAAGAAGCCCGGGGTCTGGATGATCCGGTTCTCGGTGCCCCACGGATGCCGGTTGCGGGCGCCGACGGTGAAGCCGAGGCGCTCATAGACCTCGCCCGCGGCATCGAGGTCCTGAACCAGATGCACCACATGGTCGAGACCGCGGCTCATGGGATCTCCTCAGCTGAAGCATGCAAGGCGGCAGCGCCGCGTGCGGCCCGGACGCGTACGCCCGGGCCGCACGGGCGAGACTAGCGTTCGGTCCGCCCGCGGTCGCGCAGGGCGTCGATGGAGATGGGCCCCGCGCCCGCCGCCGCCACATAGAGGAAGACGAAGCACAGGGCGGCCGCCGCCATACCGCCGTTCAGCGAGGGGAAGAAGCTCTTCGGGAAGTGGCCGATGAAATAGGCCGCCGCCATCAGTCCGCTCAGCACGAAGGCCGCCGGCCGGGTGAAGAGGCCGATCGCCACCAGAAAGCCGAGGCACAGCTCCAGCATGCCGGCGACCCACGACAGCGATCCCACCGGCGGCGACATCCCGGCCGGAAAGCCGAGGATCTTCATGGTGCCGAAGTTCAGCAGCAGCAAGCCGCAGACGATCCGCAGCGCGCTGAGGAGATAGGGCGAGGCGCAGCGGCAGATCCCGGTCAGGGAGGAGGGTGTCGTCATTGCGAATCCTTCTAGAGCTGGTCGGCGTTCCAGGGCAAGGCTGGAACACGACAAGTCATTGATATTAAATATATTCCAGATCAAATAAGCGATCTGGTCGAACCGCCCCGGATCGGGCGCGTCCGGCCACGCCGGATGGCTGGCCACGGGTCTGCGGACCCGCGGGAAAGTGCATGCGATTGCCCCATAGGCAAGTAGCGATCGCGTGCGCAGGAGGCACCATCTTGCCTCCTGCCGCGCAGGCCGGGGGCAAGTTCGCGGGTAGGACCCGCCTGCTCCGCCCTCGCCCGCAAGGCGCGCACAAGCGCCCTGTCTGATCGGACGGCACCTCCAATCAGACAATAAACACTGAAATTTCAACTTCTTAATAGTTCACGCGATGCCGTGAAGCTGGCAAACGCTTCAGCGGGGGCGGCCCGCCGGCTGGCTCACACCAGCCGGCTCTGCTCCATCGCGGCGCCGACGAAGGCGGCGAACAGCGGATGCGGATCGAACGGCCGCGACTTCAGCTCCGGGTGGAACTGCACGCCGATGAACCAGGGGTGGTTGGCGTATTCCACGATCTCCGGCAGCAGCCCGTCCGGCGAGAGGCCGGAGAAGCGCAGCCCGCAGGCCTCCAGCCGCTCGCGATAGGCGGTGTTCACCTCGTAGCGGTGGCGATGGCGCTCGAAGATGTCGCGCCGGCCATAGATGCCCTCCACCCGGCTGTCCTCGGCGAGGTGCGCGGGATAGGCGCCGAGCCGCATAGTGCCGCCGAGGTCGCCCGCGGCGTTGCGCCGCTCCAGCTCGTTGCCCTTCAGCCACTCGGTGAGCAGGCCCACCACCGGCTCGGAGGTGGGACCGAACTCGGTGGAGTTGGCCTGCGGGATGCCGGCGAGGTTCCGCGCCGCCTCGATCACCGCCATCTGCATGCCGAAGCAGATGCCGAAATACGGCACCTTGCGCTCACGGGCGAAGCGGGCCGCGCGGATCTTGCCCTCGGCACCGCGCTGGCCGAAGCCGCCGGGCACCAGGATGCCGTGCACGTGCTCCAGGAACGGGGTGGGATCCTCGCGCTCGAAGGTCTCGCTCTCGATCCAGTCGAGGTGGACGCGCACCTTGTGGGCGATGCCGCCATGGGCAAGCGACTCGATCAGCGACTTATAGGCGTCCTTCAGCCCGGTATACTTGCCGACGATGGCGATGGTGACATCGCCCTCGGGATTGCGCACCCGGTCCTCGATCTTGGTCCAGCGGGTGAGGTTGGGCGCGGGGGCCGGCTCGATGTTGAAGGCGGCCAGCACCTCCTTGTCGAGGCCTTCCGCGTGGTAGGCGGAGGGCACGGCATAGATGTTGTCCACGTCCCGCGCCTCGATCACCGCGGTCTCGCGCACGTTGCAGAACAGCGAGAGCTTGCGCCGCTCCTCGCGCGGGATCTCGCGATCGGTGCGGCAGAGCAGGATGTCCGGCTGGATGCCGATGGACCGGAGCTCCTTCACCGAGTGCTGGGTCGGCTTGGTCTTCAGCTCCCCGGCCGAGGGGATGTAGGGCATCAGGGTGAGGTGAATGAAGATGGCGTGGCCGCGCGGCAGCTCGTTCTTGAGCTGGCGGGTGGCCTCGAAGAAGGGCAGGCCCTCGATGTCGCCCACCGTGCCGCCGACCTCGATCAGGACGAAGTCGTAGCCCTCGCTGCCATCAAGGATGAAGTCCTTGATGGCGTTGGTGACGTGCGGAATCACCTGGATGGTGGCGCCGAGATAGTCGCCGCGCCGCTCCTTGGTGAGGATGTCCTGGTAGATCCGCCCGGTGGTGATGTTGTCCTGCCGCGACGCCGGCCGGCCGGTGAAGCGCTCGTAATGGCCGAGGTCGAGGTCGGTCTCGGCGCCGTCGTCGGTGACGAACACCTCGCCGTGCTGATACGGGCTCATGGTGCCCGGATCGACGTTCAGATACGGGTCCAGCTTGCGGAGCCGGACGGTGTAGCCGCGTGCCTGGAGGAGCGCGCCCAAAGCTGCGGAGGCGAGGCCCTTGCCGAGGGAAGACACGACGCCGCCGGTGATGAAGATATAGCGCGCCATGGGCCTCGACCTTAATTCGTCCGAACGCGATTCGGCGAGCCCGAAGCGCGGCGCGCCCCCGACTCACCTGTGGAACATGAACGCCGCACCCGGCAGCCTGGCCGAACCGCCCCTAAGGGTCGATCGGCCAGGCCTTGCGGGCGCGGCGCCCGATCACTGGGACTGCGGAACCTGCGGCCCGCTGGGCGCCGGCGGAGTGGCCGGGGCGGGAGCGGGCTCTCCGGCGGCCGGAGCCGCGGGGGCGCCCTGCGGGCGAATCTGGTCAAGAATGCTGCCGCCGCTCTGCGGCACCTGCGGACCGGCCGGCTGGCTGGTCCCGGCCGGTGCCAGGATCGAGCGCGGGGCGCGGCCCCAGCCGGCGATGAGGGTCAGCGACAGCGAGGTCACGAAGAACAGACCGGCGAGAATCGCCGTCACCC
>CALMSN010000133.1 GCA_937872325.1 uncultured Xanthobacter sp. | reverse complement strand
CTCTAATCTTACCGGCGACGCACCCGACTTTCCGTCGCCGCCCCGCGATCCCCGGCGGCGCAAGGAGCTTTCCCATGCGCGATGCAGAACCCAGGGCCATCCATCTTGCCGATTACCGCCCGCCGGAATGGCTGGTGGACAAGGTGGAGCTGGATGTTCTCCTGCATCCCGAGCGCACCCGGGTCACCAGCCGCCTCGGGCTGCGGCGCAATCCGGCCGGCACCGCCGTCGCGCCGGTGATCCTTGATGGCGACGGCCTCACCTTCGTGCGCGCCGCCATCGACGGCCCCGCGCTGGCCGGGTCCTCGTTCGAGGCGGCGCCCGATCGCTTCACCCTGGCCAACCCGCCGGCGGATGCGTTCACGCTGGAGATCGAGACCCTGGTGGACCCCACCGCCAACACCCAGCTCATGGGGCTCTACCGCACGTCGGGCAATTACTGCACCCAGTGCGAGCCGGAAGGCTTCCGTCGCATCACCTACTTCCCCGACCGGCCGGACGTGCTCGCTGTCTACACCACCCGCATCGAAGCGGAGGTGGCGGAGGCGCCGATCCTGCTCGGCAACGGCAACAAGGTGGCCGGCGGAGCCATCGCCGGCACCAGCCGCCACTTCGCGGTGTGGCACGATCCGTGGCCGAAGCCGTCGTATTTGTTCGCGCTGGTAGGCGGGCGCCTCGCCCGCGTCGCCGACAGCTTCGTCACCGCCTCCGGCCGCCAGGTGGAGCTCGGCATCTATGTGGAGGAGGGCAAGGCCGGGCGCGCCGGCTACGCCATGGATGCGCTGAAGCGCTCCATGCGCTGGGACGAGACCGCCTTCGGGCGCGAGTACGACCTCGACGTGTTCAACATCGTCGCCGTCTCCGACTTCAACATGGGGGCGATGGAGAACAAGGGCCTCAACGTCTTCAACGACAAGTACGTATTGGCCAGCCCCCAGACCGCCACCGATGCCGATTATGCCGGCATCGAGGCGGTGATCGCCCACGAATACTTCCACAACTGGACCGGCAACCGCATCACCTGCCGCGACTGGTTCCAGCTCTGCCTGAAGGAAGGGCTCACGGTCTACCGCGACCAGGAATTCTCCTCCGACCAGCGCTCGCGGCCGGTGAAGCGCATCGCCGACGTGCGGGCGCTCAAGGCGGCCCAGTTCACCGAGGATTCCGGCCCCCTCGCCCATCCGGTACGCCCGGAAACCTATCGCGAGATCAACAACTTCTACACCGCGACCGTCTATGAGAAGGGCGCCGAGGTGGTGCGGATGCTGAAAACCCTGCTGGGCGCGGAGGGCTTCCGCGCCGGCATGGACCTCTATTTCGAGCGCCAGGACGGCAAGGCCGCCACCATCGAGGAGTTCCTCGCCGCCTTCGCCGAGGCCACCGGCCGCGACCTCTCCCAGTTCGCCCTCTGGTACCGGCAATCCGGCACCCCCACCCTGCGCGTCGCCTCGACCTACGATGCGGCCGCCGGCACGCTGCGCCTCGACGTGGCGCAGGAGCTGGCGCCCACCCCCGGCCAGAGTGAGAAGCTGCCGATGGTGATCCCGCTGGCCCTCGGCCTCGTCGGGCCGGACGGAGCGGACCTGCCGCTGACCCTCGGCAATTCCACCGTCGAGAACGGCGTGCTGGCGGTGACCGAGCCGAGCCAGAGCTTCCTGTTCACCGGCCTCGATGCCCGGCCGGTGCCCTCGCTCAACCGCGGCTTCCGCGCCCCGGTGAACCTCGTCAGCGACCTCACCGCCGAGGACCGGGTGTTCCTCGCCGCCCATGACAGCGACGCCTTCAACCGGTTCGATGCCCTTCAGGGCCTCGCCCTGGGGCTGCTGAAGGCGGGCGCCCGCGAGGGCACCCTGCCCGATCCGACCGCCTTGGTGGGCGCCGCCGGCGGGCTGCTGGCCGATCCGGTGCTCGATGCCGCCTTCAAGGCCCAGGCCCTCGCCTTGCCCGGCGAGAGCGAGATCGCCCGCGAGCTGAAGAGCGATGTCGATCCGGATGCCGTCTACGGGGTGCGCACCGCGCTGCGCGTCGCCCTCGGCAGGGCGCTGGAGGCGCAATGGGCCGCGGCCTATGCGGCCGGCGCCGGAAGCATCGCCTTCACGCCCGATGCCGCCTCGGCCGGGCGGCGGGCGCTGCGCAACCTGTGCCTGGATTATCTCGCCGTCACCGGCACCGAGGACGGGATCGCGAAGGCGCAGACCCAGTTCACCGCCGCCGACAACATGACCGACAAGGTCGGCGCCCTCGCCGTGCTGGTCCAGCACGAGGGGCCGGAGCGGGAGGCGGCGCTGGCCGCCTTCTACGAGCAGTTCCGGGCCGATGCGCTGGTGATCGACAAGTGGTTCATGCTGCAGGCCCAGAGCCCGGCGCCGCAGACGCTGGACCGGATCCGCGCCCTGATGCAACACGATGCCTTCTCCCTCGCCAATCCCAACCGGGTGCGGGCGCTGGTGGGGGCGTTTGCCGCCGGCAACCCCACCCAGTTCAACCGCGCCGATGGCGAAGGCCATGCCTTTGTGACCGAGGTGGTGCTGGCCCTCGACGGCCGCAACCCGCAGGTGGCCTCGCGCCTGCTGTCTGCCTTCAAGACCTGGCGGCAGCTGGAGCCGGTGCGCCGGGCCAGCGCCGAGCGGGCCCTGCGGACGGTGGCGCAGACGCCGGGCCTCTCGGCGGACGTCGCCGACATCGCCCTGCGCGCCCTTGGCTGAGACCAAGGCCCCTGAGCTCGACGCGCGGGCCCTTGGCGACGCCCGCGCGGCGCTTGAGCTGAACCCGCTCGGTGCCGGTGAAAGACCGGCACCGATGCCATGAAACTTCGGCCGGAACCGACGGAGACGCCGCCGATGCCATCCCCGCCCCCTTCGCACGACCTCGCCCCGGCGCCGCCGTCGCAGGCCGCCGATGGCCCCGCCCCTGCGGAGCCGCAGGGCGCGCAGGCGGTGGCGGCGGCCATTGCCTCGCGGCGCTCGATGCGGGCCTTCCTGCCCACCCCGGTACCCCCGGCGGTGCTGGACCAGATCCTGGAGCTGGGGGCGCGCGCCCCGTCCGGGTCCAACATCCAGCCGTGGCAGGTGCTGGTGCTGACCGGCGCGCCGCTGCGGACGCTGGGGGCGGAGCTGGTGGCGCTGGAGCAGGCGGGCGCGCCGCGTGCGGCGGAATACCAGTATTATCCCAGGGCCTGGCGCGAGCCCTACCTCGCCCGCCGCCGGAAGGTGGGATGGGATCTCTACGCCGCTCTCGGCATCGGCCGCCGCGACACCGGGCGGATGGCGGCGCAGCACGCCCGGAACCTGGTGTTTTTCGACGCGCCGGTGGGCCTGATCTTCACCATCGATCGTGACCTCGAGCTGGGATCCTGGCTCGACTACGGGATGTTCCTGGAGAACATCATGGTGGCGGCGCGCGGCTTCGGGCTCGATACCTGCCCGCAGGCGGCGTTCATCAGCTATGCCGGGCACATCGCCCGCCGGCTCGCCATCCCCGAGAGCCAGATGCTGGTCTGCGGCATGGCGCTCGGCTACGGCGATCCGGACGCGGTCGAGAACCGCTTCGAGACCGAGCGCGAGCCCCTCTCCGGCTTCGTCCGCCACGTCGCAGCGCTGGACGACTGAGGGCCTCCGCACCGGTCCGCAACCGGTGCGCAAGCCCGATCACCGGCGCCGTGAAGGACGCTCACGGCCCTCCCTGACGACGTCGCGGCCTCCAGCCCGGGAGGCCCCGGCGAGGGAGGTAAATTCGTATCCATTCAATCATTTATTGGGGAATTTGACGGCTGGATCGACCCAAACGGGTGGGTTCGGCCGGGGTGCGCGCCCGGCTTCACGGCTCCAGCGCCACGCCATAAGCCAATGATTTAACGCGATTTTCTCTAGAACGACCACTTTGATCTTCTGAAAAAGGCGGCGGCAAAATCTGCCGAGTCCTGCGGCGTCGAACTGTCGCGGCACAACTCCACCATTGCCATTTTTTCGCCCCTTGACACTAGACCATGCTGGACAAATCACCCGCGATTCGATTCCAATGGTCGCGATTCGGAGAGATGCGGCAACGTCCCTCCAATCAGGACGTTGGGGGACGTCGTGCGGTGGCCGCGCGGTCTTCCCCGGAGACCCGGAGGAGACCGGCGATGGCACGCGCCAACGCTGCGAGCGTCGGCGCGCGCGACCAAGCCATTAGAGGCCTGGCAAGGTCGATCGCGCGCCCTGCCTACCAACGCCTGCTCGACGCCGAGCCGGTTCTGCGGCGGATCGTCCCGGCACTCATCGTCACCTTCCTGCTGGTCATCGGCATCGGCACGGTCATGCAGGTGCACAGCCACCGCATGGAAGTGCTCGACAACGCCAAGGATGATCTTTCCCTGCTCGCCCTGGCCACCGCCGAGGGCGTGGTGCAGCGGTCCGGCAGCTCCCTCGCCCGCGCCGTCCCGGCGCTGATGGAAAGCCTGCCGCCCCGTGCCGGCGAGGCCGGACGGCGGGTCTACCTCACCGACGCGGCGGGACACGTGGTCGCCAGCGCGCCGCGCGGCGGCAACCCGCCCGCGAACCTCTCCGACCTGATGGACCCGGCCCAGCCCCTCGTCATCTTCGCCGAGCGGGCCGGCGTGCTGGAGGTGGCGCTGCCGGACGGCCCTGCGCTCGCCACCATCCGCAACCTGCCGGCGCCGCTGGGCCAGCTTCTCTTCGTGCAGCCCACCGACCGGGCGCTGGCGCAGTGGTCGGATTCGACCACCCTGACGGTCACCTTGTTCACCACCACCGGCGCGGTGCTGCTGATCCTCGGCTTCTCGTTCCACTGGCAGGCCAGCCGGGCCCGCGAGGCCGACCTGATCTACGACACCGTGCGCCGGCGCATCGACACCGCGCTCAACCGCGGTCGCTGCGGCATGTGGGACTGGGACATGGCCCGCGGCCGGATCTACTGGTCCGACACCATGTTCGAGATCCTCGGCCTGGAGCGGCGGGACGAACTGCTGTCGTTCGGCGACATCTCGCGCCTCGTCCACCCCGACGACGGCGACCTCTACGAGCTGGCCCAGGAGCTGGCCGACCGCCCCGGCACCGCGGTGGACCGGGTGTTCCGCATGCGCACCGCCCGCAACGACTTCGTGTGGCTGCGGATGCGCGCCGAGGTGGTGCAGCAGGCGGGCGAGGACGGCCCCCACCTCATCGGCATCGCCATGGACGTCACCGAGGCCCAGCACATGGCCGAGCGCACGGTGACCGCCGACATGCGCCTGCGCGACGCCATCGAGAGCATCTCGGAGAGCTTCGTGCTCTGGGACAGCCAGAACCGGCTGGTGCTCTGCAACTCCAAGTTCCAGACCCTGCACGAGCTGCCCGACGAGACGGTGGGCGCCGGCACCCCGTTCGAGACCATCGCCTCCGTGGGCCGCCACCCGGTCACCCGCAAACCGCTCAACTCCGAGGAGCCGGACGAGGGCTCGCGCACCTTCGAGGCGCAGCTCTCCAACGGGCGCTGGCTGAAGATCGCCGAGCGCCGCACCAAGGATGGCGGCTACGTCTCGGTCGGCACCGACATCACCACCATGAAGCGCCACGAGGAGCGCCTCATGGAGAACGAGAAGCGCCTGATGGCGCTGGTCGCCGACCTCCGGAAATCGCAGCAGACCCTCGAGCTCACCGCCCAGAAGCTGGCCGAGACCGCCGCCCTCGCCGAGGAGGCCAACCGCGCCAAGAGCGAATTCCTCGCCAACATGTCGCACGAGCTGCGCACGCCGCTCAACGCCATCATCGGCTTCTCGGAGATCATGGAGAGCGGCATGTTCGGCCCGCTCGGCTCCGAGAGGTACGCCGAATACTGCTCCGACATCAAAGGCTCCGGCACCTATCTGCTCGACGTCATCAACGACATCCTCGACATGTCCAAGATCGAGGCCGGGCGGATGCAGCTGGAGGTGGAGAACGTGGCGCTCGACGAGATCATCGGCGAGGCCATGCGGGTCACCGCGGTGGCGGCGGGCGAGAAGTCCATCGCCATGGCGGTGGAGGCCGGACCGGGCCTCGCCATCAAGGGCGACCGTCGGGCGCTCAAGCAGATCCTGCTGAACCTGTTCTCCAACGCCGTGAAGTTCACGCCCGAGGGCGGCCGGATCGCGGTGAAGGCGCGGGTCAACGGGGCGGCGGCGGTGATCGCCATCGAGGACACCGGCATCGGCATCGCCAAGGATGCGCTGGCCCGCCTCGGCCGGCCTTTCGAGCAGGTGGAGAGCCAGTTCACCAAGGTGCACAAGGGATCCGGGCTGGGGCTCGCCATCGCCAAGTCGCTGGTGGAGCTGCATGGCGGGGCGATGCGCATCCGCTCCATCGAAGGGCTCGGCACGTCGGTGATCGTCCGCCTGCCCATCAACACCCGCGCCGCCAATTCCAACGAGACCCCCGTCCGCCGCGCGGTGGGGTGATCTGCCGGAACTCTTCGGCGGCTGCGCCCTCGGCGCCGATCCACGCCCTGCCCTACTCCCGCAAGCGGGAAAAGGCCTCCGAAGCGCGATCCCGCATACCGAATAGAGCGGCGCATCGCCTGGGCCAGTGGACGACCCCTCGTTCCCTATGAAGCCTTGATCATGGAGCGCTTCCGGCTCGGATATGCCCTCCGCCGGGAAGCGTTCTGGGAAGAACAATTCCTTCCCGTTTGCGAGAGAGGGACCGGAGGAGACCGTTGGGGGCGCGCCAAGGCGTGTGCGGGCGGAGGCCCCCGTCCGCTGTCCCTCACGGCCGTGCCGCCCCTCCCCCCCGCCAGCGGCGCAGCACCAGCTTCTCCACTTCCAGCACCGCCATGAACACCACGCCTGTCGCCAGGATGGCGATGCCATCGAGGAGACCCACCGGCTCGGTGGCGAACAGGAGGTGCATCACCGGCAGGTAGGTGAAGGCGAGCTGCGCCACGATCACCACCGCCAGCGCGATCACCACCGGCGGCGTGCCCAGCGCCCCGCGCCAGGAGAACGAGGTGGTGTGCATGTAGCGCACGTTGAAAAGATAGAAGATCTCGTAGACCACGATGGCGTTGACCACCATGGTGCGCGCCAGCTCCAGGCTCTTCCCGTGCGCGAGCGCGTAGAAGAAGATGCCGAGCGCCCCGGCCATGAACAGCGCCGAGACGAACACCACCCGCCACACCAGGAAGCCCGAGAGCAGCGGCGCCTGCGTCGGCCGCGGCGGACGCTGCATCACCCCCGGCTCGGACGGCTCGAAGGCGAGCACCAGCCCCAGCGTCACGGTGAGGATCAGGTTGATCCACAGGATCTGCGCCGGCGACATGGGCATCACGAAGCCGAACAGGATGGCGGCGATCACCACCAGCGCCTCGGCGCCGTTGGTGGGGATGGTCCATGCGATCACCTTGCGCACGTTGTCGTAGACGGTGCGGCCCTCGTGCACCGCCGAGACGATGGAGACGAAATTGTCGTCGAGCAGCACCATCTCGGCGGCCTCCTTGGCCGCCTCGGTGCCCTTGCGGCCCATGGCGATGCCGACGTCCGCCTGCTTGAGGGCGGGGGCGTCGTTCACCCCGTCGCCGGTCATCGCCACCACCGCGCCGGTGGATTGCAGCGCCCGCACGATGCGCAACTTATGCTCGGGGCTGGTGCGGGCGAACACGCTGGCCCGCGGCGCGAGCCGGGCGAGGTCGGCATCGGAGGCGGCGTCGAGCTCGGCGCCGGTCACCACCTCCAGCCGATCGGCGAGGCGAAGCTGGGCGGCGATGGCGGCGGCGGTGGCGGCATGGTCGCCGGTGATCATCTTCACCGCGACCCCGGCACTACGGCAGCGGGCGATGGCCTCGATCACCTCCGGCCGCGGCGGATCGACGAAGCCGACGAGGCCGAGGAACACGAAGTCGTTCATGTCGGCAAAGCCGAGATCGCCGGCGGGCGCCCCGGCAAGGCGGCGGCCGGCGAAGGCCAGCACCCGCTCGCCCTCGCGGGCGGCGCGGGCGACTTCCGCCTCCCAGAAGGCCGAGGCGAGCGGCTCGGTCCGCATCCCCTCGTCCTCAAGCTCCACCGCCTGGACCCGGCACATGGCGAGCACCGCTTCCGGCGCGCCCTTCACGAAGATGATGGTGTCGCCGCGCGGATGGCGGTGCCGGGTGGCCATGAAGCGATGGTCGGCGTCGAACGGGATCTCGTCGCGGCGCGGCCACTCGGCGCGCAGGTGCCCGGCATCGAGCCCGGCCTTGGCGGCCAGCGTCACCAGCGCCCCCTCCATGGGATCGCCGGCCACGCTCCAGCGCCCGTTCTCCTCGCGCAGATGGGCATCGTTGCACAGCACGGCGCAACGGATGAGCGGCTCGGCCGCCTCCAGCGCCGCCACGTCGTCGTCGCCGTCGACGCCGGAGACCGTGAAGCCGCCCAGCGGCGCATAGCCCGAGCCCGACACCTCCAGCCGATGGGCGGCGGTGACGATGTGGTGGGCGGTCATCTCGTTGCGGGTGAGGGTGCCGGTCTTGTCGGAGCAGATGATGGAGGTGGCGCCCAGCGTCTCCACCGCCGGCAGGCGGCGGATGATGGCGTTGCGCGCGGCCATCCTCTGCGCCCCGAGGGGGAGGGTGAGGGTGATCACCGCCGGCAGCCCCTCCGGCACCACGCCCACGGCGAGCGCCACCACGGCGATGAGCGCCTCGGTCCAGTCGTAGCCCCGCACCCCGACCGCGAAGGCGAACAGCACCACGGCGGAGGCGATGGCGATCCAGGTAAAGCGCTGGCCGAAGGTGTTGATCTGGCGCAGCAGTGGAGTGGTCATCTCCTCCACCCCGGCGATCAGGGTGGAGATCCGGCCGATCTGGGTGTGGCGGCCGGTGGCCACCGCGATGCCGGTGCCCTGCCCCGTCGCCACCAGGGTGCCGGAGAAGGCCATGCCGTGGCGATCGCCCAGCGGCGCATCGACGGAGACCGCGCCGGGATGCTTCTCCGCGGTGACCGATTCGCCGGTCAGCATCGATTCGTCGATCCGCAGGCTGGAGGCGCGCAAAAGGCGCAGGTCCCCGGGCACGCGGTCGCCGGCCTCGATCACCACCAGGTCGCCGGGCACCAGGTCGGCGACCGGAATCAGGATCCGCTCGCCGTCGCGCCAGACGTTGGCCTGCGGCGAGATCATGTCGCGGATCGCCGAGAGCGCCTGCTCGGCCTTGTTCTCCTGCAGGAAGCCGACGATGGCGTTGGCGGTCACCACCGCGACGATGACGAAGGCGTCGATGTAGTGGGCGAGAACCGCCGCCGCCACCGCCGCCACCAGCAGGAAGTAGATCAGCGTATTGTTGAACTGGGCCAGGAAGCGCAGCACCGGATGGCGTCGCTTGGCCTCCGGCAGGGCATTGGGGCCGAATTTCTTCAGGCGCCGGGCGACCTCGGCCGCCGACAGCCCCTGCGGGGAGGTGCCGAGGACGGACGCCACCGCCGGCGCGGCTTCGGCGTGCCAGACCGGGTCCGGGCTTGCGATGGACGCAAGGGCGGGCTCTTTCGTGACGAGATCTTCCATGCGCGGGACATCATCCTCAGGCGGGGCAATCGCCTCGACCAATCCCGGGAGCCGGCATTGGATCGGGGTCGCAAGCCGCCGGTCGCCGTGGCTCTGCTCGATGGCGGCCAAGCCATGCCTGGCGAAGGCTTGGGCGCGGGCTTGGGCCGGCGCATCATAAGGTTCCGGCGCCGCCGGGCAACCCGTCTTCCCCTCCGTCAAGTCCCGGAGGTGCGCCTCACTGGGCGGCGTCGCCGAGGATGCGGGTGAAGATGGCGCGCACCTTCTCCTGGGTGTCGCCGAGATACGCCTCGAGGGTGGCGAAGTCCGGCACCTCGCCGGCCCGCGCCAGCAGCGCCTTCAGCGCCGAGGAGGCATCTGCGGGGATGATCTGCGAATCCACCGACAGCCGCAGCACCTGGGTCAGGTCCTGGTAGAGCCGGCAGGCGCCGACGAGAACGTGGGCATCTTCCGGCGCCAGCAGCGCCATCGCCTCGGCCCGCGCCAGCACCCGCGCGGTGGCGGTCTCGATGATGTCGGGGTGGGCATGGGCGTTGGCCAGGACGAGGAACTGGGCGAGGAACTCCACGTCCACCTGCCCGCCGGCCGCATGCTTGAGGTTGCGCATCTCGGCCTCGCCCTTCTCGGCGGCAATGGCGCGGCGCATGTCGAGGATGTCGCCCGCGAGGCGCCGCCGGTCGCGCGGCTGGGCCATCACCTCGCTCACCACCGCCTCCACCCGCTGGGCGAAGTCGCTATCGGCGGCGATCACCCGCGCGCGGGTCAGCGCCATGTGCTCCCAGGTCCAGGCCTCCTCCCGCTGATAGGCGGCAAACGAGGTCAGCCGGGTCGCCAGCGGTCCGGACCGGCCGGAGGGCCGCAGCCGCAGGTCCACCTCGTAGAGCTTGCCGGCATTGGTGAGAGCGGTGAGCGCGCTCACCAGGCGCTGGGTGAAGCGGGCGTAGTACTGGGTGCCCGACAAGGGCCGCGCCCCGTCCGAGGTCACATCGGCGCCGCCCTCGAAATCGTAGAGCACGATCAGGTCGAGGTCGGAGGCGGCGGTCATCTCCCGGCCGCCGAGCTTGCCCATGGCGAGCACCGAGGAGCGCCCCCCCGGCAGCGCCCCGTGGGCCTCGGCGAAGCGGGCGCCGACCCGATTGTGCAAAGCGCGGATGATGACTTCCGCCAGCCGGGCATAGGCCTCGCCGGCGCGCGCCGCCGGCAGCGTGCCGGAGACGATGCGCACCCCGATCAGCACATGCTGCTCCTGGCGGAAGCGGCGCACACGGTCGAGCTGCTCCTCGTCGGTGGGGGCGGTGTCGAGCAGGTCGTCGAGGACGGCGGCGAGGGTCGCCTCGTCGGGCAGGACGTCGAAGAAGGCGGGGTCCAGCAGGGCGTCGGCGAGGGAGGGCCGCCGGGCCAGGGTCTCGCCCAGGCGCGGTGCCGCCGAGAGCACCGTGGCGAGCAGGCGGACGAGGTCCGGATGGCGGTCCAGCGCGGCGAGCAGGTGGGCGCCGGAGAGATCGGTCATGAACCGGTCGGCGGCGATCAGCGCCCCGTCCGGATCGCCGCCACGGGCGATGGAGGCGAGCAGCAGCGGCACGATCCGCGACAGGTAAAGCCGCGCCGCCGGGCTGCGCAGCGCCCGCGGCCGGCCGGCGAGCCAGCCGCGCACCGTGGCGCTGGTGGCGCCCGGATCGCGAAATCCCATCCGGGCGAGGGCGGCGACCGTCGGCCGGTCGTTCTCGGCCTCGGGAAACTTCAGCTCGGATTCCAGCACCGCCGGCGGCGGCGCATCCTCGAACAGGCGGGCGTAATGGGCCTGCACCGTCTGGAGGTGGCCCACCAGCACCTCGGCGAAGGCGTCGCGGCCGGCATAGCCCATGAAGCGGGCGAACCCTTCCATGCCCTCCCGGCCCTCGGGCAGCTGGTGGGTCTGGGCGTCGGCCACCATCTGGATGCGGTGCTCGACCCGGCGCAGGTAGAGATAGGCGGCGATCAGCTCGTCGCGGGTGCCGGCGGTGATCCAGCGCCGGGCGGTGAGGGCGTCCAGGGCATCGAGGGTGCGGGAGTTGCGCAGCAGCGGATCGCGGCCGCCGGCGATGAGCTGCTGGGTCTGGACGAAGAACTCCACCTCGCGGATGCCGCCGCGGCCGAGCTTCACGTTGTGGCCTTCCACCGCCACCACGTCATGGCCGCGGAAGGCATGGATCTCCCGCTTCATGGCATGGACGTCGGCGATGGCCTGGAAATCCAGCACCCGCCGCCAGACGAAGGGGGCGAGATCGGCCAGGAACTGCCGTCCGGCATCGAGGTCGCCGGCCACCGGGCGGGCCTTGATGTAGGCGGCGCGCTCCCAGGTCGCGCCCTCGCGCTCGTAATAGTCGAGCGCGGCATGGACGGAGAGCGCCACCTGGGTGGAGCCGGGATCGGGCCGCAGCCTGAGGTCCACCCGCAGCACGTAGCCGTCGGCGGTGCGCTCCTGCAGCAGGCGCACGAGGCCCTGCGTGATCTTCACAAAGACGGGGGCGGCGGACACCTCCTCGCCCAGTGGCGCCTTCTCTCGGTCGAACACCACCACGAGATCGACATCGCTGGAATAATTGAGTTCGCGCGCGCCATGCTTGCCCATGGCGATCACCGCCAGCCCGCAGCCCTGGGCCGGATCGCCGGGATCCTCCGGACTCAGGCGGCCGGCGCGGGCGGCATCGGCGAGCAGGAAAGTGACCGCGGTGCGCACCGCGGTATCGGCGACATCGGTGAGGGCGGCGGTCACCGCCACCAGGTCGAACACCCCGCCGATGTCCGCCAGCGCGATCAGCAGCGCGGCGGCGCTGCGCATCCGGCGGATCGCCCGCATCACCGTCGCCTCGTCCGGCTCGGTGACGGCGACGGCGGCGCATTCGGCCAGCAGGCTGTCGAGGCAGGCGCGGGGCGGCTCACCGAGCGCCCGCAGCAGCCGCTCCGGATCGCTCCGCACCAGGTCGGTGAGGAAGGGCGAGCCCTCCATCACCCCGAGGCAGACGTCGCGGGCCACCGGATTGGCGGCGAGCAGCGCCGCGATCCGCGCCCTGCCCTCCTGCGGGAGCCGCTCCAGGGCCTGATCCAGCCTGGTCCCGGCCGCGACGGCGTCGGCCACCACCGGCGCTTCCCGCATCCGGCGGGCAAGCGGCTCACAGGCGGGGGTGTCCGGAAGGTCAGGCGCGCGCATGCCGATCCTTAAACGGAAGGTATTGCGGAAGCGCAAGCCCCGAGCGTCACGCGGGCGCGAATATGCACCACCCGCCCGCGCATGGCAGCCGCCCGGCGCATCAGCCCGGAAGCGCCGGCATGCGCAGGCGCGCGGCGAGGCCGGGGGCGTTGTCGGCGAAGCCGAGGCTGCCGCCGTGCAGGTGCGCCACCGCCGCCACCATCGCGAGGCCGAGGCCGGAGCCCGGCCGCGTCCGGCTCGCATCCAGCCGCACGAACCGCTCCACCACCCGCTCGCGATCGGCGGCGGGAATGCCCGGGCCGCTGTCGGCCACGGTCACCACCACATCGCTCCCCTCCCGCGACAGGCGGACCGCGATGGCGCCGCGCCGATCCTCGGGGGCGCCATATTTCAGCGCGTTGTCGATCAGGTTGGCGAGCGCCTGGGCCAGCAGCTCGCCCATGCCGTGCACCTTCACCGGCACGGTGGCGAAGGAGAAGTCGAGGCCCTGCTCCTCGGCCACCGGCTCGTAGAGCTCGCAGACATCGGTGACCAGTTCGGCGAGATCTAGGTCCACCATGGACTTGCGCGCCTGCCCGGCCTCGGCGCGGGCGATCATCAGCAGGGCATCGAAGGTGCGGATGAGGCCGTCGCTCTCCTCGATGGTGGCTTCCACCGCGTCGCGCCAGTCGGCCTCGCTGTCGGCGGTGCGCAGCGCCTCCTCGGCCCGGTTGCGCAGCCGGGTGAGCGGCGTCTTCAGGTCGTGGGCGATGTTGTCGGACACCTCCTTCAACCCCACCATCAGCGCCTCGATTCGCTCCAGCATGGCGTTGAGCGACTGGGCGAGGCGGTCGAACTCGTCGCCGGTGCCGGCCACCGCGAGGCGGCCGGAAAGGGCACCCGCCATGATGGTCTCGGAGGGGGCGGTCATGGCGTCGATGCGCTTCAGCACCCGGCGGGTGACGAAGACGCCGCCGGCGAGCCCCAGCACCACGATCAGCAGCACCGCCCATTGCGCCGGCCAGATCACGAGGTCGCGCAGGGTGTCGCGCTCCTCGATGTCGCGGCCGACCAGCAGGCGGTAGCCGCCGGGCAGGATGAACACCTGCACCACCGCCACATGGGTCTTGGAGCCGGTCTCGTCCGGACGGTTGTAGGTGGTGAAGCGGGTGCCGGCGCGGTCGAGCAGGCCGAACGGCAGGTCCGCGACGTTGGCGGCCAGCACCTCGCCCTGGAAATTGGTGAGCATGTAGATGGACGAGCCGGGCCGGCGGGTGCGCCGGTCGATGACGTAGACGAGCCGCTGGATGCCGCCGTTGCGATACTGCTCGGCCAGCATCTGCACCTCGCGGTCGAGGTCGTCGGAGACTTGGGCCTCGATGAGGTGCCGGGTGTGCCAGGCGGTGTAGGCGATGACCGACACCGCGAACAGCGCAAAGACGACGAGATAGGCCGCAAGCAGCTTGAAGGCCGTGGTGCGGACCAGCCGCGCCAGATGAACGAAGGACGCGCGCACCCGATCGGCCAGGCGCCGCCACGCTCCCGGCCGGGCCGGCGCCGCGGCAGGCCCCTGCTCCGCGCCATGGCCCGCGCCCGCCCCCTGATCGGCGAGCGGAGCTGAGGGCGAAGGCGCGGCTTCGGTCACTTCAGCCCTGCCCGGACCATGTAGCCGGTGCCGCGCACGGTGTGGATCAGCGGCACCTCGAAGCCCTTGTCGATCTTCGAGCGCAGGCGCGACACATGCACGTCGATGACGTTGGTCTGCGGGTCGAAATGGTAGTCCCAGACGTTTTCCAGCAGCATGGTGCGGGTCACCACCTGGCCGGCATGGCGCATGAGATATTCCAGCAGCCGGAATTCGCGCGGCTGGAGGGTGATCTCCCGACCGCCGCGGGTGACCCGGTGGGCGAGGCGATCGAGCTCCAGGTCGCCGGCCCGGTAGAGGGTCTCGGTGGCCTGCGGCGCGCCGCGGCGCGACAGCGCCTCCACCCGGGCGAGCAGCTCGGTGAAGGCATAGGGCTTGGGCAGGTAGTCGTCGCCGCCGGCGCGCAGGCCCTGCACCCGGTCGTCCACCTGGCCGAGCGCCGAGAGGATGAGCACCGGCGTGGTGTGGCCGCGCCCGCGCAGCTCGGAGACCAGGGACAGGCCGTCGCGGCGCGGCAGCATCCGGTCCACCACCATCACGTCGTAGCCGCCGTCGAGGGCGAGCGAGAGGCCTTCCTCGCCATCTCCTGCCAGGTCCACCACGTGGCCAGCCTCGCGGAAGGCCTTGCGCAGGTATTCGGCGGCGTCGCGGTCGTCCTCGACGAGGAGGAGGCGCATGGCGGGGGAGCTGTCCTGATCGAGATTCGCAATCATCGCACTCTATCTCAGGCTCGCCTCAGGTCCACGCGTCAGGCGATGGGCACCGGTGGTCCGTTGCGGCTTGGGGTGAGGAGCCGCGGGCGCCGCGCGGCGAAAAGGGTGGTGCGGAAGGCCTGAGCCTCCCGCACCGTCGAAACCAGGGCACTTTCGGGGGGGCGACAAGGGCGCACCCTGGTTCCGAGCCATGGGCCGTCCGGGGCGTGGACAGCCTTCATCCGGCGCCGCATTGCCATGCGCGCCTTCGATGTGCCGCGCGGGGCCAGCCGCGGGCCGTATTCAAGTCGTGGCTCCCTCTCCCGCTTGCGGGGGAGGTTCGGGAGGAAGCAGGCGGTGGCGCCTCTCCCGCCGCCGGGGCGATCGGAGGGCGACTTCACCGCCCTCCCCTCACCCGCGAGCGGGCGAGGGTTCCTCAGCGGTTGCGGCCGTGGATCCGATTTCGAAACGGATTCGCCTGCCCACATGCGCCGTGGCGCCACCGGATCCACCGGGTTCACCCACGCGCCGTATTCAGGCCCGGCCCCCTCTCCCGCTTGCGGGGGAGGGTTGGGGATGGGGCAGGCGGTGGCGCCTGACCTGCCGCCGGGAGGATTGGAGGAACTTTCCCCCTCCATGCCCTCACCCGCGAGCGGGAGAGAGTTCCTCGGCGGTTTCGGCCGTGGATCCAATTTGGAGACGGATCCGACTGCCCACATGGGCCGTGGCGCCGCCGAAATTCCTCCACGCGCCATATTCAAGTCGTGGCCCCCTCTCCCGCTTGCGGGGGAGGGTTGGGGTGGGGGCAGGCAGTAGCGCCTGTCCCGCTGCCGGGAGGATTGGAGGGGGATTTCCCCGCCCGGCCCTCCCCCGCAAGCGGGCGAGGGTTCCGCGGCGTTTGCGACCGCAGATCCGGTTTCGAAACGGCTCCGCCGGCCTCACCGGAACCGGGCGGGATCACCCGCACGGTTCCCTTGCCTTCCGCCTCGCGGATCAGCCGCGCGGCTTGGTCTCAAGGCTGATGGCGACGAAGCGCACGCCCTGCTCGCCCTTCACCTGGATCAGCACCGCCTTGCGGCTCTCCGCCTTGGCGGCGGCGAGGCCCTCGCGCACGTCCTTCGGGGTGGTGACCTGCTTGTCACCCACCTTCAGGATCACGTCGCCGGTCTTGAAGCCACGCTGGGCGGCAAGGCCGTTGGGATCGACGCCGGTCACCACCACGCCCTCGCCGGCGGCGCCGTTGGCACCCTTGGCGGGAGAGAGCTGCAGCCCGAGCCGCGGCAGGTCCTTGTAGGCGGCATCGCTGTCGTCATCGCCCTGCTGCGGCTGGCCGGGGCGCGCCGCCTGCTCGTTGGGGAGCTGGTCGAGCTTCACCGCCACGGTGATCGGCTTGGCGTCGCGGATCACCGAAAGCTGGATCTCGGTGCCCGGCTTCATCATGCCGACCTTGCGGGTCAGCTCGCGGGCTTCCTTGATCGGCTCGTTGTTCACCTTGACGATGACGTCGCCGGCCTTCAGCCCGGCCTTGGCGCCGGGGGTGTTCGGCTGCACCTGGGCCACCAGCGCGCCTTCCGCCGCCTTGATGCCGAGGCCGGCCGCAAGGTCGTCGGTCACCGGCTGGATCTGCACGCCGATATAGCCGCGCGCCACCGAGCCCTTGTCGCGGAGCTGCGCCACGACCGTCTTCACCGTCTCCGAGGGGATGGCGAAGGCGATGCCCACATTGCCGCCCGAGGGCGAGACGATGGCGGTGTTCATGCCGATCACGTCGCCGTTCAGCGAAAAGGTCGGGCCGCCGGAATTGCCCCGGTTGATGGGGGCGTCGATCTGGATGAAGTCGTCATAGGGACCCGAGCCGATGTCGCGGCCACGGGCCGAGACGATGCCGGCGGTCACCGTGCCGCCGAGGCCGAACGGGTTGCCGACCGCGATCACCCAGTCGCCGACCCGCGGCGCGGTGTCCGCGAGCTTCACCCAGGGCAGGTCCTTGGCATTCTCGATCTTCAGCAGGGCGACGTCGGTGCGCGGATCGGTGCCGATCACCTTGGCGAGGTATTCCTTGCCGTCGGTGGTGGTCACGTCGACCTCGTCGGCGCCGTCCACCACGTGGTTGTTGGTCACCACGTAGCCGTCGGCGGAGATGATGAAGCCGGAGCCCTGGCCGACCACGCCCCGCTCGCCCTTGGGGCCGCGCGGGCCGCGGGGCATCGGGCCGGGGCCCTGGCCCTCGCCGCCGAAGCCGAACCGGCGCATGAACTGCTCGATCTGCGGCGGGATGTTGCCGCCGAGACCCTCGTCGCCCATGGCCATCTGCTCGCCGGCGTCCTTCTTCACCTTCACCGAGACGACGGCGGGCGAAACCTTCTCGACGATGTCGGCGAAGGAGAAGGTGTTGGCCGGCTGGCTGGTGGTGATCTGGGCGTGGGCGGGCGCGACCGCCGGGGGCAGCATCTGGCCGGCGACGATGCCGGCGAGGCCGAGGCCGACAACGCCGGCCATGAGGGCCGAACGGCGGCGCTTGACGAGCGAGGTGGAGGTGTCCGAGCGGGTCATCTTGGGGTGCGTCTCTCTTTGGGAGGAAGTCCCGCCTGTCCGGCAGGTTCGAGGGGGACGCTAGCTTGCCGATCGTTACCGATCTCTGGCGGCCGGATTAAGCTTCCGTAATGTGGGTCACGCGGGCGTGAGGGCGGCGCGAACCTTGCTTTTTCCGCGGCGGCAGGACGGCGGGATTGCGGATTGAGGGCCTTGGGAGGCGCGCCGTGCGGCCGGATCCGGGCCCCGGCTCCGGTGGTCCGGGCACGAGCCCGGGCGGCCCTGGGGAATCGCCCGGCTGGGCGCTGCGGCGTGGTGCGATCCGCGGGCAGTCAGAGGCGGTGATCGTTAGCGGACGGGCGGCTACGGCGTGAGTCGCCCTTTGCCGCCGCCAGGGCGGGGCCTGTACCGCCCGAGCCGCTCTGTGAAAGGAAGCTGAGAGCATCCGGCTTTCACGCAGGGCCGATCGAAGCGGCTTCCACATGCTGCCGGAAATGCTGTGGCCCAGGTGCCGGGGGTCTCCACCGGTGGGAAAGCGCCGGGCGCGAGGCTTCAGCAAGCCCTCGGATGAGCGGCTCGCCCCGTGAAAACGGCAAGAGGCCCCGCCCCTGATATCCCCGGCCCGCTTCCGGCCGGAAGGACGCAGCCCGGAAGCGCCTTCGACGGCCCGGCCGCGCGCCTCAGGAGGCCCGGCCGCCTGGGGCTGCATCGTCCTCGCCGACCAGGCGGCGCAGGTGCGCCTCCTCCTCCGGCGAGAGCCCGAACGGCTCGCCGGGCGGGGGGACGCTGCGACGGCGGGCGACGACCACCGCCAGCGCCCCGAGCACCAGCACGATCACCGGCGTCGCCCACAAGAGCGCGTTGCGCCACGACATCACCGGCCGCAGCAGCACGAACTCGCCGTAGCGCGAGACCATGAAGTCGCGCACCTGCCGGTCGCTGTCGCCGGCCACCAGCCGCTCGCGCACCAGCAGGCGCAGGTCGCGGGCGAGCGGGGCGTCGGAATCGTCGATGGACTGATTCTGGCAAACCATGCAGCGCAGCTCCGCGGACAAGGCGCGGGCGCGGCGCTCCAGCTTCGGGTCGCGCAGCACCTCGTCCGGCTGCACCGCGAAGGCCGGCGGCGCCAGCAGCGGCACCGCCGGCGCGGCAAGGCCCAGCATCAGCACGGCGAGCATCAGCGCCGCCGGCATCCGGCGCCGGCCCGGCAGCGGCCAAGTCTGTCTCATGCGGCCCTCCGCGATGCGGCCGATGCCCGGCCTCGCCTCGTGTTTCGCCCGGTGTCCCGCCACGTCCTTGCCGACCCGCCCCTATTCGGCCGGCACTGCCGGTGCCCGCCGCCGGGCGGCCTTCGGCACTCCGATGCGCAGCCGGCGGTCGGCCAGCGAGAGAACCCCGCCCAGCGCCATCACCACCGCGCCGAGCCAGATCAGGGTCACCCGCGGCTTGTAGGCGGCGCGCACGGAGACCCGCCCGTCGGCCGCCTCCTCGCTCACGCTCACATAGAGCTGGCTGAAGCCGAAGGTGCGGATGCCGGCCTCGGTGGTGGCCATCTGGCGGGCGGCGAACAGCCGGCGCGAGGCCTCCACCACCCCACGCGGCTGGCCGTTCTCATGGATGGAGAACACCGCCGTGCGGGCGCGGAAGTTGGGGCCGGCGCGATTCTCCACGCGCTCGAGGGTGAGCAGGTGGTTGGCCACGGTGAGGCTCTCGCCCACCTTGACGGCGGCGATCTTCTCGCTGCTCCAGCCGGCCTCGCAGACGATGCCGAGCAGGCAGACGCCGACGCCGAAATGGGCGAGCGCGGTGCCATAGGCCGAGCGCGGCAGGCCGGCGAGGCGGGCCAGCGCCACCTTCGCCCCCACCCGGCCGAGGCCGGCGCGCTCGGTGATGTCGGCGACCGCGCCCAGCATCACGAACACGGCGAGGCCGACCCCGATGGGCGCCAGCACGGGACCGCCCTCGGTGGCCGCGGAGGTCACGACCACCGCCACCACTCCGAGGCCGGCTGCCAGCATCAGCCGCTGGGCCACCCCCAGCAGGTCGCCGCGTTTCCACGCCAGCAGCTGCCCGAACGGCTCGGCGAAGACGAGGGG
>CALMSN010000132.1 GCA_937872325.1 uncultured Xanthobacter sp. | reverse complement strand
CGAGACCCCGAGCGAGGCGAAGGTGCTGTCCAAGCCCTTCCACCTGCGCGAGCTGGTGTTCGAAGTCGGCAAGATGCTCGCGGCCGCCTGAGGCCGGGGCCGGTTCCGGCGCCGCGTGCGCCGTCGATGTTTTTCATCGCCTCGCTCGCCTTGCTTCCGGCGAGGCGAGCCGATATAGAGGCGGTTCCTGCGGGTGGGGCGCGTAGCTCAGCGGGAGAGCACTACGTTGACATCGTAGGGGTCACAGGTTCGATCCCTGTCGCGCCCACCATCTTTTCCTCTTCCTGCAGCCGATCCGGTTTCCGCCAGGGCGCCCGTGCCGCTGGCGCGTCGCGCCGCCGCCGGGGCGGCTGCATTGACGTCCGGCCGGCGAGACGCCATCTCGCCGCCAGAGACCGGCAACAGGCGAGGAGCCGCATGAGCGTGAATGTCCCCGATTCCCCGCGCCCGGCCGACCACCCGGACGCGGCCTGCGGCCGAATCGGCGTCCTCCTCGTCAATCTTGGAACGCCCGAGGCCACCGACTACTGGTCCATGCGGGCCTACCTCAAGGAATTCCTCTCCGATCGCAGGGTCATCGAGGTCAACCGGGTGGTGTGGTGGTTCATCCTCAACGCCATCGTGCTGACCAAGCGCCCCGGCCCCAAGGGCCGCGACTACGACAAGATCTGGAACACCGCGCGCGGCGAAGGCCCGCTGAAGACCATCACCCGCGAGCAGGCGGAGCGGCTCTCCGCCGACCTTGCCGGCGTGGATGGGCGAATCATCGTCGACTTCGCCATGCGCTACGGCAAGCCGCCCATCGCCGAGCGCCTCGCCGCGCTTCAGAAGCAGGGCTGCGACCGGATCCTGCTGGTGCCGCTCTATCCGCAATATGCCGCCGCCACCTCGGCCACCGTCTGCGACGCCGCCTTCGACGCGCTGAAGGCCATGCGCTGGCAGCCGGCGCTGCGCGTCGCCCCGCCCTGGCACGACGACCCCGTCTATATCGACGCGCTGGCCCGGGACCTCGAGCGCCACCTGGCAGCGCTGGACTTCGTCCCGGAGGTGATTCTCGCCTCCTTCCACGGCGTGCCGCAGTCCTACCTCGCCAAGGGCGATCCCTATCACTGCCAGTGCGTCAAGACGGCGCGGCTGCTGCGCGCCCGGCTCGGCCTCGGCGAGGACCGGCTGCGCCTGACCTTCCAGTCCCGGTTCGGCCGCGAGGAATGGCTGCAGCCCTATACCGACTTCACCGTGCGGGCGCTGGCCGAAAGCGGCGTGAAGCGGCTCGCGGTGTTCAACCCCGGCTTCGTGGCCGACTGCCTGGAGACGCTGGAGGAGATCGGGGTCGAGAATCGCGACATCTTCCTGGAGGCTGGCGGCGAGTCGTTCGCGGCCATTCCCTGCCTCAACGCCACCGACGAGGGGATGCGGGTGATCAACCGGGTGGTGGCGCGCGAGCTGGCCGGCTGGATCACCCCCGCCGCCGGCGCGGACTGAAGCGCGCCGCCGGCGGTCCCCTCACACCGGCCTCGATCAGGGGCCGGTTGATGGACGGCGCACGCACTCTCCCGCCTGCGGGGGAGGGTTGGGGTGGGGGAATGCCTGCGCCCCCCTACCGCCCGCTCTAATCGACCTGCGCTGCCCCTCCCCGGCCCTCCCCCGCAGGCGGGAGAGGGAAGCCCGGATATCTGTCCTCAAGCTCAGACACGTTCCGGGCGGCGCACATCGCGCCTCGCCGCCGAGGGCCGGCGGCCACCGGGGGTGCCGGCTCCGCCGCGAGCCGCCCCATCTTCCGCGCCGGCGCGACGTCTCGCCCCTGCCCCGGCCTGCTGATGCCTGCGGCAATCCTTCATCCCCGCGGCAACACGCCCTCATGCCTGCGGCAGCCCTTCATCCCCGCGGCGGAGCTCTCATGCCTGCGGCAGGACCCTCATGCCTGCGGCAGCTTGCCGCTACGGCCGGTGACGGGCTATGACACCACCGGCGGCAGGCGGTACGCCTGCACGCACCGCGCGGAACGCCGGTGCATCGGCTGCCGAAGCCGGCCCATAACAAGACGCGGCCCCGCCAAGGGCCTTGAGGAGGAGTTGCCAAGATGACCATCTCCCGCCGGACCCTGCTGAAGACCAGCGCCCTGGCCGCCATTGCAGGCGGTGTCGCCGCGCCGCACGTCGCGCGGGCCCAGTCCCCCGAGTTCAGCTACAAGTACGCCAACAACCTGCCCGTCACCCATCCGATGAACGTGCGCGCCGCCGAGATGGTGGAAGCGATCGCGAAGGAGACCAACGGCCGGGTCGAGATCAAGGTCTTCCCCTCCAGCCAGCTCGGCGGCGACACCGACATGCTCAGCCAGCTGCGGTCCGGCGGCATCGAGTTCTTCACCCTGTCGCCGCTGATCCTGTCGACCCTGGTGCCCAACGCCTCCATCAGCGGCATCGGCTTCGCCTTCCCGGACTATGCCGCGGTGTGGAAGGCCATGGACGGCGATCTCGGCACCTATGTCCGCGGCCAGATCGGCAAGGCCGGCCTCGTCGCCATGGACAAGATCTGGGACAACGGCTTCCGCCAGATCACCACCTCCACCAAGCCGATCGAGAGCGCCGCCGACCTCAAGGGCCTGAAGATCCGGGTGCCGGTGTCCCCGCTCTGGACCTCCATGTTCAAGGCGTTCGAGAGCGCCCCGGCCTCCATCAACTTCGCCGAGGTCTACACCGCCCTGCAGACCCGCACCGTGGATGCCCAGGAGAACCCGCTGGCCATCATCTCCACGGCCAAGCTCTACGAGGTGCAGAAGAACTGTTCGCTCACCAACCACATGTGGGACGGCTTCTGGTTCCTCGCCAACCGGCGCGCCTATGAGCGCCTGCCGGAAGACCTGCGCGCGATCGTCACCAAGCACGTCAACGCCGCCGGCCTCAAGCAGCGCGCCGACGTGTTCGAGCTGAACGCCTCGCTGCGCAAGGAGCTGGAGGGCAACGGCCTCGCCTTCAACGCGACCAAGCCGGAGAGCTTCCGCGACCAGCTCCGCAAGGCCGGCTTCTATGCCGAGTGGAAGGCCAAGTACGGCGACGAAGCCTGGGGCATCCTCGAAAGCGTCACCGGCAAGCTGTCCTGACCCCGCCCGCCGCCGGCCGACTGGCGGCGCCCGGCCCGAACCAAGCGGGATCCGGCCCCCGGCGCCGCAGCACGGCGCCGCCCGCCGGACCCGACGTTCGGGCCCGGCTTGCGCATTGACGCCGCCACCGGCGGCGCGCACACAGGCCGACCCCTGCCGCAGCACCGGACGGCCCGCCCCGCCACCGGACCCGCCGGAACATACTGATGGCCACAGCCGACAACACCATCCCCCTCGTCGCCGAGAGCGAAGCCCCGCGCGCGCCCTCCCGCTTCATGCGCCCGGTGGAGGCCATCGCCGCGGCCCTGCTGCTGGTGGTGGTCACCCTGCTGCTGACCGGGGCGCTCTCGCGCTACCTGTTCTCGCTGCCCATCATCTGGGGCGACGAGGTGGCCTCCATCTGCTTCATCTGGCTGGCCATGCTCGGGGCGATCATCGCCATCGACCGCAACGAGCACTTGCGCCTCACCCTGTTCCTCAAGGCGCTGCCGCCGCCAGCGCGGCGCTTCGTCGATACCCTGGCGCTGCTGCTGGTGGCGGTCTTCCTGCTCGGCCTCGTCTATCCCGCGTTCGACTACGCGGTCGAGGAGAGCTTCATCACCCTGCCGGCGCTGGGCATTTCCGGCACCTGGCGGGCGGCGGCGCTGCCGGTGGGCATCTGTGCCATGGCGGCGCTGGCGCTGGCCCATGCGGTGCGCCGCTCGCAAATGCGCGATCTGTTCGCCGCGCTCGCCGTGGTGGTGGTGATCCTCATCGCCCTGTGGCTGGCGCGGCCCGAGCTCATCAAGGCCGGCAACGCCACCATGGCGCTGTTCCTCATCGGCTTCGTCGCCCTGTGCCTGGCCGCCGGGGTGCCCATCGCGTTCTGCTTCGGCATCGGCACTGCCAGCTACCTCGCCTTCTCCACCCATGTGCCGCTGATCGTGATGATCGGCCGCATGGACGAGGGCATGAGCGGCATCATCCTGCTCTCGGTGCCGGTGTTCGTGCTGCTGGGCTGCGTGCTTGACTTCACCGGCATGGGGCGGGCGATCGTCGACTTCCTCGCCTCGCTGCTCGGCCATGTGAAGGCCGGCATGTCCTACGTGCTGCTGGGCTCGCTGTTCGTGGTCTCCGGCATCTCCGGCTCCAAGGTCTCCGACATGGCGACCGTCGCCCCGGCCCTGTTTCCGGAGATGAAGCGCCGCGGCCACAAGCCGAAGGAGATGATCGCGCTGCTCGCCACCGGCGCCGCCATGGCCGACACGGTGCCGCCCTCCATCGTGCTGATCGTGCTCGGCTCGGTGGCGGGGGTGTCCATCGCGGCGCTGTTCACCTCCGGCTTCGTGGTGGCCATGGTGCTGCTGGCCGCGCTCGCCCCCCCCGCCCGCCTCAAGGCACAGAAGGAAGACATGAGCGGCGTCGCCCGCCCGTCCGCGGCCCTGATCTGGAAGACCCTGCTGGTGGCCGCCCCGGCGCTGGTGCTGCCCTTCCTCATCCGCTGGAGCGTGTCCAGCGGCATGGCCACCGCCACCGAGGTCTCCACCATCGCCGTGGTCTACGCCCTGTTCATCGGCATGACGCTCTATGGCGGGATCAACCTGAAAACCTTTTACACCATGCTGGTGGGGACGGCGGCGCTGACCCGGGCGATCCTCATCCTCCCCCCC
>CALMSN010000131.1 GCA_937872325.1 uncultured Xanthobacter sp. | reverse complement strand
CCCGCGCATTGCGCGAAATGAACGCCCGAACCCGGGCGCCCAACCGGCCAACCGCCGGCGTGTCCCGGGGGGCGGGCTCCGGCGGCACTTATCCCGCCCCCCGCCTCTCCAACATGCAGATCCTGGGCGGCGTGCCGCCCAACCTCGTCGGCGGCACCGCGCAGGTGGACGGCGACAGCCTCGGCATGGGCTTCAGCCTCGGCGCCCTGCTGACCCTCGCGCCCGGCACCACCTTCGGCATCGGCTATCGCTCCGCCATCTCCCAGACCCTGAACGGGGAAGCGACGGCGAAGGGGCCGGGGATCGTGCTGCCGCCGCTGCCGGCCAAGGCGGAGCTGACCCTGCCCGACCAGGTGACGGCCTCGTTCCGCACCCAGGTCACCCCGCAATGGACCCTGCTGGCCACCGCCGAGTGGACCAACTGGTCGGAGCTCAAGCAGCTCGACGTGGTCTCCGGCGGCCGCACCGTGAGCGCCCTGGAGCTAAATTGGAATGACGGCTGGTTCTTCTCCGCCGGCGCGCAATACCAGTGGGACCCGCGCCTCGCGCTGCGTGCCGGCGTCGGCTACGAGCTGACCCCGGTGCCCGATTCCACCCGCTCACCGCGGCTGCCCGACACCAACCGGCTGTGGCTTTCGGCCGGCCTGACCTATGCGGTGACGCCGGCGCTCTCGCTTGATCTCGCCTATACGCATATCCTAGGGGAAACGAGTCCCATCACGCTGCTGCCCCTGTCGCCGGCCAACGCGCCGCGCGGGACGCTCCTGGCCGAGGTCAGCGATCCTTATGTCCACATCGTCTCGGCGGGGCTGCGCTCCCGCTTCGCTACAGAGCCGTCACCGCCGGTCACAAAATAGGCCGGTTCCGGGGATCGACAGGGGCACGGCTGCCCCGCAGGCCGTGTCGCAGGGGTCGCCCGAGGGATCGCCATCATGACGCAAGCCGCCGAAGCCGTGGACCTCCGGGGCGGGCCGGTTCCCGACATCCTCGATCGAAGCGTCGAGCGCTACACCGCACGGCGCGCGCTCACCTTCCTCGGCCGCGCCTGGACCTATGGCGAGCTGGGCGCGCTGGTGGACCGGGTGGCGGCCGGGTTGCAGGCGCAGGGCGTGGGCAAGGGCACGAAGGTGGGCCTGTGCCTGCCCAACACGCCCTATTCGGTGATCTTCTTCTTCGCCGTCATGAAGGCCGGCGGGACGGTGGTGAACTTCAACCCGCTCTATGTGGAGCGGGAGATCGCCGGCCAGATCGCCGATTCGGGCGTCGCCATGATGGTGGTGCCGGACCTGAAGATGATCCACGGCAAGGTGCTGGCGGCGAGCCAGGGCACCAGCGTGAAGCGGATCGTCATGTGCCCGCTCTCCGGCGTGCTGCCGGCGATGAAGGGCATGATGTACACCCTGCTGCGCCGGGCCGAGCAGGCGCGGGTGAAGGCGGGCGACGGCCTGCACATCTTCTTCCGCGAGCTCCTGGCCGGCCCCGCCCGGCCGACGCCGGTGGTCATCGATCCGGCCCGCGACATCGCCCTGCTGCAATATACCGGCGGCACCACCGGCATCCCCAAGGGCGCGATGCTGACCCACGACAATGTCGGCACCAACACCCGGCAGGTGATCCTGCACGCCGATTGCGAGCGGATGGGGGTGAAGGGCGTGGTCGGCCTGCTGCCGCTGTTCCACGTCTTCGCCATGCAGACGGTGATGCTGATCCCGCTGGCGCTGGGCGCGGTGATCCACCTCATGCCGCGATTCGAGCGCGGCCGGCTGATCGACCTGATCGAGCGCGAGCGCCCGACCATGCTGCCCGGCGTGCCGACCCTCTACACCGCCCTCAACGCCGCCCCGGAAATCGCCGGGCGCGACCTTTCCTCGCTGACCCTGAGCATCTGCGGCGGCGCGCCGCTGCCGCACGAGGTGCGCACCACCTTCGAGGCCCTCACCGGCTGCAAGCTGGTGGAAGGCTACGGCCTCTCCGAGGCCTCGCCGGTGGTCACCGCCGGCCAGCCGCTGGGGGTGGTGAAGCCGGATTCGGTGGGCACGCCGCTGCCCGGCACCGTCATCGAGATCCGCGACCTGGAGGATCCCCACCGCATCCTCGGCCCCGGCCAGAAGGGGGAGGTGACGGTGCGCGGGCCGCAGGTGATGGCCGGCTACTACAACCGCCCGCGCGAGACAGCCGATGCCTTCATCGACGGCGCGCTGCGCACCGGCGACGTGGGCTATCTGGATGGCGACGGCTACCTGTTCCTGCTCGACCGGATCAAGGACGTGATCATCAGCGGCGGCTTCAACGTCTATCCGCGCACCATCGAGGAGGCGCTCTACCGCCACCCGGCGGTGGCGGAGGCGGTGGCGATCGGGGTGCCCGACAGCTATCGCGGCGAGGCGCCCAAGGCCTTCGTCACCCTGCGCGAGGGCGCCAGCGCGAGCCCCGAGGAGCTGCTCGCCTTCCTCGAGGGGGAGGTGTCGAAGGTGGAGATGCCGAAGGCGGTGGAGATTCGCTCCAACCTTCCCAAGAGCCTCGTGGGCAAGCTCTCTAAAAAGGAGCTGGTGGAGGAGGAGAAGGCGAAGACCGGGTCCTGACGCTGGGGACGTGCGGGTGTATCAGCATCCCGGACGCGCCGATCCGGTCGATTCCTGCCGGTCCCACCATGGCGCGGCGCGCGCGGCCGACGGGGGGAGAGGCATGGGATCCGACTGGAACGTCGCCCGGAACACGGCCATCGTGTGTGTGGTGGTCGGGCTGTTCTACCTGTCGTGGCAGGTCATCCAGGTCTTCCTGCTGGTGTTCACCGCGCTGCTGCTGTCGGTGGCGCTCTCCGGCATCGCCGAATGGCAGAGCCGCTTCACCCGCATCCCGGCCCGCTATGCGGTGATTCCGGTCGCCTTCCTGTCGATCGGGATGGTCGGCGGGGTGCTCTACCTGTTCGGCAGCACCATCCGGGCCCAGACCACCGAGCTGCTGGTCACCCTGCCGCAGGCCTGGGCCGGCTTCCAGCAGCGCTTCCACATCCAGGGGATGGGCCTCGCCGATATCCTGCGGCGGGCCGAGGATGCCACGCCTGCGACAGTCATCTCGGTGGTCCAGGGGGTCACCTCCAATGCGGTGCAGGGCACGCTCGCGCTGTTCCTGGTGGTGGTGGGCGCGCTCTATTTCGCCGTCGAGCCGCAGATGTACCGGCGGATCTTGCTGAGCCTGTGGGCGCCGCATCACCGGCCGGCGGTGGAGCGGCGGCTGATCGTCATCCGCCATGACCTGCAGAGCTTCCTGAAGGCCCAGGTCATGGCCATGGTGGTGGTGGGGGTGCTGATCTTCGCCGGGCTGAGCCTTGTGGGCGTCTCCTCGGCCCTGCCTCTGGCGCTGTTCGCGGCGCTGGCCGAGTTCGTGCCCATGGTCGGGCCGGTGATCGCGGCGGTGCCGGCGCTGCTGATCGCGCTCACCATGGGGCTCGACACCTTCCTTTGGACGCTGCTGGTGTTCGTGATCGTCCAGCAGTGCGAGGGCAACCTGCTCAGTCCGCTCCTCCAGCAGCACATGGTGGCGCTGCCGCCGGCGGTGACGCTGTTCGCGGTGGTGGCGTTCGGCGGCGTCTTCGGCCCGCTCGGTCTGCTGCTGGCGACGCCGATCACGGTGGTGATCTTCTCCGTCGCCCGCACCGCCCATTCCGCCGCGGCGCCGGCCGGCGACCTGGGCGAGG
>CALMSN010000130.1 GCA_937872325.1 uncultured Xanthobacter sp. | reverse complement strand
CCGTACTCGCTCGTCACCCAGCAGCCGCTGGGCGGCAAGGCGCAGTTCGGCGGCCAGCGCTTCGGCGAGATGGAGGTGTGGGCGCTGGAAGCCTACGGCGCCGCCTACACCCTGCAGGAGATGCTGACCGTGAAGTCGGACGACGTGGCCGGCCGCACCAAGGTCTACGAGGCCATCGTGCGCGGCGAGGACACGTTCGAGAGCGGCATTCCGGAAAGCTTCAACGTGCTGGTGAAGGAAATGCGCTCGCTCGGCCTCAACGTCGACCTGGAAAACACCTGACGGTGGCCCGGCCGCAGCGGCCGCCACCGTCCTCCGCGCCCAGCGGATCACCTGACCGGCGCATCGGCCGGTCAGGTTTTCAAGATCAAGGCCCACTTCGTTTGGGAGCCATTGCATGAACCAGGAAATCCTGAACGTCTTCAATCCGAGCGTTCCGACTCCGGCCTTCAACCAGATCCGCATCACGATCGCGAGCCCGGAGAAGATCAAGTCCTGGTCCTACGGCGAGATCAAGAAGCCGGAGACCATCAACTACCGCACCTTCAAGCCGGAGCGGGACGGGTTGTTCTGCGCCCGTATCTTCGGGCCGATCAAGGACTACGAGTGCTTGTGCGGCAAGTACAAGCGCATGAAGTACAAGGGCATCATCTGCGAGAAGTGCGGCGTCGAGGTCACCCTCGCGCGGGTGCGCCGCGAGCGCATGGGCCACATCGAGCTGGCCGCGCCCGTCGCCCACATCTGGTTCCTGAAGTCGCTGCCGAGCCGCATCGGCCTGCTCCTTGACATGACCCTCAAGGACCTGGAGCGGATCCTTTATTTCGAATACTTCGTGGTGATCGAGCCCGGCATCACCAAGCTGAAGTATCGCCAGCTCCTCTCCGAGGACGAGTACCTGCGCGCGCAGGACGAGTTCGGCGACAGCGCCTTCACCGCCATGATCGGCGCCGAGGCGATCCGCGAGCTGCTGCGCGCGATGGACCTCGACAAGATCGCCGCGGACCTGCGGGTCGAGATCGCCGAGGCCACCACCGAGCTGAAGCCCAAGAAGCTCGCCAAGCGGCTGAAGATCGTCGAGGCCTTCCAGCTCTCCGGCAACAAGCCGGAATGGATGATCCTCACCCACGTGCCGGTGATCCCGCCCGACCTGCGCCCGCTGGTGCCGCTGGACGGCGGGCGCTTCGCCACGTCGGATCTCAACGACCTCTACCGCCGCGTCATCAACCGCAACAACCGCCTGAAGCGGCTGATCGAGCTGCGCGCGCCGGACATCATCATCCGCAACGAGAAGCGCATGCTTCAGGAGGCGGTGGATGCGCTGTTCGACAACGGCCGCCGCGGCCGCGTCATCACGGGCGCCAACAAGCGGCCGCTGAAGTCGCTCGCCGACATGCTGAAGGGCAAGCAGGGCCGGTTCCGCCAGAACCTGCTCGGCAAGCGCGTCGACTATTCCGGCCGCTCCGTCATCGTGGTGGGTCCGGAGCTCAAGCTGCACCAGTGCGGCCTGCCGAAGAAGATGGCGCTGGAGCTGTTCAAGCCCTTCATCTATTCGCGCCTCGACGCCAAGGGCCACTCGGCGACCGTCAAGCAGGCCAAGAAGCTGGTGGAGAAGGAGCGTCCCGAGGTGTGGGACATCCTCGACGAGGTGATCCGCGAGCATCCGGTGATGCTGAACCGCGCGCCCACCCTCCACCGCCTCGGCATCCAGGCGTTCGAGCCGGTGCTGATCGAGGGCAAGGCGATCCAGCTGCATCCGCTGGTCTGCTCGGCGTTCAACGCCGACTTCGACGGCGACCAGATGGCCGTGCACGTTCCGCTGAGCCTCGAGGCGCAGCTGGAAGCGCGCGTGCTGATGATGTCCACCAACAACATCCTGCACCCGGCGAACGGCCAGCCCATCATCGTGCCGTCGCAGGACATCGTGCTCGGCCTCTATTACCTCTCGATCATGCGTGAGAACGAGCCCGGCGAGGGCATGCTGTTCGCCACCATGAGCGAGATCGACCACGCGCTGAACGCCAAAGCGATCACGCTGCACACCAAGGTCAAGGGCCGCTATATCGGCATTGATGCCGAGGGCAAGGAATACTCGAAGATCTACGAGACCACGCCCGGCCGCATGAAGATCGCCGAGCTGCTGCCCAAGCATGGGAAGATCACCTACGACGTCGTCAACAAGCTGATGACGAAGAAGGAGATCTCCAACATGATCGACACCGTCTACCGCCACTGCGGTCAGAAGGAGTCGGTGATCTTCTGCGACCGCATCATGTCGCTCGGCTTCTACAACGCCTTCCGCGCCGGCATCTCGTTCGGCAAGGACGACATGGTGGTGCCGAAGAAGAAGTGGGACCTGGTGGAGGAGACCCGCACCCTCACCAAGGAATACGAGCAGCAGTACAATGACGGCCTGATCACCCAGGGCGAGAAGTACAACAAGGTGGTCGACGCCTGGGGCAAGTGCACCGACCGCATCGCCGACGAGATGATGAAGGAAATCTCGTCCGTGAAGAAGGACCCGAAGACCGGGCGCGACAAGCAGATCAACTCGATCTACATGATGTCGCACTCCGGAGCGCGTGGTTCGCCGGCGCAGATGAAGCAGCTCGCCGGCATGCGCGGGCTGATGGCCAAGCCTTCCGGCGAGATCATCGAGAGCCCGATCATCTCGAACTTCAAGGAAGGCCTGACCGTGATGGAGTACTTCAACTCCACCCACGGCGCGCGAAAGGGCCTTGCCGACACGGCGCTGAAGACCGCCAACTCGGGCTACCTCACCCGTCGCCTCGTCGACGTGGCGCAGGACTCGATCATTACCGAGCGCGATTGCGGCTCGGACAACGGCATCTCCATGCGCGCCATCGTCGATGCGGGCCAGGTGGTGGCCTCGCTCGGCTCGCGCGTGCTCGGCCGCACCGCGGTGGAAGACGTGATCGAGCCGGCCACCGGCGACATCATCGTGCCGCGGGGCACGATGATCGAGGAGCCGCAGGTCGAGCGGATCACCAAGGCGGGCATCCAGGAGATCAAGATCCGCTCGGTGCTCACCTGCGAGACCCGCAACGGCGTCTGCGGCACCTGCTACGGGCGCGACCTCGCCCGCGGCACCCCGGTGAACATGGGCGAGGCGGTGGGCGTCATCGCCGCGCAGTCCATCGGCGAGCCGGGCACCCAGCTCACCATGCGCACCTTCCACATCGGCGGCGCCGCGCAGCTCGCGGACTCCTCCTTCGTGGAGAGCAACTTCGAGGGCACGGTCCGGATCCGCAACCGCAACACGGCGCGGAACTCCGATGGCGATCTCATCGTCATGGGCCGCAACCTCGCGGTGGTGATCATCGACCATGACGGCACCACCGAGCGGGCGGTGAACCGCATCCAGTACGGCGCCCGCCTGAAGGTGGACGAGGGCGACACCATCAAGCGCGGCCAGCGCATCGCCGAGTGGGACCCCTACACCCGTCCCATCCTCACCGAGGTGGACGGCACGGTGGCCTTCGAGGACCTGGTGGAAGGCTCGTCCATGAACGAGACGGTGGACGAGTCCACCGGCATCGCCAAGCGCGTGGTCACCGACAGCCGCGCCGGCCGCGGCCCGGAGCTGCGCCCGGCGATCCTCATCAAGGGCAAGGACGGCAAGGTCGCCAAGCTGCAGCGCGGCGGCGACGCCCGCTATGCCCTGCCGGTGGAGGCCATCATCTCGGTGGATCCCAACGGCCACATCAAGGCCGGCGACGCGGTGGCCCGCGTGCCGCTGGAAAGCGCCAAGACCCGCGACATCACGGGCGGCCTGCCGCGCGTGGCGGAGCTGTTCGAGGCGCGGCGCCCGAAGGACGCGGCGATCATCGCCGAGATCTCCGGCACCATCCGCTTCGGCCGCGACTACAAGAACAAGCGCCGGCTCTCCATCGAGCCGACCGAGGGCGGCGATCCGGTCGAGTACCTGATCCCCAAGGGCAAGCACATCCATCTGCAGGATGGCGACCTGGTGGAGAAGGGCGACTTCATCGTCGACGGCAACCCGGCGCCGCACGACATCCTGGCCATCAAGGGCGTGGAAGAGCTCGCCGCCTTCCTCGTCAACGAGATCCAGGAAGTCTACCGGCTCCAGGGCGTGAACATCAACGACAAGCACATCGAGGTGATCGTCCGCAACATGCTCCAGAAGGTCGAGATCGACGACGCCGGGGAGACCGACTTCCTCGACGGCGAGCAGGTCGATCGCCTGGAGTTCATCGAGGCGAACGAGAAGGCGGCGGAAGAGGCCAAGAAGCCCGCCACCGGCCATCCGGTGCTGCTCGGCATCACCAAGGCCAGCCTGCAGACCCGCTCCTTCTTCTCGGCGGCGTCGTTCCAGGAGACTACCCGCGTCCTCACCGAGGCGGCGGTCAACGGCAAGGTGGATCCGCTGGACGGCCTCAAGGAGAACGTCATCGTCGGCCGCCTCATCCCGGCCGGCACCGGCGCGCAGATGAACAAGCTGCGGGCGGTGGCGAACTCCCGGGACGACCTCATCGTCGCCACCCGCGAGGAAACCGAGGGCCAGCCCCTGGTGGAAGGCCCCGCCGACGCCGCGGAGTGATCCGCACCGCGTCCGATCCGCGTGCCACGGCCGCGGATCGGAGCGGGCCTGAAAGGGCGATTCACCGGATGCAAGACCGCCTCTTATGGCGGCCATGCATCCGGTGAATCGCCCTTTTCGTTTTTTGGGCCTGAGCGGCGGCGGCGCGGTCGGATCGTATCCGGGGCGTGTCCCGGGTTGAAAATGGGCGGGCGTCAGTCCCGACCCGGGCCCTGGCTTGCCGCCGGCCATTCATAGGCCGGTCGATCACGCCACCAGATCAGATTTCAAACCGAGACGAGAGCCATATCCGGCCGGCGTCTCGGGTGCTTCGGCACGTCCGGGCACCCCGGCGGCTGGCATCGTGCGCCGCTGCCGGCCGCCTGCGCGGATCGCCCCTTCGATTTTTCCGTCGGCCCCGCCGCCGCCGGCGCATCGGCCCACCCGCTTCAAATCCACGAAATGGACGTCAGCCCACCGGCGCGTGCCCGGCGATGCGGTTCGCCGTGGCGCCGGGTCTATGGGCTCGGCGGAGGCGCGGGACTGAGCAGCCCAGCGTCCGTACGGAAAAATATATCAACTGCTTGACTCGAAATTCCAGCCCGCCTATGGTCCCCGCAGTTATAGCAATACATTTATATATATAGCCGGCGCTGCGCTGCGGCGTGGAAGCCGGGGAAGCAAGAGGACGTGCGTTCCGGCCCGGCGCCTGCCGCGCCGCCGTGGCGCGACGAGCCTCAGCCACCGTGCCGTGCAGGTCATTACCAGGATGAGCGCCCATCGGCCTCGCAGGCACGCATGGGCTGAAACAAGACAGGGCGCGGGAAGCGCCAGGCCAGATCACCGGGGAGGGATGGTGCCCATGAGTTTCGACCTGATGCCCGGCGCGCGGCGCGAGGCCATGATCGCCGCGGGCCTGTGGCGTGACGAGACGCTGCTCGATCACTTCCGCCGCCATGTCGCGGCGCAGCCGGGCAAGCTGGCGGTGGTGGCCGCCCGGGCCGAGGCCGGCGACGAGGCGCGCCTCACCTATGCCGAGCTGGATGCCCTGTCCGACCGCCTCGCCGTGGGCTTCCTGCGCCGCGGGGTAAGCGCGGGCGACGTGGTGTCGTTCCAGCTGCCCAACTGGTGGCAGTTCACGGTGCTGCACCTTGCCTGCCTCAAGCTGGGCGCGGTCTCCAACCCGCTCATGATCATCTTCCGCGAGCGCGAGCTCAGCTTCATGCTGGGGCTTGCGGAATCGAAGATCCTGGTGGTGCCGGCGCAGTTCCGCAACGTCGATCACCGGGCCATCGCCAAGGCGGTGCAGGCCCGCCTTTCGTCCCTCGCCCATGTGGCGGTGGTGGACGGGGAAGGGGAGGAAGCGTTCGACGCCTTCCTCGCCGAGGACATCACGGATGCCGAGCGGGCGGCGCTTGCGGCGGTGCGCCTTTCGCCCGACGCCGTGATCCAGCTGCTCTACACCTCCGGCACCACCGGCGAGCCGAAGGGGGTGAGCCACACCTCCAACACCATGCTGGCCAACCTGGTGCCGTTCGCCGAGCGCCTCAAGCTCGGCGCGGAGGACGTCATCCAGATGCCCTCGCCGATGGCCCATCAGCTCGGCTTCATGTACGGCCTGGTCCTGCCCGCCCTCCTGGGCGCCACCGCGGTGCTGCAGGACATCTTCGTCGCCGAGACCATGGCGCGGCAGATCACGGCCGAAGGCGCCACCTTCACCATGGGCGCGACGCCGTTCCTGAACGACCTTTCCGACTACTGCATCCGCACCGGCACCAGGACGCCCTCGCTGCGCCTCTTCGTCTCCGCCGGGGCGCCGATCCCGCGGCCGCTGGTGGCGAAGGCGCGCGAAGCGCTGGAGACCGCCATCATCTCCGCCTGGGGCATGTCGGAGAACGGCGCGGTGACCACCACCCGCCTCGACGACGCCGAGGACAAGGTGACCATGACCGACGGCTGCCCGCTGCCGGGCATGGCGGTGCGGGTGGTGGATCTGTCCGGCGCCGCGCTGCCGCCGGGCGAGGAGGGTATCCTCCAGGTGCGCGGCTGCTCCAACTTCGTGGGCTACCTCAAGCGCCCGGGCCTCGCCCAGGTGGAGGCGGGCGGCTGGTTCGACACCGGCGACATCGCCCGCATGGATGCCGACGGCTACATCCGCATCGCCGGGCGCTCCAAGGACATCATCATCCGCGGCGGGGAGAACATCCCGGTGGTGGAGGTGGAGAACCTCCTGTTCAAGCATCCGGCGGTCTCGGCGGTGGCGATCGTGGGCTATCCGGACCTGCGCCTCGGGGAGCGCGCCTGCGCCTTCGTCATCCTGAAGAGCGGGGCGAGCCTTACCTTCGAGCAGATGCTCGAATATTTGAAGGCGCAGAAAATCGCCATGCAATACATCCCGGAGCGGCTCGAGATCGTCGATGTGATGCCGCAGACGCCCTCCGGAAAGATCCAGAAGTTCCGCCTGCGGGAGATCGCGCGCGACGTCCTGTGACCGCGCCTTGATGGGAACGCACCGAGCGGCGCAGGGCCCGGCCGCTCGCGGATCCGCGCTGCATGACGAGCCCGGTTTCAAGACTAGGAAATGCCCATGAAGATCTTGGTGCCAGTGAAGCGAGTTGTTGACTACAACGTCAAGGTCCGCGTGAAGACGGACGGCTCGGGT
>CALMSN010000129.1 GCA_937872325.1 uncultured Xanthobacter sp. | reverse complement strand
CCGGCCACGGGCGCTCCGCTTCCCGCGGGGCGCCCGCCTTCCACCCTCGCAATTATGCGGAGCAGAACCCCCGCCGACCGAGCCCGACAGATTGACCTATACGATCAGTGCCGTATCGATCGGCGTCTTCTTGCCCGAATCCTGCGCCGCTGCACGATCCGCCGCGACCAGAGCCAAGCCGAAGGCAGAAAATCGAAGCAAGGAAGATCTCTCTGGAACCGAGATGCTATCATCCATTTGCGCGGAATAGTCCGCGCATTCAACGTGATAATGCGGCGACGCGCCCTTTCCAGTAAGCCTAAATAAATCCAGGCGCCGGGAGCGACCCATGAGGATGCAATGCGCCCGAAACCGTGTCAGAGCGAACCGATCACGCTCTTGAGCTTCGCCTGGACGTGTTCGGCCGCCTGCTTGAGCCGCGGATTGTCGATCGCTTGCATTGAGGCGACGGGATCGATCGCCGCCACTTCGGTGTTGCCGTCCCCCTTGTCCTGCACGATGACGTTGCACGGCAGCATCGTGCCTACCTTGTCCTCAATCTCAAGCGCCTCGTGGGCAAGCGCCGGGTTGCAGGCGCCGAGAATGCGGTAGGGACGGAAATCGACATTGATCTTCTTCTTGAGAGTGTCCCTGACGTCGATCTCGGTGATGATGCCGAAACCCTCGCGCTTGAGCGCCTCAGTCGTCAGCCGCACGGCGTCATCGAAGCCGAGCGCAAGCGTTTTGGCGAAATAATAGCTCATGGTTCACTCCCAAGGCGTTCTTGCAAGACGCGAATATAGGAAAGTTCAACGCAGGCCGGAGAGATATTCGGCCACGGCCCTCTTATCGGCTTCGCTCAGCGCCGCCGCGATACGGCCCATCATTGTCGACGACGGACGCGCGCCACTCGCGAAGCGATCCAATTGATCGACGATATATGCCGCATGCTGTCCATTCAGATAGGGAGCGTCGGCCATCATGCCCATCATCGGCATCCGCTCCATCATGCCGCCTCCCATCATGCCCGTCACGGGCATGCCGCGTTGGCCGGACGCACGGTGACACATGGCGCAAGCGGGCATTCCCGCGAAGAAGATGCGCTCTCCAATCGCCGCCAAGCGTTGGTCCTTGACCGCGTCCGCCTTGCGCGACTGCTTGCCATAAAAGCTCGACGCATTCGCCATGTCGGCGTCGCCGAGGTCTGCCGCGATTGGCGCCATGATGTCCGACCTGCGAGTCCCATTCCTGAAGGCCCAGAGTTGGCGATAAAGGTAAGCCGGACTTTGACCCGCCAGTTTCGGAAATTGCGATTCGCTGCTATTGCAATCCGCGCCGTGGCACTCGGCGCATTTGGCATCGGCCACATGGCTTCCTAGCGCCGGGTCGCCTGCGCGCGCGCCATCCGATTGTCCCCGTGAGGCTCCCGTCATGGCGAGTAAACCTGCTCCAGCGATGAGAATGATCGCACCCGCTAATGAGATCGCCATCTTGCTCATTGTCATGGCTCCGCGACGTCACCCGGTCCGGATCAGGCGCTGAGGTCGCGCTTTTCCTGGAGGTATTCGTCGCGCTGGATTTCTCCCTTCGCGCAGTACTCACCGAGAATGTCGAGGCCTCGCGAAAGGCTTCGATCGTTACCGATCCGCACGGCGCCTCCAAAGAAGGAGAGGACAAGCGCAACGATCCCAACTGTCAGAAGCACCAGCAACAAAAAGGAGAGGATGCCGTCGGCATCCATCCCCAGCTATGTCTATCAGCCCGAGGGCCGTTCCACCACATCGGGGTCATTGCGCAGATTGCCAAAAGCCCGTCCGCCCCGATGTCCGCGGCCGGTTCCGCAAGTTCCCGTATTTGGCCCTGCCGCCGAGCGAAAGGAACGATTTATATAGGGTACCCCCCTATATTATAAACCCGTGATGGCACACACGATCAAGCACAAGACCAAGCTTCTCGCCCGCATCCGCCGAATCAAGGGGCAGGCCGAAGCCGTGGAGCGCGCGCTGGAAGCCGAGATCGGCTGCACCGACGTGTTGATGCTGGTCGCCTCCATGCGCGGCGCCATCAACGGACTGACGGCGGAGCTGATGGAGGACCACATCCGCCATCACGTGGTGAACCCGGACGCCGAGCCGGACCCCGAGCGTGCCAAAGGCGCCGCCGACCTGATCGAGGTCGTCCGCACCTACCTCAAGTGATCTGAAAGCAAGATGACTGCGTTTACAGACCTGCTCCAGCAGGGGGCCGCGCACGCCTGGCTGTTCATCCCCTCGGCCATCCTGCTCGGTGCCCTGCACGGGCTTGAGCCGGGCCATTCCAAGACGATGATGGCCGCCTTCATCATCGCCATCCGCGGCACGCTCACCCAGGCCGTCCTGCTGGGCCTCGCCGCAACGGCCTCGCACACGGCGGTGGTCTGGCTCATTGCCCTCGGGGGGCTGTATTTCGGGCAGCAATGGGGTGGCGAGGCCAGCGAACCCTATTTTCAGCTCGCTTCAGCCGTGGCGATCATCACCATCGCCGCCTGGATGGCCTGGCGGACGTGGCGCGAGCAGAGCGACGCGCATCACCACCATGAGGACAAGACCCGTCTCCTCTCGACCGCAGAAGGGGAACTGGCGCTCGACATCTTCGAGGATGGCGTGCCGCCGCGGTGGCGCATCTCCAGCCCCGGCGGGCGCATGCTTCCTGACGCCGAGCGCGTCTTTCTCGAAACCCTGCGGCCCGGCGGCGGCCGTCAGGTCTTCCCGTTCGTGCACCGGGGTGAATTCCTCGAGAGCACGCACGATATTCCCGAGCCCCATGCCTTTTCAGTGGAGCTTCGCATGCGCCTCGCCGACGGCGGGGAGGAGGTCCATGCCCTCGTGTTCGAGGAGCATGACCATGCCCACATGAATCTCGGCGACGAGGACGACGCCCACGCCCGCGCCCACGCCGCCGATATCCGCAATCGCTTTGCCGGCCGCCCGGTGACCACCTGGCAGATCATCGTCTTCGGACTGACGGGCGGGTTGATCCCGTGCCCGGCGGCGATCACCGTGCTGCTGATCTGCATGCAGCTGAAGGTCTTCAGCCTCGGCTTCGTGCTGGTCCTGTGCTTCAGCATCGGCCTGGCGCTCACGCTGGTGTCGGCCGGCGTGCTCGCGGCCCTCAGCGTCCGGCACGTCTCGCAACGTTGGTCGGGCTTCAGCGCCTTCGCCCGGCGCGCGCCCTATGCCTCGGCCGCGCTGATCCTGATGGTCGGCCTCTACACCGGCTGGCTCGGCTGGCATGGTCTTTCACGGGAGCACGCTCCGTCGGCCGGCATCAGCGCGGGCGCGGTGCAAGGCGATTTCTTGCCTGCGCCAACTTCGTATGGCGAAGCACGCCGGCTGGGATAAAAGGGCTTGTCCGCAGAGCAGCCGTCGCGCCCGCAGGACGGCCTCGCAGGAGTGCGTCACCCCGTGTCTCCCGAATGCCATATCCTGATCGTCGATGATGATGCCGAGATCCGACGCCTCGCCGGCAAGTTCCTGCGCGAGCACGGGCACAAGGTCACCGCGGCACAGGATGCGCGCGAGATGCGCGAGGCAATGAAGGCGGGGGCGGTGGATCTCATCATCCTCGACATCATGCTGCCCGGCACGAGCGGGCTCGACCTATGCCGGGACATCCGCCGCACGTCGGACGTGCCCATCATCATGCTCACCGCGCGCGGCAGCGACGTGGACCGGATCGTGGGGCTGGAGCTCGGTGCGGACGACTATCTGTCGAAGCCCTTCAATCCGCGCGAGCTGCTCGCGCGCATCCATGCGGTGCTGCGGCGCATGCGGCCTTCGGGCGACGCCACGGCTTCCGGGGGCACCCTGCTCGCCTTTTCCGGCTGGACCCTCGACACCCGCCGGCGCGAGCTGACCAATCCCGAAGCCGTGGTGGTGGATCTGTCGACTGGCGAATATGACCTGCTCCTGACCTTCCTCGAACATCCCCAAAGGGTGCTGACGCGCGACCAGCTGATGGACGCTGCCAAGAACCGCACCGCCACAGGCTTCGACCGCGCCATCGACATCCAGGTCAGCCGGCTGCGCAAGAAGCTTGAGTCCCATGGCGGACCGGAGATGGTGAAGACCGTGCGCGGCGCCGGCTATTTCTTCGTCCCGGAGGTGGAACGCTCGTGATCCGCGCCCTGATCCGCGCATCGGACAGCCTCGCCGTCCGCACCGCCGTGGTGGCGGTGCTGGGCATCGTCGTCGTGCATGTGCTGAGCCTGTGGACCTACGAGCACGCCATGGAGCGCGAGCGCCATGCGGCCCATGCCATCCGCCTCGCCGACCAGATCGTCGCGCTGCGCCGGTCGCTGGCAGCAGCGCCGCCGGAAAGCCGCGAGGATGTGGCCCATGACTTGTCCGGCGGCGCCATCGACGCGCACTGGAGCCGGGAAGCCATGGCCGCACCCGGCCCCCATGCCGCGGAGGGATGGCAGCGCCTCGCCGACGACGTGCGCACGCTGGCGCCTGACCTCGGACCGCAGGATGTGCTGGTGGGCGCGGGCACCGATCCGCACCTCAGCCTGGTCGCCGTGCGCCTTCCGGACGGCAGCTGGCTGAACGCCCGCCTGTTCGCCTCCATGCCGCAGGCGGCCGGGACGCACGGATCGGTGCTCTCCACGACCCTCATGGCGACGGGCGTGCTGCTGCTGTCGCTCGCCATCGCCGCCTGGCTGACGCGGCCGCTCAGGGCCATGGCGCGGACCGTCGCGGCCCTGCCTCCGGACGCCCCTCTGGTGCGGCTCCCGGAGACCGGCCCGACGGAGGTGCGGGAGCTGGCCCACGCCTTCAACGGCATGCAGGCTCGCATCGCGGAGCTGATGGAGCGGCGCACCCAGGCCCTCGCCGCCGTCTCCCACGATCTGCGCACGCCCATGACACGCCTGCGCTTCCGCATGGAGGACGTGGGCGACCCCGCCCTGCGCGAGGCCATGGCGGCGGACGTGGCGGAGATGGAGCAGATGGTGGACGCCACCCTGTCCTACCTGCGCGGCGAGGCCAGCGAGGAGCCGGTACGCCCGCTCGACCTCGTGGCGCTGGTGGAGACGCTGGTGGACAATGCCCGCGACCGGGGCCTTGCCGCCGATCTTGCAGCCCCGCCGCGCCTGGTGGTGGCAGGCCGCCTCGTCAGCCTGAAGCGGATGGTGTCGAACCTGCTGGAGAACGCGCTTCTCTATGGCGGCGCCGCGCATGTCGTGCTCGCGGAGGAGGGCGCCGAGGCGGTGCTGACGGTGAAGGACGAAGGCCCAGGCATTCCGCAGGACCAGTTCGCCGCCGTGCTCGAACCCTTCGTCCGGCTCGACACCTCGCGCAGCCGGTCCACCGGCGGGGTGGGGCCCGGCCTTCCCATCGCCCGTGCGGTGGCCGAGGCCCATGGCGGCACGCTGACCCTCGCCAACGGCGCCGGCGGCGGCCTCGTCGCGACAGTGCGCCTGCCCAAGCTCCAGACTGAAACAAACTGATACAGAAGCGATACGCGGCGTGACAGCCCGTGCGCTATCTGGCTCCCGTACCGGATTGAGGATCGGACGGGTTGAAGGATGGTGCGTCATTTCATGCGGAGAGTTGGCCTTGGGTCGTGGGCCCTTCTCGCCGGCCTGGTGCTGGCGACGGGCGCGATGGCGCACGAAGGCCACGACCACGGCGCGCCTGCCGCGCCTCAGGTAACGTCTCTCGCCCCCCGTGCCGAGGCCGCCTCCGCCGATTTCGAGCTGGTGGCAGTGCTGCGCGACGGCATCCTCGCCATCCACCTCGACCGCTTCACCGACAACGCGCCGGTGGACCGCGCGACCATCGAAATGGACACGCCCGAAGGCGCGCAGACCGCAAAGCCCGAGGAGCCCGGCACCTATGTGGTTGCCGCTCCGTTCGCCGCGAAGCCGGGCACGCACGACCTCGCTTTCACGGTCACGGCCGGCGGCACGGTGGACGTGCTCGCAACCACTCTCACGGTGCCTGCGGCTTCGGTGACGGCCGACCCCAGAGCCACTGCGCCGGCGGCGCTGGCGCTGCTGGGCGGATCGCAATTGGGCTTGGGTGCCGGCGTCGTTATCGGCTTTCTCGCGGCCGTGCTCTTGATGTCGCTGCGGCGGCGCACGGCGGCACTCGTTCTCGCTGCCGGTCTGGGGCTTGCCTCCGCCGCGCTCCCGCCGGATGCGCAGGCCGCGGATACGCCGAAGCCTTCCGCACGCGATGCGGCCCAGCGCCTGCCCGACGGCTCGGTGATCGTGCCGAAGCCCAGCCAGCGCATCCTCGGCGTGCGCACCATCGTCACGGCTTCCGCCAGCCATGCCCGCGCGGTGGAACTGCCGGGGCGGGTGGTGCCGGATGCCAATGCCAGCGGGCTCGTGCAGACGGCGGTGGGTGGGCGGCTGGCACCGCCGCAGGGCGGCTTCAAGCCGCTCGGCACCAAGGTCGCGGCGGGCGACATCCTCGCGTTCGTGCACCCGCCCATCGGCGCCTCGGACCTCAAGGATCTGGAGCAGCAGGGCTTTGAGCTGGACCAGCAGATCGCCATCGTGAAGCGCCGCTATGAGCGCCTGTCGGCTATCCAGAACGCGGTCACCCGCCGCGAGGTGGAGGAGACGGAGATTGAGCTGAAGGGTCTACAGACTCGCCGCGCCACGCTGGAGCGGGTGCAGCGCGAGCCGGAGGCGCTGCGCGCGCCCGTTGCCGGCATCATCGCCACCTCGGACGCGGTGGCGGGACAGATGGCGGACCCGAACACTGTGGTGTTCCGCATCATCGATCCGGATCGGCTGTGGGTGGAGGCGCTGGGTTTCTCGCCGGACATGGGCCGCTCCGGGGCTTCCGGGCGATTGCCCGATGGCCGCTCCGTCGCGCTCACCTTTCTGGGCGCGGGGATGTCCGACCGCAGCCAGGCCGTTCCGCTGCAGTTTTCCGTCACCGCGGGTGCCGAGGGGCTGCGTCCAGGCCAGTTTCTCACGGTCCTCGCGGAGGCCGGCGCCCCGCGCATGGGCATCGCCATCCCCGCACGGCGGTGGTGCGCGGGGCGAACGGTCAGGCCATCGTCTATGAACATGTCGCAGCCGAGCGCTTCGTTGCGCGCGAGGTAAAGACGGAGCCCCTCGATGCCGGCCGCGTGCTGGTGGTGGCCGGCCTGCCGCCCGATCGCCGCGTGGTTACCGAGGGCGCCGAACTCATCGACCAGATCCGCTGAGGCCGGCCGATGTTCAGCTTCCTCGTCACCCAGTCCCTCAAAAACCGCCTGCTGGTGCTGGCGCTGTCCCTCGTGCTGGTGGTCACCGGCGCCTTTGCGGTCACCCGCCTGCCGGTGGATGTGCTGCCCGACCTCAACCGGCCCACCGTCACCATCATGACCGAGGCGGAGGGCCTTGCCCCGGCCGAGGTGGAACAGCTTGTCACCTTCCCGTTGGAGACGGCGATGAACGGCCTGCCGGGCCTCATCCGCCTGCGTTCGGTCTCGGGGGTGGGGCTCTCCGTCCTCTATGTGGAGTTCGATTTCGGCACCGACATCTTCCGCGACCGCCAGCAGATCGCCGAGCGCATCGCTTTGGTGCGGGACCGGCTGCCGGCGAACGTTGCCCCGCAGATGGGGCCCATCAGCTCCATCATGGGGCAGATCCTGATGTTCGCGGTGACGAGCGACACTGCGTCCCCCATGGCGGTGCGCGAGGCGGCGGACTTCATCATCCGCCCGCGCCTGCTCGCCATTCCCGGCATCGCGCAGGTCATCCCCATGGGCGGGGAAGTGCGGCAGTTCCGCGTTTCGCCGGACCCTGCGGCCATGCGCGCCCATGGCATCTCCCTCGATGCGCTGGAAAAGGCGGTGGCGCAGTTCGGCACCAATTCGGGCGGTGGCTTTGCTGACCATGGCGGGCGCGAGTTCCTGATCCGCAACATCGGCCGCACCCTCAGCCTCGACGACCTGAAGGGGCTGGTGCTGCCCCGCCCCGCCGGCGGCACCGTCTTCCTGCACCAGGTGGCGCAGGTGGATTACGCGGCCCGCATGAAGCGGGGCGATGCCGGCTACATGGGCCGGCCGGCGGTGATCGTCTCGGTGGAGAAGCAGCCCGAGGTGGACACGATCGCCCTCACCCGCGCGGTGGAGGACGCGGTCAACGACCTGAACCGCACGCTGCCCAACGGCATCCGCATTTCGCCGCCGGTGTTCCGGCAGGCCGACTTCATCGCCGCCTCCATCGGCAACGTGGAAAAGGTGCTGATGGAGGCCATGGCGGTGGTGGCCGTGGTGCTGTTCCTTTTCCTCGTCAACTGGCGCACCACCTTCATCTCGCTCACCGCTATACCCGTGTCGATCCTCGCCACGGCCATCGTGTTCCACGCCTTCGGCCTCTCCATCAACACCATGACGCTGGGCGGCCTCGCCATCGCCATCGGCGAGCTGGTGGATGACGCGGTGGTGGACGTGGAGAACATCTTCCGCCGCCTGCGCGAGAATGCCGCCGCCGCGGCGCCGCGGCCGGTATTCGACGTGGTGGTGGCGGCGAGCCGGGAGGTGCGCTCCGGCATCGTCTACGCCACGCTCATCATCGTGCTGGTGTTCGTGCCCTTGTTCGCGCTGCCGGGCATCGAGGGGCGACTGTTCGCGCCGCTGGGGCAGGCCTATATCGTCTCGATCCTCGCGAGCCTTGTCACCTCCGTCACGCTCACGCCGGTGCTCGCCTTTTACCTGCTCCCCGCACTCAGCCGCCATGTGGAGCGGGAGAGCGTGCTGGTGCGGGGTCTGAAGCGCGGATACGCCGGCCTGCTCGCCGCCGCCTTCCGCCACCAGCGCCTCGTGATGTGCGCAGCCGCGCTTCTCTTCCTCGCGGCGGTGGCGGCCGCCGTGGGCCTGCCGCGCGCCTTCCTGCCGCCGTTCAACGAGGGCTCGCTCACCATCTCCATGTCCTTCCGGCCGGGCCTTTCCCTCGCCGAGAGCCATCGCATGGGCCTTGTCGCCGAAAAGCTCATCCTGGACGTGCCGGAGGTGAAGGCGGTGGGTCGGCGCACCGGCCGGGCCGAGCTCGACGAACACGCCGAGGGCGTCCATGCCTCCGAGATCGAGGTGGATCTAGGACCCTCCGCCCGCAGCCGCGCCGAGATCACCGCCGACATCCGCGACCGCCTCGCGGTGCTGCCGGCCGCCTTCAACCTGGGCCAGCCCATCTCCCACCGGCTGGACCACATGCTCTCCGGCGTGCGGGCCGAGATCGCCCTGAAGCTGTTCGGCGACGACCTCGATACCCTGCGAACTACGGCGGAAGACCTGCGGGGGCGCCTCGCCGGCATTCCCGGCCTTGCGGACCTGCAGGTGGAGCGGCAGGTGCGCGTGCCGGAAGTGACGGTGCGCGTGGATTATGGCCGCGCCGCCCTCTACGGCCTCCAGCCCGCGCAGGTGACGGACGCGCTGGAGCGGCTTTCCAACGGCCGCGTGGTCTCCCGCCTCGTGGACGGCGCGCGGCGCTTCGACGTGGTGGTCCGCCTGCCCGATGCGGCGCGCACCACGGAGGGACTTTCGGGCCTGCTGATCGAGACGCCCTCTGGCTGGGTGCCGCTCTCGCAGGTCGCCGAGGTGACGGAGACGGACGGGCCGAACCAGATCCTGCGCGAGGGCGGGCGCCGGCGCATCGTCGTGCTGGCCAACACCTCCGGCGGGCGCGACGTGGCGGTGGTGGTGGCCGACATGCGTGAAGTGATCGCGGCGACCGCACTGCCGGCCGGCATCTCCGCGAGCCTTGAGGGCACCTTCGCCGCGCAGGAGCAATCCATGCGCACCATCGGCGGCCTGTCCGCAGTGTCGGCGCTACTCGTTTTCGCGCTCCTCTACAGCCGCTACCGCTCGGCGCTGTTCGCCGCCATCATCATGGGGAGCGTGCCGCTGGCGCTCATCGGCGCGGTGGTGGCGCTGTGGATCGCCGGGCAGCCCCTGTCGGTGGCGAGCATGATCGGCTTCGTGACGCTCACCGGCATCGCCGCGCGCAACGGCATCCTGAAGATCAGTCACATCATCAATCTCGCCATCGCCGAGGGCATGGCGTTCGGCCCCGCTCTGGTGATGCGCGGCAGCCTGGAGCGGCTGACGCCGGTGCTGATGACCGCCGCGTCCGCCGGCATCGCTTTGCTGCCGCTCATGAGCGGGGCCGAGGTTCCGGGCAAGGAGATCCTCCACCCCGTCGCCATCACCATTTTCGGCGGCCTGGTCAGTGCCACGCTGCTCGACGCCGTTCTCACCCCCGTCCTCGTCCTGCGCCATGGCCGACGCCCGCTGGAGCGGCTGGTGGCAGCGGCGTGGGAGACCGCCCCCTCCACCGCCGCCGCCCGCGCGGACGCCTTCTGACCGGAGCCTGTCATGATCTTTCGCCGCCTTTTGCCGGCCGTCCTCAGTCTCCCGCTGGTCGCCTTGCCCGTCCTGGCCCACGAGCCCGGCGCGGGGGCGAACGGCGGGGGGCGGGTGGATGCCGGCCATTACCACGCGGAGCTGGTGGCCGACGGCACGCCCAATGTCGCGCTTTATCTGAGCGACGGCGCCGACAAGCCGGTGGCGGCCGAGGGCTTCAAGGCCAACGCCATCCTCGTGGTGGACGGCAAGGCCCAGCGCTTTCCCCTCTCGCCCGCCGGCGGCAACCGGCTCGCCGGGACGGCGGCGGTTGCCATCCCAAAGGGCGTGAAGGGCGTGGTCCAGATCTCCGCGCCCGACGGCGCCTCCGCTCAGGCCAAATATTGAAGACCGCCCGAAACCCCTTCGCTTCGCCTCGTCTGCCCGGCGACGAGCCAAAGAGGCCGATCATGACCCGACCCGTGTTCCAATCCGCCCTCTCCCGCCGCGCCGTCCTGACCGGTGGCGCGGCGCTCGGCGCCCTCGCCTTCTCCAGCGGCTGGCAGCGCGCCCTTGCGGCTCCGCTTCTCACGGTGGAAAGCCTCACCCTCGACGTGAACGGCAAGGCGGCGAAGGTGTTCGCCGTTAAGGGCCCTTCCGGCGAGGGCCTCTTCGCCAAGGAGGGAGACCGGCTCACCGGCGCGGTGCTCAACGCCTCGCAGAGCCCTGCGGTGATGCACTGGCACGGCCAGATCTTCGCCCCGCCGGACCAGGACCTCGCCCGTCCCAATGGCGGCGAACTTGCCCCCGGGGGCATCGATCAGGTGGATTTCCGCCTTACCCCGGGCACCCACTGGATGCACTCCCACACCTTGAGCGAGCAGCAATTGCTCGCCGCGCCCCTCGTCACCCGGGAGGCGGACGCGGGCGATGTCCAGGACGTGGTGGTGATGCTGCACGACTTCTCCTTCCGCAGCCCGGAGGAGATCCTGGCCGAACTCGGCGGAGCGAACGCACACGGCGGCCACGGTGGTCACGGCATGGGCCAGCAGATGCAAGGCATGCCGGGAATGGCGATGCCGGGAATGGACCACTCCGGCCACGGCATGGGGGGAATGGGTGCCGGGCCGGGCGCTGGAATGGGCGCCGCGATGCAGGGGGGAGGTATGCAAGGCGGCGGCATGATGGTGCACGCCAACGATGTTGCCTACGACGCCTTCCTTGCCAACCGCCGCACCCTCGCCGATCCCGAGGTGGTGCAGGTGGAGAAGGGCGGTCGGGTGCGGCTCCGCATCATCAATGGCGGCACCGCCACCGCCTTCTTCATAACCGTGCCGGGCCTGAAGGCGACCTGCATCGCGGTCGATGGCACGCCTTGCGCCCCGCTGGTGGCGGATGCCTTTCCGCTCGCCCAGGGACAGCGCATCGACCTCCTCGTGGAGATCCCGGCAGGGGGCGGTGCCTTTCCGGTGCTGGCGCAGGTGGAGGCCTCGCCCCGTCGCACCGGCTTCGTGCTGGCGACGGCCGGTGCTGCCATCGCCCGCCTCGGGGAGACGGCCGACAGACCGCAGGGGCTTCTCGACCTCGCCTTCGAGGGGCGGCTTTCCGCCTTAAATCCTCTCCCGGCGCGGCGGGCGGACAAGGTCTTCCCCATCATGCTGGGCGAGGAGCCGGGCTATCGCTGGACCATCAACGGCCGCATCCACGGGGAGGACGTGCCCTTCAGCGTGCAGCAGGGCGAGCGGGTGGAGATGACCTTCCTGAACCCCACCGGCATGAGCCATCCCATGCACCTGCACGGCCACCATTTCCAGGTGGTGGGCATCGGCGGGCGCCGCTTTGCAGGCGCCCTGCGCGACACGGTGATGGTGCCGCCGCACACGCCCGTGACCATCGCCTTCGATGCCGGGCAGAGGGGCGAGTGGTTCCTGCACTGCCACCACCTCTATCACATGGCCACCGGGATGATGGCGGTGGTGAAGGTGGCTTGACGATCGAGGTGGACAGGAAGCAGCAGGAAGCCTGGCGGGAGGCTGCAGGTCCGCGCCCCGCCATCCCGAGGACCGTCTGGGCCCTCGGCTTCGTCAGCATGTTCATGGAAATCTCGTCCGAGATGATCCACGCGCTGCTGCCGCTCTTCCTCGCCGGCACCCTCGGTGCGAGCGTCGCCATGATGGGCATGATCGAGGGCGTGGGGGAATCCAGCGCGCAGATCGCGAAGGTCTTCTCGGGCTATTTGTCGGACCACTTCGGTCGGCGCAAGCCGCTGATCCTGCTCGGCTACGGGTTCGGCGCCGCATCCAAGCCGTTCTTTGCCCTGGCCGGCGCTCCGGCGATGGTGTTCGCCGCGCGCTTCGCCGACCGCGTCGGCAAGGGCATCCGGGGCGCGCCCTGCGATGCGCTTGCGGCCGACGTCACCCCGCCCGAGATCCGCGGACGCGCCTATGGCCTGCGCCAGGCCCTCGACACGGTGGGCGCCTTCGTCGGGCCGCTGCTTGCCGTCGCGCTGATGGCGCTGTTCGCCGACGACATGCGGGCCGTCTTCTGGGTCGCCCTCGTTCCCGGCGCTCTTGCCGTGCTCTGCGTCGTCCTCGGCGTCGAGGACAGGTCCGTGGGCACGGTTGGAACAGGCCGGCCTCCACCGGTGCGGATCGCGGATCTCAGGCGCCTCGAACGTCCCTTCCTTGTCGTCGTGGCCATCGGTGTCGTCTTCACGCTCGCGCGCTTCAGCGAGGCCTTCCTCGTCCTGAATGCCTACGACGAGGGACTGCCGCTGGCGCTCGCTCCGTTCGTGCTCGTCGCGATGAATGTCGTCTATTCCCTCGGCGCCTAACCCGCCGGCGCCTGGTCGGATCAGGCGCCGCCGGAGCGGCTTTTGCTCAGCGGCCTTGCCGTGCTGGTGGCGGCCGACCTCTCCCTCGCCTTCGTCCCGGGCCTGTGGGGGGCGTTCCTCGGCATCGGCTTGTGGGGCGCGCTCATGGCGCTCACCCAGGGCCTTCTCGCCAAGCTCGTGGCCCAGAACGCCCCGGCGGCGCTGCGCGGATCAGCCTTCGGCCTGTTCAACCTCGCCACTGGCCTCGCGACGCTGGCGGCGAGCCTTGCCGCCGGGCTGCTGTGGGACATCAGTGGCGCCCGGGCGACGTTCATCGTCGGCGCCGTCTTCGCCCTCCTCGCATCCGCGCTCGTGATCACCTTCGATCCCAGCCGGAAGTCCTGAGGCGGTCCCGCCGACCATCGTCGCGGGAGGCGCGCTGGTCCTGTCCGACAGGGGGCGGTGGACAGGCTTGGCCTGCCCACCCCTTTCGTCCCCGGGACGCACTCTCATCGGCCGAGATACTTGAGGAGCGCCGCGATCCCGAGGACGACCAGGACCAGGATCAGGAGGCCGAACAGCCACATCCCCCACATGCCGGAGCCCATCATTCCGTCGAAATTCAGCATGGTTCCCTCCCTGGAGCCGGATCCGTCTCTGCAGTCCAAGAACGAGGACGCCTTAGCCAAGCGGCGTGCGCCGCAGGCGCAGGGCATTGGCGATGACGCTGACCGATGACAGCGCCATGGCCGCGGCGGCGATGATGGGCGACAGCAGAAGCCCGAACAGGGGATAGAGCACGCCCGCCGCCACCGGTATGCCGGCCGCATTGTAGATGAAAGCGAAGAACAGGTTCTGGCGGATGTTGCTCATGGTGGCGTGGCTCAGCTGCCGGGCGCGGGCGATGCCCTGGAGATCGCCCTTCAGCAGCGTCACGCCGGCGCTCTCGATGGCGACGTCCGTCCCGGTACCCATGGCGACGCCGACGTCCGCCGCGGCGAGGGCGGGCGCATCGTTCACGCCGTCGCCGGCCATGGCGACGATCCGCCCTTCCTGGCGCAGCCGCGTCACCACCTGCGCCTTGTTCTCCGGCAGCACCTCTGCTTCCACCTCGTCGATGCCCAGGCGCCGGGCCACCGCCTCGGCGGTCGTCCGATTGTCGCCGGTGAGCATGACGACGCGGACCCCGGCGGCCCGGAGCGCCGCCAAGGCCACGGGGGTGGTCGCCTTGACCGGGTCGGCGATGGCGATGAGGCCGCCGATGCGCCCGTCCATTGCAACGAAGATCACGGTGGCACCATCGGCGCGTAGCGCCTCGGCCTCGGCCGACAGGGGGGAGAGGTCCACGCCTTCCTCGCCCATGATGCGGTGGCTGCCGATGACGAGCTTTTGGCCGTCCACCGTGCCAGTCACGCCCTTGCCCACCGGGCTGTCGAAATCCTGGGCCTCGCCGAGAGGCAGGGCGCGCTCCTCCGCCGCGGCGACGATGGCCGCCGCGAGCGGGTGCTCGCTCGCCCGCTCGAGCGTCGCCGCAAGCCGCAGGAGCGCGTCCTCTTCCAAGGCGCCGGCCGTCTTCAGCGCGACCACCTTCGGCTTGCCTTCCGTCAGGGTGCCGGTCTTGTCCACCACCAGCGTGTCCACCTTCTCGAACCGCTCCAGCGCCTCGGCATTCTTGATGAGCACGCCCATGGATGCGCCGCGACCGACGCCCACCATGATGGACATGGGCGTCGCCAGCCCGAGCGC
>CALMSN010000128.1 GCA_937872325.1 uncultured Xanthobacter sp. | reverse complement strand
GCCCCGGGGAGATGAACATGCCGGGCGGTGTTTTCGTCGAGGAGGTCCCCCCCCCCCCCGGCGTCGGCGCACCGCCGGTGGACGTGCGCCCCGCCCGCACCCAGGTGGACGACCTGCTGGGCGAGGTGCGCGCGGTAGCCGCCAACGGCTATCGCTCCCTCGTCACTGTCCTCACCAAGCGGATGGCGGAGGACCTCACCGAATATCTCCACGAGCATGGGGTGCGGGTGCGCTACATGCACTCGGACATCGACACCATCGAGCGCATCGAGATCATCCGCGACCTCAGGCTCGGGGCGTTCGACGTGCTCATCGGCATCAACCTGCTGCGCGAGGGGCTGGATATTCCCGAATGCGGGATGGTGGCGATCCTCGATGCCGACAAGGAAGGCTTCTTGCGCTCCGAGACCTCGCTGGTGCAGACCATCGGCCGCGCCGCCCGCAACGTGGACGGGCGGGTGATCCTCTATGCGGATCACATCACCGGCTCGATGGAGCGGGCGATGGCCGAGACCAGCCGTCGCCGCGAAAAGCAGGTGGCCTACAATGTCGAGCACGGCATCACGCCGGAGAGCGTGAAGAAGGCCATCGGCGACATCCTCAACTCGGTCTATGAGCGCGACCATGTGCAGGTGGATACCGGCCTCGCCGAGGAGGGGGCGGCGTTCGGCCACAACCTCAAGGCGGTGATCGGCGACCTGGAGAAGCGCATGCGCGCCGCCGCCGCCGACCTCGACTTCGAGACCGCAGCCCGGCTGCGCGACGAGATCCGCCGGCTGGAGGCCACCGAGCTCGCCATCGCCGACGATCCCATGGCTCGCCAGGAAGCGGTGGACGACAAGACCGGCGGCTTCAAGGGCGCCCGCAAATACGGCAAGGCCGCCAATCTGCCGCCCAAGGCGGCTCAGGCGAAGGAGACGGCTCAGGCCAAGGCTGCGCCCGCGAGGGGCGGCGCGACCAAGGCTGTCGCCGAGACGGCGCCCGCGGGTCGGGGCAAAGGCTCCGGCTCCCGGCGCGGCGTCGCGGATCCGGACGGCATGGGCGAAGATCAGGCATCCTGCGCCGCCGGGCGCTCCGGGCGAGGGGCGATGCCGCTCCAGGCCTCCCGCGCGCACAAGCCCTCGCTGGACGACATGGGCCCCGGCACCGACCGTGTCGTGCCGCTGGCAGAAGACGCCTTCCGCCCCGGCCCGCGGCCCGATCCGGGCACCAAGGGCTTCAGGAAGGGCGGCCGACGCTCGCGCTGAGGCGGGGAGCGGGGCGGCTCTGGTTGGCGGCGGCGATGGGCCGGGGAGGTCTCAGCGCCGGATCCAGGACGTGGATCCGGAACGCCCTGGAGGGCGGAGCATGGTGTTCGGCAAAGCACGGCCATGGAGCGTCGGTGCCGACCGGGATTGGTCAAGCGCCGCGCGGCGCCCCGGACTTTCACGAGCCGGCTCCACCGCGCCGCGCGGGCGCTTTGCGGTCTCAGGACAGCCGATAATTGGACATCACGGCTGCCGCGCGGAAACGTCGAGACGGGCCACGTGCCTGCGTGCCAAGTCTTGCGGTTCCGGGCGCCGGTGCTCCGCGCGGGTGGCCGCGGCTCATGGCACCAAGTCGTGGGCGCCAGTCACCCCTTGAAAACGTCGAGAGGGCTCAAGGGCCTGCTTGCTGAACCTCGCGGTTCCAGGAGCGAACCTTCCCACGCCGCGCGGGTGGCCGCGGCTCATGGCACCAGGTAGTGGGCGCCAGTCACCCCTCGAAAACGTGGAGAGGGCTCAAGCGCCTGCGTGCCGAATCTGCGGGGTTCCGGAGCCGAACCCTACGCTCCCCACGGGTGGGGGCGGCTGATAGGACCCGATAAGTGCGAGTCCCCTTCGCCGCGCGGAAAGGTCGAGAGAGTTCAGGCGCCTGCTTCCCAAAGCTTCGGGTCCCGGTCGCCGAAGCCGCCGTTCCGCGCGGCCGCCCGTGGCTCATGGCACCAGATAGTGGGCATCCCAGTCGCCGCGCGGCACCACCTCGCCGAGGGCGTAGCTGAAGGTCACCACGTCCAGCCCGTCGGCGGTGGTCTGGCAGCGATAGGCGAGATGATACCAGTGCCCCTTGCTGCGCACCGCGGCGCCGGGCGCCTTGATGGTGTCGGCGTCGATGTCGGTATCCGGATCGGCGAAGGCGTAGGCCACCAACTCGTCGGGGGCGAAGTCGGGATGCTCGCGGCTGATGGCGCCCATGGCGCGGGCGTTGCAGCGCTGCTCGAGGCGGGTCTCCGGGGCCAGCATTTCGATGGCCTTGTCGCGCTCCGGCCGGGCGGTCGCGGACTTGGCTCCGGCAATGCTGGCGCCGGTGATCCTGGTGCCCGCGATCCTGGCGCTTTTGGTCTTGGTCCGGGCGGGCTCGGCCGTGTGCCGGCTGGCTGATCGTCGCTGGCCGGCATCCGCCGGCGCATTGGGGACCATGATCAGGGCGGGGATCAGGACGACGGGCGCCATGGCGCGGATGAGGGCAAAGCGGGTCATCAATCGTGATCTCGCGTCTGCATGCGACGAGTTCGAGGATGCTCCCCGATCGAGGGGCGCCGGTGCGGCGCCGTCCGAGCGATGAGCGTCCGGGCCCTGCCGCATGGCGTGAGGGCCTGTGCCGGACCAGTGCGCCTTACGCTGCGGGCCGGCGGATCTTCGAGGCGCGGGGGACCCATCGCATCCCTTCGTGGCAGGGACGGGGCAGATCACCCATGCGGGTGATCCGACAATTCGGGCGGCATGGTTAATGCCGGGTTGACGGGTGGGCCGCCGGCCGTCGCAAGCGCTGCATCCGGCTCCGCTTGCGTGTGCGGCGCCGGTCAAAGAGCCGGGCCGGCCCTCCATCCGGATCAAGGAAGCCGCGGCTGCGCGCTTCGCCGGCAGGACCGTCCGGTGGGCGGCTCCGTGATTTCCAACTGCCCTCGCGATCGGTGGTGGTGCTGACTGCCGCGATCGCCACGGCTGAGGGGCTCGATCGTCGGGAGTGCCCGAGCGCGGCTTACGGGGCAACTCTCCGATGCGTCCGGCGGCGGCCGTCTTGCCTGTGATCCGGAGGAGCGCCTGGGCGCTTCAACGCCGGTCTCGACGCCGCTTTGCCGGGCGAGGTCTTGCAGATGCTAGCGCCGGCGGCGATCGTCGCCGCTTTCAGTCATATGCCGGGGCTGATGGAGCGACCCTGCCGGAGGACATGGCTGCGGCGCGGAACCGGCGCGGCGTCCTTCACGGGCGGTCTGGAGGAGACCCGGCCCGGGAGCGTGCGGGGTGCGCTCCCGGGCCGGGGGGTGTGAACCGCGAGCGGCCACATCCGCACTTTAGCCGGCGCCAGCAGGTTTCCATCCCTAATTTAGGGGATGGGAGCGGCCGTGCCTTCATTTTCTTCAAATAGGATCATGGTCCGATTTTTGGCTCAAATAGGATTTTCATCCTTGACAGCGTAACGCTGCCCCGATAGGTTTGGCCCATGTTCGAAAGGTGTGCCTGAGGCGCCGCCGCGCCGCTCTGGCCGCAGGTGGCCCGGCATGTTCCGGCGACTCGAACCCGCCGCTCAGGAAACAAGCCACACACTCAGAAGTTTCGAGAGCTTCCGCCTGTCCATGACACGCCGAGCCTCTCCGGTCTGATCGTTCGACCGATCGCAGGATCTGCGTCGACATCCTTGCGCCGATGGCGCCCGTTTTTCCGGAACAGCATGATGCCCCCTCCGCCGCCGCCCCGGGCGCCCGCGACGGCGGGCCTCGCACGTCAGCTTTATGCCGAGGGCCTGCCCATCGGCGAGATCGTCCGGCGCACCGGGCTCAGCCGCACGCAGGTTTATTACTGGGCCGATCGCATGGTGGCACCCGATGGCGCGGTCAGCCCGGCGCCCCTGCCGCGCCGACGCCCCATCATTCCTGTACACAGCGGCGACGGTACCGATGACGGCGACGTCTCCGCGTCCGCGGATGGCGGCGGCGTGGCGCGGAAGCGGTCGTCGTCCGCCGGTAAGCCGTCGCGGGCGAAGCGGCCGGCCATATCGAAGTGTGACAAGGCCACTGCGCCCCGCCCCAAGGCCTCCACGCCCCGGCCGGGGCACGACGAACCGCAGGCGGCAACGGCGGGGGCCGCGTCCCGGCGCAAGGTATCGGCGGCATCGCAGCCGGCCCGTCGCGCTGCCGGCGGCTCGCCGCGCTCGCGGCTTCTCGCCCGGCTCTGGCGGGCCGCGGAGCGGGAGGTGGCCGAGATCGAGGCGCGCTTCGCCGCTGCCGGCCTGGTTGCCGGCGCCGGCGAGCCGCGCGCCGCCGCCGA
>CALMSN010000127.1 GCA_937872325.1 uncultured Xanthobacter sp. | reverse complement strand
ATTCGCGATTCGCCGTCCCCTTACCTAGATTTTGGACAGGGCGAGTTGTGGAGTGGCGTAAATGAGTTTCCCGTCTATCGTACCGCGGGCCGACCGGCTCGATCGGGACATCTATTTGGTTCTGGAAGATTTCAGGGACGGCGCTGCATGGCGCGAAGCCGACGAGAGCGATGTCGACTATGACACGCTGATCGCCGATTTGCTGAGCGGCCAATTCAAGGCGCCGCTGCGGGTGCTGGCCTGCAATCCGATCGAAGGATGGGCGCGTGACGCCAGCGAGGATGTCGCACGCGAACTGGAGCGGCGCCTGTCCGCGCAGGACCGAGAGATTAGGCAAGGGCTACAGGACTTCATCGAAGGTCAGCTCGGTCGCAAGATCGGCGTGCAGCTACCACTTCCACTGTTATAAGTTCCGACATGCAGGACCCCGTTTCAGACGCAGCCCGCGTGATGAAGGTGACCGAGACAATTATTCGCGAGCTCGATCGCCAGGGCGGGTTCGGGATGGCTCATCTCGTCGCGGCGGGTGGGGGTGCTGCGGGTGACATGGCGCTGCACGAAGGTCGCGCCCGCCGCGGTGGCGAGGGCATCGCGCTCGGCGATCCAGGCTTCAAGCTCGGCCACCGTGGCGACCCCCACGCAGAGCTTGATGAGATGCACGCTGCCCGGCGGGGGCGCCGCCTGGGGTGCCGGGGTGGCGCGGGCGATCACTGGTCCGCCGCGTCGTCCGCCGCTGCCGGTTCCGTGGCGGCCGGCGCGGGGGCCGGACGCGGACGGGGGGCCGGACGGGCGGTGCTGCTGGCCGGGGCGGCGCGCTGCGCGGCCGGAGGCGCGGCGGGGCGCGCGGGCGGCCGGGGGACCTCCGCGACCGGGGCGGCCGGCGGGGGGGCCGGGGGCGGCTCCTCGACCGGAAGGTTGGCGGCAGGCGCACGCTCCCCCCCGGCCGGCCGTTCTACGAGGGGAAAGCCGAACGGCCCTGTACGCACCGGCTGGCCGAGCGTGCCGCGATTGCGGGCAACGCGCTCCCAGATCGGCGCGTACTTGGCGATGAGCCCCTGCAGGCGGCCCTCGCGCAGATTGGCGGCGATCTTTTCGGAATTGCCGATAACGGCGACCTGCGGGCAATAGGCATCGCTGCAGCCGGCGCTATCGGCAAGCATGGCGGCGACGAGCCCGTACGGATCGCGCTCCAGCGGCCGGCGCCACATGGTGATGCGATCCATCAGGGAGGCGGCATCGCGCCGCCGGACGAACTCGAACGCGTCCTCCACCAGCGCCAGCCGCGCCGCCACCAGCCCGCGGGCGGCGGCGACGGTCTCCGGGCGCTCGAACACCACGGCCTCGCATGCGGCGGCCAGGCTGTCGTCGGCGGCGAGGCAGCCGAGGCCGGATTGCGCCGCGGCGGCATCGAGGCTGACGGCGCGATTATCCAGCGCCATGGCCTCGGCCACGGTGGCAGCGGTTCGAAGCTCGCGCAGGACACCCGAGCCGACCGCCAGCCCGCCCACCAGGATGCCGATGAGCACCAGCAGGGTGATGGGATTGTCGCGGTGCTCCGAGCGCGCCATCAGCACGAAGACGAACGCCGCGCCCACCACCGCGGCGACGAGCAGGAGCCAGCCCGGCACGGCCACCGACTGGTTGATGAGGCCGAAGGCCTGGGCGAAGGAAGTCATCCGGTCTCCTGGCGGAACATGAGCCGCGGCGGCTCGGACAAGCCCGTCGCGGCGGCGGCGGATATTCCACCGCGCCGCGCCATGAGGCAATCCGCCAGCCTGCGCTATACCACCTCGGGACCGTCCGGACGCGGATCAGTGCGGGCGGATGACCGGGCCGAGCCCGCCGAAGAGGTAGATCAGCGCGATCAGCACCAGAAACAGCAGGATCGCGGTGCGGGCGGCGGCCCAGCACGAGCCGCGGGAGCAGCGGCCTTGAATGGCGGTCATGATAAGGTCGGCCTCGATCCCGGAGGCGGAACTGCCGCCCCATTCAAAATTCCTGACAGCGCCCGGACACCACCGAAGCGGAGGTAAAGCGAGCGGGAGCGCTCGTTTAAGGATTTGGCAACCATTGCGCAAGAGTACCGCCATGCATCGGTCCCGGATCTGCCCTGCCGGCGCCGCAATTCAGCCTGGGCGGGATCGGCCTGACGCCCACAGAACCCGGCTGGCGCAATGCCGGGAACGGAACGGCATTTCGGCCCAGGCCGCGATTCGGACACGGCCTGATCCCGCCCTGTTCCCGCTTCCGAGCCGCCGCTTGCCGGGCGCAGATCCGCGCCAGCTCCCATAAGTATCTGATCTGATTTTATAACTTCTTCGTGAGGCGAAGCTCGCCCGTCCCGGGATGGGACGCATCCGCACCGGCGTCAGCGCCCCTTCCCCACCGGCGGCGGGCATCGCGCGCGCGATGCCCGGGAACGGAACAGGACTTCGGCCCCAGCCGCGATTCGGACCCCGCCTGATCCCGCCCTGTTCCGTCTTCCGGGCCGCCGCTTGCCGCGCACAGATCCGCGCCAAAACCCCATAAGCATCTGATCTGGATGGATAACGTCTTCGTGAGGCGAAGCCCGCGTGTCCCGGGATGGGACGCACCCGCACCATACCCTGACACCAACTGACGTCGCGGCCGCTTTTCACGCTCCAAAACTGAGGATAAGCCCTGCATGCGATCCGGGCGCGATGCCGCTGGCCGCGCATCGCGGCGGCGGCCTCGCCGATCGCCATATGGGAAAGTCGAGACCATGGGCCTGGTCCTCACCGCTCTGGCGCCGGTGTTCCTCATCATCGCGCTCGGCGCCATCCTGCGGCGAATCCTGCTGCCGGAGGCGGCGCACTGGGCGGCGCTGGAGAAACTCACCTATTTCGTGCTGTTCCCGGCGCTGCTGGTGGTCTCCGCGGTCAAGGCGGACCTGTCGGAGGTGAGCGTGCTGGCGGTGGCGAGCGCGCTCATCGGCGCCGTGCTGGTCCTGTCCGGCCTCATCCTGGTGCGTCACCGGATGTTCAGCGCCCTGCTCGGCACCGACGGGCCCGCCTTCTCCTCGGTGTTCCAGGGGGCGGTGCGGTGGAACACCTACATCGTCTTCGCGGTGGCCGGGGGGCTCTATGGCGCCAAGGGCATCACCATCGCGGCGGTGGCGATGGTGGCGATGATCCCGGTGGTCAACGTCATCGCGGTGATGGTGCTCGCCGCCTTCTGCGGCCAGGCGGCGCCCACCGCCGGCTATATCGGCGGGCAATTGCTGCGCAATCCCTATCTGTGGGCGTGCGCGCTGGGCGGCCTGCTCAATGCCTTCGCGGTGCCGGTGCCGCGGGTGGTGCTGGAGTTCGGCGACATCCTCGGCCGGGCGTCCCTGGCGCTGGGGCTGCTGGTGGTGGGCTCGGGGCTCAATCTCGGCGCGCTGATGCGGCCGAAGCTGCCGGTGATGGCGAGCCTCGCCCTCAAGCTCTTGGCCAAGCCGCTGATCGCGGTCATCCTCGGCCTGATCCTCGGCCTCGGCGGCGTCGAGCTGACCATGGTGGCGGTGATCGCGGCGGTGCCGGCGGCGCCCAACGCGTACGTGCTCGCCCGCCAGATGGGGGGCGACGCCCCCATGCTGGCGGAGATCCTGACCCTGCAGATCATCGCGGCCGGGGTGACCCTGCCGCTGGTGATCGCGCTGGCGAAGCTGGTGGCTTGAGCCCCGGGCCTTCTGCCGGAGGCCTGCGGCCTCAGCAGGGCGACCAGTAGCCCCGGCCTGGGCCGGCATCGACCCAGCACGAGCGCGGCCGCGGCGGCGGCGGGCCTTCCAGATAGACCCGCGGCGCCGGCTCGTAATAGACCGGCGGAGGCGGCTCATAATAAACCGGCGGCGGGGCGCTGGCGGCGCCGGCAATGGCCGCGGCGCCGAGGATGCCGAGGGCGATGCCCGCCCCCACCGCGGCGCCGTTCGGCCCCGGGGACCCGCCATACCAGCGGCCGCGATACCAATAGCCCACCTGCTGCACCATGGCGGCATCGCCGCCCCGTAGCGCCAGGCTGCCGGTGCCGATGGCCGCGGCGGAGGCCGGGGCAAGGCTGCCGGCGAGGCTCGCCACCGCCACCAGCGCCACCATCACGCCCTTGAGCTTCGAAGACATCAGATCAACTCCCGTCGCGATCGGCACCGCCGGACCAGGCCGGCATGCCGGGAGACAGTGTGGCAACCGCCCCTTGGCGAAGTGTCGACGGCCTGCCAGCCAAAATGTGGCGGCGGGCCCGCCCGGCCTCATCCTTCTTCACGATTGATGAACGACTTCTGAATCCCGCGCCCGCGACCAGGCGCCGCGTTCCCCTCGCAGCCGGGCCTTTCGCCGTCGGCGGCGCTTGCCGCGGGGGCGGCATTTGTCTATGCCTCCGGCCTGCCATGGCAGCCCCTTCCGCCTTCACCCTCACCGGCCGCGACCTCCTCGGAATAGAGGGTCTGAAGGCTGGGGAAATCGTCGCCCTCCTCGACCTCGCCGAGGAGTTCGTGGACCTCAACCGGCAGGTGGAGAAGAAGCGCACCACCCTGCGCGGGCGCACCCAGATCAACCTCTTCTTCGAGGCCTCCACCCGCACCCAGTCGTCGTTCGAAATCGCCGGCAAGCGGCTCGGCGCCGACGTGATGAACATGTCGGTGGGCTCCTCGTCGGTGAAGAAGGGCGAGACCCTCATCGACACGGCCATCACGCTGAACGCCATGCACCCGGATATCCTGGTGGTGCGGCACCATGCGTCGGGAGCGGTGGCGCTGCTCGCCCGCAAGGTGGACTGCTGCGTGGTGAATGCCGGCGACGGCGCCCACGAGCATCCCACCCAGGCGCTGCTCGATGCCCTCACCATCCGCCGCAACAAAGGCCGGATCGCCGACCTCACCATCGCCATCTGCGGCGACGTGCTGCACTCGCGGGTCGCACGCTCCAACATCCTGCTTCTGACGACCCTCGGCGCGCAGGTGCGGGTGGTGGCGCCCTCCACCCTTCTGCCGGCGCAGATCGAGAAGTTCGGCGTCGAGGTGTTCCGCACCATGGAGGCCGGCCTCGAAGGGGCGGATATCGTCATGATGCTGCGCCTCCAGCGCGAGCGCATGGCCGGCTCCTTCATCCCCTCGGTGAAGGAGTACTTCCACTATTTCGGCCTCGACGAGACCAAGCTGCGCTACGCCAAGCGCGATGCCCTGGTGATGCATCCCGGCCCCATGAACCGGGGCGTGGAGATCGATTCGGGGGTCGCCGACGGCGCCCGCTCCCTCATCCGCGAGCAGGTCGAGATGGGCGTCGCCGTGCGCATGGCGGTGCTCGACACCCTCGCCCGGAAGCTGCCCCATGCGTGAGACCGGCCGCCACACTGGCCCCGTCGGGGGTGAGCCCCGCCCGCTGCTCCTCGCCCACGCCCGGGTGATCGACCCCGCCCGCGGCGCCGACTTCAACGGCGACGTGCTGATCTCCGGCGGCGTCATCCGGGATGCCGGCTTCGGCCTCGCCAATGCCGGCCTGCCTGACGGCACCGAGGTGGTGGACTGCCGCGGCTGCGTCGTCGCCCCCGGCCTCGTCGACATGCGCGCATTCGTCGGCGAGCCCGGCGCCGAGCACCTGGAGACGCTTGCCACCGCCAGCCATGCGGCCGCGGCGGGCGGCGTCACCACCCTGGTCTGCCAGCCCGATACCGACCCGGTTGTGGACGACCCGGCCATCGTCGACTTCATCCTGCGCCGCGCCCGCGACACCGCGGTGGTGCGGGTGCATCCGGCCGCCGGCATCACCAAGGGCCTCAAGGGCGAGGAGATGACCGAGATCGGCCTCCTGAAGGCCGCCGGCGCGGTCGCCTTCACCGATGGCCCGCGCTCGCTCGCCAGCGCCCAGGTGCTGCGCCGCGCCCTTACCTATGCCCGCGACTTCGACGCCCTCATCGTCCACCACACTGAGGACGCCACCATGTCGCAGGGGGCGATGAACGAGGGCGAGTTCGCCTCGCGCCTCGGCCTGTCCGGCATCCCCAAGGCGGCCGAGGCGATCGTGCTGGAGCGCGACGTGCGGCTCGTGGCCAGCACCCATGCCCGCTACCACGCCGCGGCGCTGACCTGCGCCGAGAGCCTCGAGATCCTGGAGCGGGCCAAGGCCGCCGGCCTGCCGGTGACCGCCGCCGCCACCATCAACCACCTCTGCTTCAACGAGCTCGACGTCGGCTCCTACCGCACCTTCTTCAAGGTGCGCCCGCCGCTGCGGGCCGAGGACGACCGGGCGGCGCTGATCCGGGCGCTCTCGTCCGGCCTCATCGACGTGGTGGTCTCCGACCACCGGCCGCAGGACGTGGAGGGCAAGCGCCTGCCCTTCTCCGAGGCCGAGCCCGGCGCCATCGGTCTGGAAACCCTGCTCTCCGCCGCGCTGCGCCTCGTCCATGCCGAGCAGGTGGACCTCGTCAACCTGCTGCACGCTCTGTCCACCGGGCCGGCGCGGATCCTCGGCCTCGATGCCGGCACCCTGCGGCCGGGGGCGCCGGCGGACGTGATCGTGTTCGATCCCGGCCTGCCCTTCATCCTCGATCCGGAGCAGCTCAAGTCGCGCTCGCGCAACACCCCGTTCGATGCGGCGCGGTTGCAGGGACGGGTGCTGCGCACCATCGTTGCCGGCGCCACCGTCTACGAATACGTTTGACCGCCCGTCGATCCCGCGAAGGCTGCCGATGACCGCTGAGACCCTTCCCATGGCCATCCTGGCGCTGGCCCTGGGCTACCTCCTCGGCTCCATCCCCTTCGGCCTGCTGCTGACCCGCAAGGCCGGCACCGCGGATATCCGCACCATCGGCTCCGGCAATATCGGCGCCACCAACGTGCTGCGCACCGGCCGCAAGGACCTCGCCGCCCTCACCCTGCTGGGCGATGCGCTGAAGGGCACCGCGGCGGTGCTGCTGGGGGCCGCCCTGTTCGGCCACGACGGGGCGCTCGCCGCCGGATTCGGCGCCTTCATCGGCCACATCTTCCCGGTCTGGCTGAAGTTTCGCGGCGGCAAGGGGGTGGCGACCTTCATCGGGGTCACGCTGGGCTTCGCCTGGCCGGGGGTCCTGGCCTTCGCGTTCGCATGGCTCACCGTGGCCTACGTCACCCGCTTCTCCTCCCTCGCCGCGCTGGTGGCCTCGGTGGTGACGGTGGCGGCGATCTGGATCTTCGGCTACCGGCCGGAGGCGGCGGTGCTGGCGGTGCTGGCGGCGCTGCTGTGGGCCAAGCACCACGAGAACATTCGCCGGCTGATGGCCGGCACCGAGGGCAAGATCGGCAAGGACAAGATCGGCGCGAAGGGCTGAGCCATGGCCCGTCGTCCGCCGCCCGATCCGGCCGGCCCCGCCAAAGGACCCGAGAAGGGCGAACTGCTCAGCCCGGCCCAGCGGCTGGACTGGCTGCGCCTCATCCGCACCGAGAATGTGGGGCCGCGCACCTTCCGCGCGCTCATCAACCAGTATGGCGGCGCCGCTGCCGCCCTCGACGCGCTGCCCACCCTCGCCCGCCGCGGCGGACGGCTGATGCCGCCGCAGGGGCCGAGCCGGGCCGAGGCGGAAGCGGAGATCGCCGCTCTGGCCGCCCGCCGCGCCCGGCTGGTGGCGCTGGGCGAGGCGGACTATCCCGAAGCCCTGCGCGCCCTCGACGATGCCCCGCCGCTGTTGGCGGTGCGCGGCTCCGGGGCGGCGCTGCGCGGCCGGATCGTCGCCATCGTCGGCGCCCGCAACGCCTCCGCCGCCGGGAGGACCATGGCCGCCCGCCTCACCCGCGACCTCGTTTCGGCCGGCTGGGTGGTGGCGTCGGGCCTCGCCCGCGGCATCGATGCCGCCGCCCATGCCGCGGCGCTCGAGGGCGGACGCGCCGATGCCACCATCGGCGTGCTGGCCGGCGGCCTCGCCCGGCCCTATCCGACGGAGAATCTCGGGCTGATCGAGGAGATGGCGGCGCGTGGCGCCGTGGTCTCCGAGATGCCGCTCAACTGGGAGGCCCGGGCGCGGGACTTCCCTCGCCGCAACCGCATCGTCTCCGGCATGGCGCTGGGGGTGATCGTGGTGGAGGCGGCGGAGCGCTCCGGCTCGCTGATCACCGCCCGGCTCGCCGCCGAGCAGGGGCGCGAGGTGTTCGCGGTGCCGGGGTCGCCCCTCGATCCGCGCTCCGGCGGCGCCAACCGGCTCATCAAGCAGGGCGCGACGCTGGTGACCGACGCCGCCGACGTGATCGAGGCCCTCACCCCCATCGCCACCCGCCGGCCGGACATCGCCATCGAGGCCCCGTTCATCCCCCCGGCGGGCGATTTCGGCGCCGATGCCGGCCCGGGGGAGGATGCCCGCGCGCGCCTGATCGGCCTGCTGAGCCCGGTGCCGACGCAGGTGGACGACCTCGTCCGCCTGTCCGGTGTGACGCCGGGAGAGGTGCAGATCGTGCTGCTGGAGCTGGAACTGGCCGGCCGGCTCGACCGGCCGGGAACCGGCCTCGTCGCCCTGCGCATGGGCTGAGCGCGCGCGGCCCATCGGCCCCGCCTGCCCGATCAAGCCGCGATCATGCCCTCTGCTCCTGCCGCTGCCGACCGGGCAACCGGGCCCCTGCTCACGGCGACCGGGATGCGATATCGTCGCAATCGGGCACGTGGCCCGGGCGGGCGGAAGCGGCGACCCCGCGCGCTTCCAGCCGCGCCATGTCGAGGATATAGGCCAGGGTGGTGAGCCCGCCGCGGCGGGAGAGCTGGGCGAGCTCTTCGGCGAGCTGGGCCACATAGGTGGCCACGGCCGCGGGATCGCTCGCAAGATCCCTCCCGTGGTCCCTCTCAAGACTCCTCGAAAGAGCCCTCTTGGAATCAGGGGCTGGCGGTTCGTCCATGGCGCGACCCTTCGGGCTGCAAATCGCGGATACCGGCTGGGGCGCGCCGGACCCCTTACCTTCTAAAGGTTGATTTTCATAATAAAACTTACCTATGGTTGTATTGCCAGGCTGCCGCTTCATACGAAAGGCGCCATCGGAGGAGGCCGGCCGGCCCGGCAGAGCATTTGACAGGCGTCGCGGCTCTGCCCATGTTGCGGGCGCAACGGGGCCGGGTAACCTGCGGCGGCGTCCACCAGGGGCCGCGCAGGCGCAGTTCCCGCCGCGAAGGCCGACGTCATCAGGGCGGCGCCGGCGCCGGCACGGAGGCGCGGCCTCCCCCGGCGCTCCGACGCATGCCCCTCTCTAGAGATACGGAACGTCATGCAGGTCGTCATCGTCGAATCGCCGGCCAAGGCGAAGACGATCAACAAATATCTCGGCCCCGGCTACGAGGTGATCGCCTCCTACGGCCACGTGCGCGACCTGCCCTCCAAGGACGGGTCCGTGGATCCGGAGGCGGACTTCCGCATGCTGTGGGAGGTAGATCCCAAGGCGCAGAAGCGGCTGAACGAGATCGCCAGCGCCGTGAAGGGCGCCGACGCCCTGATCCTCGCCACCGACCCCGACCGCGAGGGCGAGGCCATCTCCTGGCACGTCCTGGAGGTGCTGCGGCAGAAGAAGGCGCTGAAGGACCAGAAGGTCTCCCGCGTGGTCTTCAACGCCATCACCCGCCAGGCGGTGCTGGAGGCGATGAAGGCGCCCCGCGACATCGACGGCGCGCTGGTGGATGCCTACCTCGCCCGCCGGGCGCTGGACTATCTGGTGGGCTTCACCCTCTCCCCCGTGCTCTGGCGCAAGCTGCCCGGCGCGCGCTCGGCCGGGCGCGTGCAGTCGGTGGCGCTGCGCCTCGTCTGCGACCGCGAGCGGGAGATCGAGACCTTCGTCGCCCGCGAATACTGGTCCATCCTCGCCCGCCTCGCGACCCCGCGGGGCGACGCCTTCGAGGCCCGCCTCTCCGGCGCCGACGGCAAGAAGATCACCCGCCTCTCGGTGGGCACGGCGGAGGAGGCCAAGGCCTTCCGCGCCGCGCTGGACGCCGCCGCCTTCCGCGTCCGCTCGGTGGAGGCCAAGCCGCTGAAGCGGCATCCCCAGCCGCCCTTCACCACCTCGACCCTCCAGCAGGAGGCAAGCCGAAAGCTCGGCCTCGCCCCGGCCCGTACCATGCAGGTCGCGCAGCGGCTCTACGAGGGCGTCGACCTCGGCGGCGAGACGGTGGGCCTCATCACCTACATGCGAACCGACGGCGTCGACATGGCTCCCGAGGCGGTCGCCGCCACGCGCGACGCCATCGGCAAGCAGTTCGGCCCGAAATACCTGCCCGGCGTGCCGCGCAAGTACACCACCAAGGCCAAGAACGCCCAGGAGGCCCACGAGGCCATCCGCCCCACCGATCCCGCCCGCCACCCGCGCGACGTCGCCCGGGTGCTTGATGGCGAGCAGGCAAAGCCATACGAGCTGATCTGGATTCGCACCGTCGCGAGCCAGATGGAATCGGCCGAGCTGGAGCGCACCACCGCCGACATCGAGGCCAAAGCGGGCGCCCGCACCCTGGACCTCACCGCCACCGGCACGGTGGTGAAGTTCGACGGCTCCCCCCCCCACTACGGGGGGGCCAAGGGCGGCGAGGACGGGGGGGAGGAGCCCGGCCCCTTGCCCGCCATGAGCGCCGGCGAGGGCCTCGACAAGCGCGAGATCGTCACCAGCCAGCACTTCACCGAGCCGCCGCCGCGCTATTCGGAAGCCTCGCTGGTGAAGCGGATGGAGGAGCTCGGCATCGGCCGTCCCTCCACCTACGCCGCCGTGCTCGCGGTGCTCCGCGACCGCGAATACGTGAAGCTGGAGAAGAAGCGCCTCGTCGCCGAGGACAAGGGCCGGCTGGTGACCGCCTTCCTCGAGAGCTTCTTCAAGCGCTACGTGGAATACGACTTCACCGCCGACCTCGAGGAAAAGCTCGACGAGGTTTCGGCGGCCGAGATCGACTGGAAGCAGGTGCTGCGCGACTTCTGGCGGGATTTCTATGCCGCCATCGAGGCCACCAAGGACCTGCGCGTCTCCCAGGTGCTCGATGCCCTGGACGAGATGCTCACCGCCCACATCTTCCCGCCCAAGGCCGACGGCACCGACCCGCGCCTGTGCCCCACCTGCGGCGCCGGGCGGCTCTCCCTGAAGATGGGCAAGTTCGGCGCCTTCATCGGCTGCTCGAACTATCCGGAGTGCCGCCACACCCAGCCGCTCAGCGGCGAGGGCGGCCCCGAGGGCGACGGCAACCGCCAGCTCGGCCTCGACCCGCAGAGCGGCGAGGAGGTCACCGTCCGCTCGGGCCGCTTCGGCACCTATCTCCAGCTCGGCGAGGGCAAGGACGGGGAGAAGCCGAAGCGCTCCTCCCTCCCCAAGGGCCTCGCCCCCGCCGACGTCGACCTCGAAACCGCGTTGAAGCTGCTCGCCTTGCCGCGCGAGATCGGCGTGCATCCGTCCGACGGCGAGCCGATCCTGGCCGGCATCGGGCGCTACGGGCCCTACGTTCAGCACGGGCGCACCTACGCCAACCTTGAGGACGCCGACGACGTGCTCTCGGTCGGGCTCAACCGGGCGGTGGCGCTGATCGCCGACAAGCAGACCAAGGGGCGCGGCGCCCGCGGCGGCGGAGCGACGGCCGGCCGGGTGCTCGGCGATCATCCGACCCTGGGCGGCCCGGTCACCGTGCGGCCGGGGCGGTTTGGGCCTTACGTGAATCACGGCAAGGTCAACGCCACGCTGCCCAAGTCGGTGGATCCGGAAGCGCTGACGCTGGCCGATGCCATCCCCCTCATCGACGCCAAGGCGGCCAGCGCGCCGCCGGCCAAGAGCCCGGCCAAGGGCAAGGCGGGGACGAAGTCGGCCGCAAAGAGCAAGACCGCGACGAAGGCCGCCGGCGAGGGCGACGACGCAAAGCCGGCCAAGGCGACGAAGCCGAAGGCCGCGAAGGCCAAGAGCACCACGGGGAAGAGCACTACGGCGAAGAGCACGGCCGCGAAGAGCGCCGCGGGGAAGAAGAAGGACTCGGAAGCCGCGGAGTAATCCGCGGCGGCCAACGCGCCAAAGTCCGCGTCGCCAAGTCCGCCTCGCCAAATGCGCTCGCCACCCGTCCGCTCCGCCCCGCGGCGGGGCCTCTGGGAGCGGGGCGGGGCGCGTGGCAACTCACGGCGCCAGCTGGCTCTCGGGAACATTTGGCAGCCCTTGGCAGCACGGGGACGAATTGCCCCCCTGGGCCGGCCTGCCAGATCGTGTTTTACACGGGGCCCGTGAGGATGGCTCAAGGGTCCTTGGTCAAGCCCGCGCCGCACCTGACCGCGACCCGCTTGGCACCGGCCGAAGACCGGGGCCAATGGTTTTAGAGCCCCGAACAAAACGTGCAGCGTCGGCAGACGGGGCCTTTGCCTCTTGCGGCAGTCCCGATCCTCGCCGATCCGTCCGGCATCGACTGCGGTCGGCGCCCTGCCTGAGGCCCGAGAGTCCCCTGCCCGATGGTTCTCTTGAGGACCCTTGGAGGCTGCTTGAAAAGTCGATTCGATGGGCGCTCCCAGCACCCTTTCGTATTTTAGTGCCGCCCCGTCCGGCCGTGTCCCGGGCCATCGACGCCGTAGGTCCGGACAGGATTTTTGAGTGGGGCCCGCGGGCGCTGAGGTGCGGCAAGCAACGCGGCGTTAAGGCCAGGAACCAGCCCGGGCATGAAACGCCGTTCGGCAGCCGTTCGATCACTCCGCCAGATCACATGTCCAACCGAGGCACGAGAACCTATCGGGACGGCTTGCGCGGCGGCGGGCGGAGGGCCGCGGGCGGGGTGCCGGACAGCAAGGCCCGCGCCTGGCCCACCCAGTCCTCGCGCTCGATCCGGCCTGGAAAAGCCAGGTAGTTGCCCACCCACTCCACCTCCGCCGGGGTCCATTCGGCGATCTGCCGAAAATAATGGATACCCAGAGCGTGGAGGCGCTGCTCGTTCTGCGGTCCGATCCCCTTCAGCACCTTGAGATCGTCTCCCCTGTCGCCGGGGGGCGGGACCTGCGCCGGCGGACGGGCGCCGGGATGGGGGTCCGGGCGCGGCACGGGGATCGCGGCCGGCGCCGCGGGGGGCACCGCCGCATCCAGCACGGCGACCCCGTTGTGGAGCGGCAGCCCGGCTTGCGCGGTGTCCGGCTGCGGCGTTGCGGCTGACGGCCCCGAAGGGGCTGCCTCCGCCGCGGCGGAAGGCACCACCGGCGGCACCGGCGCGAGCGCTGCCGCCAGCGCGGGCACCACCGGGGAAGACCCGCCCGCCTGCGCGACGGCAGAGGGAGCGGTGGCCGAGGGAGCGCTCGCCGGCGCCGTCACCGTCGCCGATGCCGGCGGATACACCGCCGTCCGGTGCCTGCCGCGCCGCCATGCCCAGACCCCCGCAAGGAGGCCGCAGCCATAGGCGAGCACCAGCAGGGCCAGGGTCTGCAGATGAAACGCCGTCATGGCGCGCGGCCCTCCCGTTTGCGCGCCAGATCCCGCGCCAGCACATAGCCGGTGAGGCCGCCGAGCGCGCCGGCCGCCAGCAGATAGGGCCAGAGGGTGAGCGCAAGATAGATCACGGCGCAGGCCCTTCCTTCACCACGAACTCGATCCGCCGATTCTGGGCCCGGCCGGGCTCGCTGTCATTCCCGGCCAGCGGGCGGCTGGCGCCGTGGCCGAGCGCCGACAGCCGCGCCGCCGGGATCCCCGCCTGGGTGAGATAGATCAGCACCGCAGCCGCCCGCGCTTCTGAAAGGCGCTGGTTGGCGGCGGCATCGCCGGTGGCATCGGTGTGGCCCTCCACCACCGCGACCGCGGTGGGGCAACGCTGCAGGGTGAAGACCAGCCGGTCGAGCAGGCCCTGGCTGGTCCGGTCGATGCGGGCGCTGCCGCTGACGAAGTTGATGGTGCCACGCCGCATCAGCTCGGCGATCAGCCCCTGGCACGCCCCGGCGGGGACGGCCGGGCCCGGCTCCACCGGCGTGAGGCTGACCTCGGCGGCGAAAGGCGGCTTCAGGGCCCGCTTCAGCTCGGCTTCCATCTCCGCCATAGCGCCGGGCCTGAACGCTGTGCCGGAGAGCTGAAGCTGCCCGTCGGCGAGGCTGAGCTCGCCGCTCTGCGCGCGCGCCAGCGGCGCCAGGCCGGCGAGGACCGCATCGGCAAAGCCCTCGGGGGCGCCGGCGCCGATGGCCGAGAGGTCGTTCACCTTCTCCTTCAGGAAGTCGCGCTCCAGCGTCGCGCGGATCGCCCCGTGGGCGGCTTCGTCGGGGAAGAAGCCGGAAACGGTGATCTCATCCCCGTCGCGCCGGACCGCGAAGACGTAGGGCGAGATGGTGGGCGGGCGCACGCCCTTCACCTCCACCGCGACCCCTTCGGGCGGCGAGCGCACCGCCTGCATCACCGCCACATAGGCAGCCGAATCGGTCGCCTCGCCGGACAGCGCCAGATCGGTGCCGGTGAGCTTCGCCTCGCCGGTACGCAGCCGGGCGAGCTGGGCGACGGCGAAGTGCGCCGTCGCGGCCCAGGCATCCGGCTTCGGCCCGCCGGACGCCAGCCGCGTCTCGTCGGCCACGCCCACCCCCGGAAAAGCCACCCGCACCGCATCCGCCAACAGCTTGCGCGCCTCCTCCGAGGGGACGTAGCCGGTGAGACGCACATTGTCCGCCGCCCGGACCACGCTGGTGACGAAGGGCGAGACCCGCGGCGGCTCCACCGCGAACCGGGTGATCTGGAAGCCTTCCGGCGGGTTGCGGCGGGCCGCGGCGAGGGCCTCGTAGGCGGCGAAACTATGTGTCGTCCCTTCCACCGTGATGCTGCTGTCCGAGAGGGCCACCCGCCCCTGCGGCAGGAAGGACAGCAGGCGGGCGCCGTAGCGCACCGCCCGCAGCCACATCTCGGCCGCTGGCGCGCCGTCGGCGAGGCGGGTCTCATCGGCAAGGCGCGCGCTGGGCAACGCCGTGCGCAGGGCCGTCGCCACCTCCTGCCGCGCCTCCTGCAATGGCACATAGCCGGAAAGCTTCACCGCATCGCCATCTCGGCTCGCCTGCCAGAAGAAGGGCGCGGCCACCGGCGGACGCACCGCAAAGCGGGCGAGCTGCATGCCGTAGGGCAGTGTCGACTCCACCGCGGCGGCCAGCGCCTCGTAGCTGGCGAGATTTCCGGCGCGCCCCTCGATCGCGAGGCTGCCGTCGGACAGGGTGATCCGGCCCGAGGGCAGTTGCGCGAGCTGGTCGAGGCCGAACAGGACCAGCCCGGCGAAGTCGCCCGGCGGGGCGCCGCGTGCCCGCACCAGCCGGTCGAGCCCGGTCACGTTGAGCCCCTTGGCCTTCGAGGCCTCGGCAATGCGGGTGACCGCCCGCCGGGAGGGGACGTAGCCGTCGAACGCGATGGTGTTGCCGTCCTTCACCGCGCTGAACGTGAACGGCCGGCGCTCCGGCAGCAGGGTGGTGGCGTCGCGGATGGCGCGCACGCCGAAGACGTTGGCCAGAGAGGCCCGCACCTTGGCCCGCGCCTCCTCGGCCAGCGACTCGCCCTCAAGGGTGCCGTCGCGTCCCCGGAAGCGGACCGAGGCCCAGGATTCGCCGGTCTCCGCCAGCCGCGCGGTGGCCCGCCGGGCCAGGTCCGCCTCCACCTGCGGCCGCACGAAGGCGAGCGCGAACGCCACCAGACCGGCAAGGCTGAGAAGGCTGACGAGCAAAGCAAGCCAGGGGCGCCCCACGGCGCCCGCCGCCGGGGCGCCGTGGGGCACGTCCGGATTTCCATGCTGCCCGGATGCGGCCTCTGGCATGGGCTTCACTCTCTCCCCGGCGCCTGTGGATGCCGTTGGTTATATGCCGGCGGTTCGGCGCGGATTCGCTGCGTCAGGCCTGCTGACGGGAGTTCAGCACACTTCCAAACCGCTGGGGAAGGGTCGCATCGTCGCCCCATGTCCCGCACCCGCAAAGCCCCCGTTACCCGGCGTGGAGCCGAGCCGGCCGGTGAGGGAAAGGCCGGCCCCGGCTCTGGAGCATTCTCGCGCAAGACGCACACCGGCTGATGTCAGGAGAATCGCTGAAATCAAAGCTCAAGTGGATTTCACGCGCGCCATATCGACCGGAGTTCGCGCTCCGCGAATATTTGGCCGGCGTTTCTCCGATGAGATTGATTCAGTTGGATCGGAACGCGCTGAAGATCCCGATTCGCTTTTTTCAAAACGCTTCGCCGTTTCAACGAGCGGCGCCCCGCCTCTGCTCAATCATTTGCGGGCTCTGGATCAGCAGATGAAAGTGCCGCCTCGATACGATGGAAACGCCCTTCACAAGGGTCCGTGAGCGCAGCGGATGGCTTCGGGCCGGCCTCCGGGATCCATCTCTACGGCGCGGAGGCGACGGCATCACGCCCAACCGGTCCTTGAATGCAAAGATGCGACGGGATGGAATCCCGCCGCATCTGGAATGATTGGGCGTCCCGCAGGCGCGGACATCCGCCCCTTGAGACAATCGACGGGCCCAAGGCCCCGGCAGCGCCGGGGCCCGGAAGCGGGACTTCAGAAGTCGCGGCCGACGAACAGCAGCACCCGGCTGGCATCCACCGAGGACGCCGCCACCGCGGCGGGGGCGAAGAACAGGTAGTTGGTGGCGCTATTGTAGGTGTAATCATACTGCAGGGCGATCTGCAGATGATCCACCGGCGTCCAGGAGAGATAGCCGCCGATGTTGGCGTTCTTGCCGCCCGAAGCGCCGTACAGGGTCTCCACGAAAGCATCGTTGAAGCTGTAGGCGGCATAACCGCCGAACAGGGCCGAGCTCCAGCGCTCGTTCCAGTTGTGCTTCAGCGACGCGGTGAAGTTCCAGCCGCTCACCTTCGAGACCCCGAACAGGCCCACGAAGCCATCCGGCGGAGAATAGTCGCCGCTAGGATCCTGCAGGCCGAGATAGGCCGGAGCGCCGTCGGTATAGGCGGTCTGCAGGTAGAGGGTGTCCTTCTCGCCCAGCATGGGCAGCTTGAACATGATGCCCGCCTGCACCGCATAGCCCCACGTGTCGGTGCGGCTGGTCTCGGTGATGAAGTCGAGGGCGGTCACCTGGTGCAGGGCGCCGGAGATCTGGGCCGAACCCCATTCGCCTTCATACTTCAGGTTGGCGACGATATCCGGCACCTGCTGGCCGGCCTGGTAATTGTCGAGCCCGGCGATAATGGGATCGAACGGAAGCACGCCGGACGAACGCTCGGACGTGTCTTCCAGCGGGAAGCTGGTGCTGAAGCCCTCGCCGAACTCGAACGTGTAGGCGATCAGGTTGGTCCGCACATCCGAGCCGATGGTGCCGGGATCGGTGCCGAGGACGTCCGCATTGGCGTAGAAGTCGAAGAAGGACTGGGCATGGCCGGCCGTGAAGCCGGCGAACTGGACGTAAGCGTTCCAGACCTCGATCTGGTTGGCGCGCGGATCCGGGCCGTCGGACCACGGCTCGGAGCTGCGCCACTTGAAGCGGGCCTCGAAGTAGGAGCGCAGGGTGCCGTAGTCGGTCTCTGTCCGCGCATCGAGAATCACGCCGCCGGTGGCGACCGTGTAAAGCTTGTCGAAGTCATTGGGATAATTGGAGAAGGTGTTGAAATAGCCTTCCGCCCAGAGATAGCCGCCGATCTTCAGGCAGGTATCGGTGCCGGGCAGGAGAATCGCCTTCTCGTCACCGTCTGCGCCCTTGATGGTGCAGGTGCGCACATAGGCCGGGCCGGACTTGGTCGGCAGGACGTCGGCGGCGAGCGCCGGAACGGCCCCGAAAACCGTGCCGCACAGGCCGGCCGCCACAAGGTAGACGCCCGAGCGCCCGTTGCGCCCCCCGCATCCCATGAGATCGCGCCATAGTAAGCTCCCAGTTGATCTCCGCATCGCCACCGCGCGCCCACGTGGACCGGGCCGTGCTTTCACGGCCTCCGGCAACCTGGCGCGCGACCTGCGCTGCTTCCCCTTCAAACACCGCTGGCGAGACCCATGTCGCCGCCCGGCCCGATTCATCAGGCCGGCACGACATCCCCAACGTCAGAAAAGCCACTGTATACAAAGCGGCTTTCTTGAATCGAGATTACACGGAGATGACTGTGTTGGGAATACGATGCAATGCAGTATCGTCCTATTCCAAATTACCACAGACACATCCTGCCCGCGCGACAAAAAGAAAAAGGCTCCGGCGATTACTCGCCGGAGCCCTTTTGAACCGTTGCCAGTTCTTTGGATCAGAAGTTCCGCTGCACGCGCACGCCGCCCGACCACACGTCGGTCGAGGTGCCGGAGAGGATATCCAGGCCGGTAGCGCCGCCAGCGGCGGTGCGGACGAACTGGTTCGGGCCGTCGAGCTCGATCTTCGAGTACAGAATTTCCGCACCGATATCGAGGTTCTTGACCGGAGACCAGATGGTGTTGAAGCCAAGCTGCCACATGTCCACGCCGGTCGGGGCATAGAACACGCCGGGAGCCTGAGCGCCACCGGTGTCAACCAGGCCGATGCTGGTGAAGCTGTTCGGCATGTCGATGCTGACGTAGCCAGCATACACCGCCGAGCGCAGGGCCGGGGTCCAGAAGTGACGGAACTGACCCTGCAGCGACCAGCCGGAGACGGTCTCGAGCGTCCCGAAGGGCGAGAGAACCGCATCGGCGAGCGAGGCGTAGGCACCGTTGCCGACACCCAGACCCGGCACATAGAGCGCCAGCGGGTTGAGGCTGATGGAGCCGAGACCGTTCGCACGACCCTGCGAGGTGCCCGACAGGCCGAGGTAGCTCAGAGCGCCGTCAGCATAGCCAGCCTGGAAGAACACGCTGTCGCCAGCGGCCAGGAAGGGAAGCTTGAACTCGGCGCCGCCGCCGACAGCCCAACCCCAGGTGTCGGTGGAGCCGACGATGGCCGGGAGGCCGAGCGAGGCGATGTTGTTCACGTCGGCCGTGTTGACCTGGTGAGCAGCGACCGCGATCTGGGCGGTGCCCCAAGCCTGCGAGAGGCGGAGGTTACCGACGATATCGGGAGCCTGCTGGCCACCGACGGCGTTGTAGTAGCTGGCGCCGGTCCAGGCGAGCTGGTTCGCAACGTTGGCAGCGTTGGTGGCGCCACCGACCTGGGCGAAGCCGTACTGCACGCCGGTGACGCGGTTGGCGGTATCTTCCAACGACACGGTCGCGGAGAAGCCGTTACCGAAGTCGGCGGTGTAGGCGGCCAGGGTGGTCCACTGGTTCGAACCCGCATACGGGGTCGTCAGCATGTAGTTGAGCGCCAGATCGAAGAACGACTGGGTGTAACCGAAGGTGAACCCGGCGAACTGGATGAAAGCGCGCTCGAAGTAGAAGCCGTTGCCGGAGCCGGCATTGGAACCCGTCTGCGAGTTCCACTCGCCGCCGAAGCGGACGTAGGAGCGCAGGGTGCCGTAGTCGGTGGCGGTGCGGGCGTCGAAGTCCACCACGCCGCGGGCGCGGGTCAGGTAGTCCGCGTCATCGTTGTCGCGGAAGGGGAAGGCAGCGTTCAGGCCGCCCGGGCCGCTGAAGCCGGTGCCAGCCGCGGAGCTGATGTACGGGTTGAAGGTACCAACCGCGTTCACATAAGTATCGAAGCGGGCATACCCGCCGATCTTGATGCAGGTGTCGGTGCCGGGAATGTAGAAAAAGCCAGCGCCGTAAGCCGAGCACACCTTAACGTACTCGACGGCCTTCGCCTTCACAGGCAGATCGGCAGCCTGAGCACCGGCGACCGCGACGAGACCCGCCGCGCTGCCGAGGAGAAGGCTCTTCACCATCTTCATCGTCAACCTCCAAGTTTGGTTCCGAGGGAGCGAGTTCCGCGTCGTCGGTGCCACTCGCACCCCCGAGAGGTTCTTGCCCCGATTCCCACGCCACACGATGCTGCCCCGTTTGTGGGCACCTGCCGCCGTCACGGCGATCAGGTTGCGTGCTTTGTGGCGACCGGGGTTCTGCCCCCCTTCGTCGCAAAGCCAACATACAAAAGGCAAACCTGTGATCAATCAGAAGAGGACCAATGTGACGGCCAAGATGATGCTTTTCCCGGCGGTGTTGCAGGAATGGCACTGACCTCCATCACCTACGAAAATACCTTTTCGGGGTTTGGAGTGCGGTAATCAGGTGGCGCATTTCCTTTACGGACGGCCCCGCCCGGGGTCCTTGCCCGCGTTGCCCGGCCCTGCGCGACGAACTCCGGCGTGTGCCCCACACCCACCGGTTGTGGGCGCCCACTGACCCGGCAAGCCCCATCCGCAAGGCGAATTCCGGCCGATCGTGCCGCTGGAGAATCCGTCAAAGCCTCTTGCGGAATGGTGAATGGGGGCGATCGACGGGGCGCGAGTCCGAAAAGCGCTGCCGCAGACGCAGGCATTGAGCTGCATCCGGCCCGGATTCGGCCTGCCGGGAGCCGCGGCACCGAAAGGGTCGGAATGAATCAGGTCGGGAGGCGCGTCAGGACATGGAGCGCGGGCGACGGATTCGCAGCCCCGCGGAACCACCATGCCGTCCGGGGGTGAAATCCCGCTCGGGACGCTCAATGGGGCATAGGCGGCCGGCAGGCCCGGAACGATTCTGGGGCGACCAGGGGTCGAACCCCACTGCGGCGGCCCTCGCGCGGGAGGGCGGCCCTGCTCGGCTGGTGCGGGCGATGCCGGTCGGGTCGCGGCGACTCAACACGCGCGCACGCGGAACCGGGACCGCGCGGAGCCCCGGCCCAGAATCGGGGAATCAGTCGTCGCGGTAGACGCGCTCGCGCCGCTCGTGGCGCTCCTGGGCTTCCACCGAGAGGGTGGCGATGGGGCGAGCCTCCAGCCGCTTCAGCGAGATCGGCTCGCCGGTATCCTCGCAATAGCCGTAGCTGCCGTCCTCGATCCGCTGCAGCGCGGCGTCGATCTTGGCGATCAGCTTGCGCTGGCGATCACGGGCGCGCAGCTCGATGGAGCGATCGGTCTCCGAGGAGGCCCGGTCGGCGAGATCCGGGTGGTTCTGGTTCTCGTCCTGGAGATGCTGCAGGGTCTCGCGCGCCTCCTTGAGGATGTCTTCCTTCCAAACCAACAGCTTGGCGCGGAAATACTCGCGCTGCCTGTCGTTCATGAAAGGCTCGTCCTCGCGGGGGTGGTAGTCTTCGTCGATTTGCGTCGACATCACCAATGTCCTCGATCAAGCATCGTTGATCCCCCGGGGAGCGGCCGCCGGCTCCGGCGACGTGCCGGACAGGTGGCAATCCTCCCCCTCAACGAACTGAAACGCTCGACCAGCCCTTCGGTGCGACGCGGCGTCAACACGAGCGGACGGGCCGACGTTCCAAGGTCGCCGCGCTTATATCGGCGCGCCCGGCCCGCGACAACCGCAATCGCAGCATTGCGCCGCGGCGTCGCGGGGCTTGACGCCGGCGCCCTGCCCCTCGACCCTGCGCCTCCGGAGCCTCGACCGGCCGGCCCGCGCCAGCGCGCCGGCGTCCGGCCGGTTCGCGCTCTTAAAATCGTGGACGGGAAACGGCTTGCGCCAGCGGACCTCACCGGGGTCCGTCCGGGCCGCCGGTCTCTCGGGCAGCGCAGCGCTGCGAAGGATCTGCCGATGCGTTTCGAGGGCACGAAGAGCTACGTCGCCACCGACGACCTGAAGATCGCCGTCAATGCCGCCATCGTGCTCCAGCGGCCGCTTCTGGTGAAAGGAGAGCCGGGCACCGGCAAGACGGTGCTGGCCCAGGAGGTGGCGGCCGCCCTCGGCGCGCCGCTCATCGAGTGGCACGTCAAGTCCACCACCAAGGCCCAGCAGGGGCTCTATGAATATGATGCCGTCGCCCGCCTGCGCGACAGCCAGCTCGGCGATGCGCGGGTCCACGACATCGCCAACTACATCCGCAAGGGCAAGCTGTGGACCGCCTTCGCCGCCGATGCCCGCCCGGTGCTGCTCATCGACGAGGTGGACAAGGCGGATATCGAGTTCCCCAACGACCTGTTGCAGGAACTCGACCGCATGGAGTTCCACGTCTACGAGACCGGCGAGCAGGTGAAGGCGCGCCAGCGCCCGGTGGTCATCATCACCTCCAACAACGAGAAGGAGCTGCCGGACGCCTTCCTGCGCCGCTGCTTCTTCCACTACATCCGCTTCCCGGACGCGCAGACCATGCGGGCCATCGTCGAGGTGCACTTTCCCGGCATCAAGCAGCGCCTGGTCGGCGAGGCGCTGCGGCTATTCTACGATCTGCGGGACGTCCCCGGGCTGAAGAAGAAGCCCTCCACCTCCGAGCTCATCGACTGGCTGAAGCTGCTGCTCGCCGAGGACGTGGAGGCCGAGACCCTGCGCGAGCAGGACATCCGCAAGACCATTCCGCCGCTGCACGGGGCGCTGCTCAAGAACGAGCAGGACGTGCACCTGTTCGAGCGGCTCGCCTTCATGGCGCGCCGCGAGCAGCGCTGAGCCATGAGCGCCATCGTATTCCTCCTCGCGCGGCGGGCTGCGGCGGTGCCGGTGGCGGTGTTCTTCTCCATCCTGTGCGGCCGCAAAACTCGCCCGCTGAAGCCGGGTCCCAACCCCCACCGCCAGCCGGCGGCATCCACCCCGCCGGCCGACTTCGGGCTGGCGCGCGAGGAGCATCCCAAGGTCGGCGGCGAGGAGCCCGGCGCCGACAAGGGCGCCGCGGCTGCTGCGGCGGCGGGCGGCGCCCTCATCATCGGCTACGAGGCCACCCGCCATCGCGGCGAGGGCGATGCTCCCGACAAGGAAAGCTGAGCCGGGCCCCGCACAGGCGGACCGGCCGCCGGGGAGGTTGATGCCGTCGACCCAGGACTTCCCCGCATCCAGGCGGACCGCGCTCAAGGGGTGAGCGCGAGGGCCAGAAACGTGGTGAGCGGCGGGCCGCCGTCGTGGCGAGGGCGATCCTTCCAATAAGGAAAGCTGAGCCAGGCCCAGCGCAGGCGAGCCGGCCGCCGGCGAGGTTGATACCATCGCCCCGTCTTCCCCCGCATCCAGGATGGGGCGCGCTCAAGGGGTGAGCGCGGTCCAGAAACGTCATGAGCGGTGGACGGCCGTCGCGGCGAGGGCGATCCTTCCGATAGGAAAGCTGAGCCAGGCCCAGCGCAGGCGGGCCGGCCACCGGCGGCGAGGTTGATGCCATCGACCCCGTCTTACCCGCACCCAGGCGGGGCTCCCAAGGTGAGCGCGGGCGAGAGACATCATGAGCGGCGGGCGGCCCGAAACGGCCACCGGGGACCTAAAAAGCAGAATGGCCGGTCCCTGGGGGGCCGGCCATTTGTGTTGTCGATCCAGGCGTTCGCCCCGCGGGCGGCTCCGGCGGCCTGTCAGGCCGCCCCGCTCACCAGAAACCCTTGCCGATGTTGAAGGTGTAGCTCAGCGACAGGCCGGCGGAGAACTGATTGGAATCCGCGGTGAGCGGCGATGAGGAGGCATCGCCCAGCAGGTGCTTGTAGGAGCCGAAGGCGCCGGCGGTGAAGCCGTTGCCGAATGCGTAGGTCACCTGCGCCAGCACGCCGGCGCTGTCGAAGCCGCCCGAGGCGCTGAAGACGGGCAGCGGATTGAGGAACAGCGCAGCCGTCGCCGCCTGCTGCGGGGTAACCCCGAAATAGGCTTCCATGTAGCCGCCGCCGGCATAGGAAAGGCGGGGACCGACGGCGAAGCGCCACGGCCCGGAAGAGAAGATGGCGTCGGCCGCGAGATCGCCCATCAGCGCCTCGTAGCCGCCGAAGCCGTAGCGCAGTTCGCCGCGCAGGCGCAGCCAGTCCAGCGGATACCATTCCGCGAAGCCGCCCGCCTCGAGCGAGAAGTCCACGTCGCCGAGGCCGCGCAGGCGATTCGAATCGCCCTCGTCGCGCCCCCAGTCCAGCCGGCCGGCGGGGCCGGCCCGGAAGGCGCCGGCATTGATCAGGGCGAAAGACGGGCTGTCGTCCACGCTGGTGAAGGTGTTGAGCCCGCTCTCCTTGGAGATCGAGAAGATCAGGCCCGGGCGCACGGTATATTCGTCACCGCCCGGATATGTGGGCTGCAGCACGCCGGAGGCACCGATGGTGACGTACCAGTCTTCCTGCACCGGCGCCGGGGGCGCCTTGGTGGCATAGAGATCGGCGGCGCCGGCGACGCCCGAAAGGCCGCATGCCGCGACCAGCACCATCCCCGCCACCCGGCAGCTGCCAACCATACGCCCCATCATCCACCTCGTCCGGCGCCCCCTGGCGGCGCGCCATGTGTACCCGATACGCGGCGTCCGACGCCTGCGCCGTCACCACGACCCGTTATAGCTTGCACCTGCCCGGAACATGAGCAAAGGCCGCGCGGGTGGTGAACGCTCGCCTAACAGGGCTTACCGGCTTCACCGTGGAATTTGGTGGCAAAAAAGCAACGCCGGCTAAGCCGCGCGCGGTCATGCGGCCGTAACGGAACCTTCCCGGCCGGGGCTCGTGCGGATGCCCGCCGGGCGATCCCGTGCTGCGGCGGAGGGGAGCACGCTCCAGGCCACGGCGCGCGGGGCTCCGGCGGTGTTCGGGATGCCTCAGGCCTGGTCGCGACCGCGGCCATGGCGCACCGCCATGCCGAGCGCCGCCCGAACCGCGCCGCGCGAAAGATCGGCCGCCGCCTTCACCCCCCGCCCAACCCGGGCGGGACGCTGGGACGGCGCCCTTCCCTCGCCCACCGGCGGCGTCGGCCGCAACGGAGCCATCGCCGCCGGCTCGACCGAGGAGACCGGCACGGCCGGATCGTCCTGCGCCGGGGCCACGGCCCTGGGGGCGAGCTGGGCGGTCAACCGGGCATGCCAATAGGCCGCGACACGCGACACGCCGCCGATGGTCTGCACCGCCGGCTCCAGGCCGAAGGGCTGGAACAGCGCGATCCGGTCGTCGCGGTCCAGCATGGCGCCGGCGATGAGGCCGGCCGCCAGCACCCCATGGGCCAGCTCGCCGTCACCGGCGGTCACCGCATGGAAGACCCCCGGCGCCCTCTCCTGAATCCCCGGCATGCCCCGCCGCGGCCGGGCGAGGCGCACCGCCCGCACCTCCCGGCCCTCGGCGGCGGCCAGCTCGGGATAGGCCTCGCCGGCGTGGCGGCGCAGCACCCGCGCCACCGCCCGCCGGCCGCGCACCAGCGTCGCCGTCTCGGCGGCGAAGGTGGTGCCATCGCCGTCGAAGTGGAAGCCGAGCCCGGTGGCGCCAGCCTCCTCCACCACCCCGCCATAATGGATCCGCCGCCTCTCGCCGACGAGGGTGCCGCAGACCCACATGCTGGTCTCCAGCGCCGCGGCCACGGCCGGCAAGATCCCGCCCAGCCCGGCGCCGCCGCAGAAGGCGACCCGATAGGCGCGCACCTGCTGCCCGGCGGTGAAGACATATTTGCGCAGCCCGCCCACATCGACCGAGGCCGCCGCCTCGCCCAGAACCCGAACGCCTTCCTCCCTTGCGGCAGCCGCGATCGCGGCATGGAGGGCGAGCCCATCCACCCGCTCGGCCGGAACGATGCCGAGGGCGGCGGCGAACAGATCGGTTTCCAGCAGCGCTGCGGTATCGGCCGCATCCAGAAGCACGGAGGACTCCGGCAGCAGGGCTGCGCGGGCCTCGTGCTCGCGCATCAGCGCTTCGGCGGCGTGGCTGCGGGCCACCGTCAGCCGGCCCTTCGGCCCCACATGGACCCCGGCGGCGCCCGCCATGTCCATGCCGCGGGCGGCGGCGGCGGCGCTGAGCAGGAGGAGCTCCTGAGCATCCGCCGGGCCGACCCGCTCCACGAGGTCGCTCACCGCAAGCCGGAAGCCGGGCGCCAGCACCCCGCCCATGCCGAGCCGCGGCGCGCGCTGGCCGGGCACCAGCACCACGTCGTTGCCGCGATGGGCGAGGTCGAAGGCCAGGAGATGGGCGGCGAGGTCGTCGCCGACGACGCAGATGTCGCAATCGACGGTCCGTCGCAGGTTCGCCGGGCCGGACCGGGCCGGCGGAAGCTCGCTCTGTGCCGGCGGGCGGGGCAGCACGCGGGTCATGAAACCTCATCCGGGGCGGAGCGCGATCGGGCCGCATCAGCGGCGGGTCGCCCTCCAGGATCTCGATCGGAGACGGATGCCGGAAGGCCGCGCCTGACCCGCATCAGGAAACGCTGACGCAGGCCAGTCTTGGATTTCGGAGTGTTTCCCCATCGGATGGCCATCCGATGGGCAGGCACTCCGGCGCGATACATTCGGCGGGATCCGCCCCCGCAGCCGCCCAAACTGGCGGCCCCGGCTTGAGAAAGCGTTTCTTTGGGGCGGCCCTGTGGCCGCCGGGCCAAGGCTTTAGAGCTTCCGGCACAACCTCTGGGGTCGGCTGACCGGGCCTTTTGGCTTCCTGCGGCGTTGCCGATCCTTGCCGAGGCTTGCGGCATCGACTGCGTTCGGCGCCCGGCAGGAGACCCAAGAGACCTCGGCCATCCTCAGCCCAGAGGTGTTGTTAGAAGCTCCCAGCCCAGGGTCCGAGCGCATGGCTCACGGGCCACGGCTCAAGGTAGCGCGGCGCCTGGGCGCTCTCACCCGCCGGAAGCGGCCGAAGACCGGGGCCGATGATCTCGCGAAAGGCCCATCACGCCCGCACCGCGCTGCCCGCTCGATGAGGGGCCGCCATTGCCGGCGCCTCACGGCCCCGGCAGCCTCACTGCAGCGTCGCCTGGGCGAGCCAGGCCTTCACCGCGCCCAGCGCCTCGCCGCGATTGCCGGTGCGGTGCTGGGCCTCCTGGTAGACTGCGAGCTGCACGTCGGCGCTGGTGCCGGCGGCCGCGATGGTGCGCACGTGCATGAGGTCGTCGTGGCAGTCGAGCGCCTCTGCGTCCTCGCCGACCAGGTGGAGGAGGCCGTCCACCGCATCGCTCACCGCCACCGCGCGGCGCTGGGCGAGGTCGACGAAGGAGCCGTGGACGCCGTAGCGCTGCGCCCGCCACTTGTTCTCGCCGGCGATGGCGCGGTCCACCGATCCGACGTCGCGGTTGTGGTGGGGGTTGCGCACCAGGAAGCGCACCAGCGCCCGGTAGAGGGCGGTGAGGGCTACCGTGTCCTCGATGCGGGTGCAGCTGTCGGGGGCCCGCAGCTCCAGGGTCGGATGGGCGCGGGAGGGCCGCAACGCCCACCAGACATAGCTGGAATCGGTGATGGCGCGGGCCGAGACCAGGGCATCCACATAGCGCTCGTAGGCGGCGGTGTTCTCGAACATCTCCGGCAGGCCGGTGCGCGGCAGCTCGTCATAGGCGGCGAGGCGGTAGCCCATCAGCCCGGTCTGCCGCGAGGCCCAGAACGGCGAGGAGGTGCTGAGCGCGATGAAATGCGGGATGTAGGGCACCATGCGCCGCATCACGTCCACCCGCTGGTCGGGGTCAGGCAGCTCCACATGCACATGCAGGCCGCAGAGCATGTTGCGCTCGCCAAGCATCTGCAAGTCGCGCATCAGGTCGTCGTAGCGCTTGGCCTTGCTGGCGCGCACGCCATCCCAGGTGGCGGTGGGGTGGGTGCCGGCAGCGATCACCGCCAGCCCGTGCGACGCGGCCACCGAGGCGGCGGTGCGGCGCAGGTGGCGCAGATCCTCGCGGGCGCCGCTGATGCTCGCCTGCGGCGCGGTGACGATCTCGAGCTGCGACTGCAGCAGCTCCACCGTCACCGACTTGCCCAGCACGTCCTTCAGCTCGGCGAAGAAGCCCTGGGGCATGCGACGCTGGACCGCTTTCGTCTCGGCATCGACCACGAAGAACTCTTCCTCGATGCCGAAGCGATACTGGTGCGACATGGCGCCCTCCCCAAAACCGATAAAGTATCAAGCAGAAACGCCCTGCCCCAAGAGACAGTTCCGCCGCGACTCAGGTTAAGCCTGCGGGAAATTGGGACTGAAATACGGCGGCACGGGAATGAATTTCAAGATGTAACCGAACTCAATCGCTTACCGCACCGCACAATTGCCAACATTACAAATCTGTAATGATTTAATTTGATTAAGACAAAATCATTAATACTTGGAATTTGTAGATTTTTAAAACGCTCTACATTTCGGGGGATCCCATCGCGCTTTAATCACCGCCCGTCCGCGTCGCCTCCACCAATGCGAGGGCGGCCACTGCGGCGGTATCCGCGCGCAGGATCCGCGGTCCGAGGCTGATGGTGAGGGCGCGCGGGGCGAGGCGCGCCCGCTCTTCCGGGCTGAAGCCGCCCTCCGGCCCGATCAGCACGCTCACCGGACCCGGCGGAGCCGCCCGCAGCGCCGCCACCGCATCGCCGCCCGCCGCCGCCTCGTCGCAGAACACCAGCAGCCGCTCCGCCGGCAACGCGGCGAGCCAGGCGTCCAGCCGCTGCGGCGGATGGATCTGCGGCAGGCTGAGAATGCCGCACTGCTCGGCGGCCTCGGCGGCATTGGCGGGCATCCGCTCGGTATTGACCCGCGACACCTGGGTATGGCGGGTTACGACCGGCTGCAGCGAGGCCGCGCCCATCTCGACGGCCTTCTGCACCATGTAATCGAGCCGCGCGTGCTTGAGCGGGGCGAAGGCGTATTCAAGGTCGGGGGCCGGCGGCTGCGGCCGGGTCCGGGCCAGCAGGGCGAGGCGCACGTCGCGCTTGCCGCCGGCGATGCGGCGGGCCTGCCACTCCCCATCGCGGCCGTTGAACAGCAGGACATCGCCGCCCACGGCGATGCGCACCACATTGGCCACGTAGTGCGCCTGCTCCGCCGCCAGCACCAGCTCCGCCCCCTCCGACAGGTCGTCGGGGACGCACAGGCGCGGGGCGCGAAAATCGAAATCGGTCACCGGGCAAGCCTCCCGCAGGCGGCGGGCCCGTCTCCGGGCCGGCCTGCCGCGCAGGCACACCACGCCCGTCCGGCGAAGGCAAGCCGTGGCCCGGCCCGGTACCGGGTGAGTTTCAACCATTTCCGGCCAGCCCCCCTCTCCCGCTTGCGGGGGAGGGTCGACCGCGCCTTTAACCCGCGGCCGACTTCAAGCCGGCCCGCGATCCCCGCCCAACTTGCGGGAGAGGACTGGGGAGGGGGCATACGGTGTTGGGAGAAGGCAGGCTGCACCTGGAAGGGGGCAAGGCCGCGCCCCTCTTCCAGCCCCCGGCCATGCGGGGAGGGTTTCCCCCTCCCTGCCCTCCCCCGCAAGCGGGAGAAGGTCGACCGCGCCTCTAACCCGCGGCCGATCTCAAGCCGACCCGCGATCCCCGCCTCCGCTTGCGGGGGAGGGTTCAACGGCGCCTTCCGCCCGAGGTCGACTTCCAGCCGGCCCGCAATCCCCGCCCCCGCGGGGAGGCCGGCGGCGCCCTACTTCTTGCTGCCGTCGGCGTTGAACTGGGCGAGGTAGGCGATCAAATCGGCGCGCTCGGCCTCGCCCTTGATGCCGGCGAAGGCCATCTTGCCCTTGGGCACCAGGTCCTTGGGATTGGTGAGGTAGGCATCCAGCGTTGCGGCGTCCCAGGTCTTGCCGGCGGCCGCGCCGTCCTTGATGTCCTGCGAGTAGTTGAAGCCCTCGAAGTGCGCCCACGGCGCCCCGACGATGCCGTTCAGCGGCGGCCCCACCCGGGGCTTGGCGCCGGGCCCCACCACATGGCAGGCCATGCACTTGCGAAAGGCGGTCTCGCCCTTGGCCACGTCCGGCTCCGCCAGAGCCGAACCGGTGGCGGCGAGGAGAAGGGCTGATGCCAGGATGAGGCGCATGACGAACTCCTTGGAAACACGCTCGGCGGGATCGGATGACCCCGCCGTTCTTTAGCATCATTCCAAAGCGTTGGCAGGCGTGCCGTGCGCCCCTGCGACGACGCGGCTTGGGACAGATCGTCCCGCCGCGCCGGCGCGATCAGTCGTAGATGAGGTAGGTGGCGCGCGCGTCGTCCTTGGGCGGGCCCTCGAGCGGGCTGGCCGGATCGATGCCGGGTTGCCACATCACCACGTCCTCGATCTTGCGGGCGAGGGCGATGTCGCGGCCGGTGATGCCGCCGGCATCATGCGAGAACAGCCGCACCACGACCCGGTCATAGGACACCACCAGATCCGGATGGTGCCAGGCGACCTCCGCCAGATGGGCGATGGCGTTGACCGCCATCAGCGTGCCCTTCCAGCCGGCGGTGCGGACGGTGCGCACCAGGGCGCCGTCCTTCTCCTCCCAGTGGGGCAGATCGACGAGGGCCGCGGCCAGCTCGTCGGCGGTCAGGTGGCGCCTGCGCTCGTAGAGGGACATGATGGACCTTCCTGCAACAGCCGCGACGGCAGGCGGAGGCTCCACCCGCCAGGCGGCGGACTCAACGCGGCCAACTCGAAAACTGGCCCGCGATGCGGCGGCAGGCTTGCGCCTGCGTTCCCTCAGACCGGAATCCGCTGGCGCCGCGCCGCGGTCAAGGTGTTCTGCAGCAGGCAGGCGATGGTCATGGGACCCACCCCGCCCGGCACCGGCGTGATGTGGGCGGCGATGCCCTGCGCCTCGTCATAGGCCACGTCGCCCACGAGGCGGGTCTTGCCGCCCTCCGCCGGAATGCGGTTGATGCCGACGTCGATCACGCTCGCCCCCGGCTTGATCCAGTCGCCGCGCACCATGCGCGGCCGGCCCACCGCGGCGACGAGAATGTCGGCGGTCCGGCATTCGCCGGCGAGGTCGCGGGTGCGCGAATGGGCGATGGTGACGGTGCAGTCCTCTTTGAGCAGGAGCTGCGCGGCCGGCTTGCCGACGATGTTGGAGCGGCCCACCACCACCGCCTTGAGCCCGGCAAGGCTGCCCAGCGTGTGCTTCAGCAGCATGATGCAGCCGAGCGGCGTGCAGGGAACCAGAGCGTCGAGGCCCACCGCGAGGCGGCCGGCATTCACCACATGGAAGCCGTCCACGTCCTTCACGGGGTCGATGGCGGCGAGCACGCGGGTGGTGTCGATCTGCGCCGGCAGGGGAAGCTGCACCAGGATGCCGTTCACCGCCGGATCGCGGTTGAGGCGCTCCACCAGCGCCAGCAGCTCGGCCTCGGGGGTCTCGGCCGGCAGGCGATGCTCGAACGAGACCATGCCGGCCTCCAGCGTCTGCGCCGCCTTGTTGCGGACATAGACCTGGCTGGCCGGGTCCTCGCCCACCAGCACCACCGCGAGCCCCGGCGCGACGCCGGTCTCGGTCCGGAAGGCGGCCACCTCGTCCGCGAGGCGCGCGCGCAGGCCTGCCGCAAAGGCCTTGCCGTCGATGGGCTTCGTCTCGATCACCGCCGCGCTCCGGTTGAAGGCTGGGTCCGGGGCGTTCTATCGCTTCGCAGCGGCCAGGAAAAGCCGCGCCGCGCCGGTCCGCGGCGTCACGTCGCGCGGCGTGCGGCCATCAGGCGGCCTGCCGGCGCCCGGCCCGCCTCACGCAGAGCCGAACCACCAGGTGGCGAGGCCGAGGAAGGCGAAGAAGCCCACCGAATCGGTGACCGTGGTCACGAACACCCCGGAGGCCACCGCCGGATCGAGCTTCAGCTTGGAGATGACGAGCGGGATCAGGATGCCGAACAGGCCCGCCGCCAGCATGTTCACCACCAGCGCGGTCGAGATCACGAGGCCCAGGTGCAGGTTGGCGAACCACAAAGCGGCGATGGTGCCGAGCAGGCAGGCCAGCGCCAGCCCGTTGCACAGCCCCACCAGCACCTCGCGGCCCACCACCCGGCGGGCATTGTGGGTGGAGAGATCCTTGGTGGCGAGCGCGCGCACCGCCACCGTCATGGTCTGGGTGCCGGCATTGCCGCCCATGGAGGCGACGATGGGCATCAGCACCGCCAGCGCCACCATCTTCTCGATGGTGCCCTCGAACAAAGCGATGATGGAGGCGGAGAGGAAGGCCGTGCCGAGGTTCACCAGCAGCCAGGGCAGGCGCGAGCGGGCGGTGTAGCCGACGGTATCGGACAGCTCCTCGTCGCTGCCGACACCGCCGAGGGCGCGCAGGTCCTCGTCGGCCTCCTCCTGGATCACGTCCACCACGTCGTCGATGGTGATCACGCCCACGAGCCGGCCCGCATCGTCCACCACCGGGGCCGAGACGAGGTTGTAGTGCTCGAACATGCGGGCCACCTCCTCCTGGTCCTCGGTGGCCTTCACCACCTGGAGCTGCTCGGCCTTGACGGCCGAGACGAGGACGGAGCGGCGCGCCCGCAGCAGCTTGTCGAGGGAGACCGAGCCGATGAGGCGATAGGCCGGATCGACCACGAACACCTCGTAGAAGGTGTCCGGAAGGTCCGGCGTGTCGCGCATGTAGTCGATGGCCCGCCCGGCGGTCCAGAAGGGCGGCACGGCGATGAACTCGGTCTGCATGCGCCGGCCGGCGCTCTCCTCCGGGTAGTCGAGGGAGCGCAGCAGCGCCACCCGCTCCGGCGCCGGCATATGCTCGAGGATGGCCGCCTTGTCCTCGTCGGCGAGGTCCTCGAGGATGTAGACCGCGTCGTCCGAATCGAGCTCGCGCATGCCCTGGGCGACGATCTGCGGCGACAGGCCGTGCAGGATCTGCACCCGGATGGTTTCATCGAGCTCGGTCAGGGCGGTGAAGTCGAAATCGGGACCCAGCAGCGCGATCAGGTCGCGGCGGGAATCACCGTCCAGCGCCTCGATCAGGTCGCCCATGTCGGCTTCGTGGAGGCCGGCGGTGAGCGTGCGCAGGCGATCGACGTCCTGCTCGGCGATGGCGCTCTCGAGCGCCAGCAGGAACGTATCGGCGACGTTGCCGGCACTGTCGCGCACGGCCGGCAGGGCGTCGTCGCGCTCGGCGTCGTCGCGCCCGGTCCTGGCGTCAGTGTCCTCGCGCATGGCGGCTCCTGAAGGGGGAGGCTGAGAGCTGGGGTGATCCGGAAAGACCGTCCGGCTGGCGGCGGCCCCTTGCGCGGCGCGGGCGCCGGTGGTCGCCGAGTGCTGTAGAGCGTTTCTGAGTTTCAGGGAAACACCGAAACGCCCCAGGATATGGATCGTGGAGCGTTTCCCGACCGGAGGTCCGATCCGGCCGGGAAACGCTCTAGGCACCCCGGTGGCAGATTGCAACGCAATCCCGCCCGCTCACGAAGTCTCTATCCCGCAGGCGGCGGAGGCGCCCCCGCCGGGCGGCTGGATCGGCCGGGGCGCCTCCTGTAAAGCCGGGGCCGGCGGTGAGGCGGAGGCGCGAGCATGGTGACGACACTGTCAGGCATCCACCGGCGCGGTCCGGCCCGATTCGCCGGCCTCCTGCTGCTTGCCGCCCTGGCCGGCCCCGGCGCTGCGGCAGCCGCCGCCTGCCCGGCGGGCAGCCTCGGCACCAGCCGGGTGATGGAGGTGGCGCCGCAGGGCCTGCGGGTGGGTCGCAAATCCTTCCCCGAGACCCTGCCGCTGGCCCCGAAGGAGGTAGTGCTGACCTTCGACGACGGCCCGTGGCCGGTCACCACCGCCGCGATCCTCGACGCCCTGAAGGCGGAATGCGTGCGCGCCACCTTCTTCCTCATCGGCCAGAACGCGCAGGCCCGCCCGGCCCTGGTGAAGCGGACGCTGGCCGAAGGGCACACCATCGCCCACCATTCCATGACCCATCCCGCGGCGACCCTGGCCAAGATCTCCCACGCGGCGGCGATGAAGGAGATCACCGACGGCATCGCCGCCGACGAGAAGGCCGCCTATGGCAGCGCCGGGGCAAAGCCGCGGGTGCCGTTCTTCCGCTTTCCGGGATTCGCCTCCACGCCGGAGCTGCTGGCCGAGCTGGAGAAGTCCGGGATCGGGGTGTTCGGCGCCGACTTCTGGGCCAGCGACTGGAACGTGATGACGCCGGAGAAGCAGCTCGCGCTGGTGCTGGAGCGGCTGGAGGCGGCCGGCGGCGGCATCGTCCTCTTCCACGACACCAAGGACCAGACCGCGAAGATGATTCCCGACTTCCTGCGGGCGCTGGCGACCAGGGGCTACAAGGTGGTGCACATGGTGCCGCCGGGCGGCGGCTGACCCCATTCGGGCGCCGGGCGGCCGGGGACCACCGGCCAAAACGAGAAAGGCGGCCCAAAGGCCGCCCTGCAAACGAAAAAGGCGGCCCGAGGCCGCCCGTCGCGCGCCCGCATGCGGGCCTGATCCACTGGTGCGGACGAGAGGACTCGAACCTCCACGGGTCTCCCCACTAGCACCTCAAGCTAGCGCGTCTACCAATTCCGCCACGACCGCATTCAGGGATCGTTCCGGCCACCGCCTGCGGGAAAACCACGCAAGGCCTAGCGACCGGGGGCCATCGTCTATCAGATCGGTTCCGGCGCCACAAGCCGTCCGGCTCAGGATTTGGCATCGCCCGCAAGGCTGTGGAAGACGGCGCCTCGGACAGCCCCCGCCGCTATGGCAGGACAGGCTTCCCGCGGCCAGCGCAGAGGCCGGCGACCGCGGTGATGGATTCCACCTCCAAGCGTGACCGAGGCCGCCCCCGCCGGCCCGAAGCCTTCAGGGTTTCACGGCGTTTGCCCCGGCTCGCCGATTTTGGAGCGCTTCCCGATCGGATATTCCATTGGATCGAGAAACGCTCTAGAGCGGAGGCCTGAATTCTTTGCCGGCGCGGCCGCGCCCGCCGCATCCCATCACGGCCTCGCAGATGACCTCCGCCACGCCCCGCGCCAGCCTCGACGTCGACCTGCCCCCCGAGCCGGGATCACCGCCGGTGCAATGGATGGTGAGCGAGGGGCTGGTCCCCTACCCCCAGGCGGTGGCCGCCATGGAGGCCCGGGTGGCCGCCATCGCCGAGGGCCGCGCCGCGGAATGCGTCTGGCTGCTGGAGCACCCGCCGCTCTACACCGCCGGCACCAGCGCCAGGCCGGAAGACCTGGTGGACGCCCGCTTCCCCGTGTTCGAGAGCGGCCGCGGCGGCCAGTTCACCTATCACGGCCCCGGCCAGCGGGTGGCCTACGTGATGCTGAATCTCGCGCGCAGGGCGCCGGACGTGCGGCGCTACGTGAGCGCGCTTGAGTCCTTCCTGATCGGCGCGCTCTCCGCCTTCAACGTCACCGGCGAGCGGCGCGAGGACCGGGTCGGCGTCTGGGTGCGGCGCAAAGGGGGCGTTTCATCGGGGGGCGAGGACAAGATCGCCGCCATCGGGATCCGGGTGCGCCGTTGGGTGACCTTCCACGGCATCTCGCTGAACGTCGAGCCGGACCTCACCCATTTCGGCGGCATCGTGCCGTGCGGGGTGCGCGAGCACGGGGTCACCAGCCTCGCCGATCTCGGCCTGCCGGTGAGCATGGCGGAGGCGGATGCCGTGCTGCGGGTGGCCTTCGAGGCGGTGTTCGGGCCGACGGTGCCGGCCGATCCGCCGGCGCTCATGCCGGAAGGGGCAGATCCGTCCGCGCCCTGAGGCGCCGGAGCGCGGACCCGGTGGCGCCATCGGCCCCGGCTCCCGCCGTGCCGGCCAGGGCCCGGCTCAATCCAGGGCGTCGCGACGCGGGCCGCTCAATCCAGCACCGCGGCCTTGAGCAGGCACACCATCAAGGCGTGGGCGGGCTCCTTGCCGCGGTTGCGGATGATGTGCTGGCGATCGCAGCGATAGCGGACCGTCTCGCCATCCTTCACCGTCTCGACGACGCCGCCCACCTCCACCTCCAGGGTGCCGGAGATCACGGTGAGGCATTCGATGGCGCCGCGCTGGTGGCCGTCTGAATCGAGCTCCCCGCCGGGCTCGGCGAGGAAGTCGTAATATTGCAGCCACTCCACCGTCTTGATCCAGCCGATGATGGAGAGCCGGCACAGGCCGTCCTCGGAGAACAGGATCGGGGTGTCGGCGCGGGTCAGCTTCTCCACGAAGGGGGCGTCGTCGCTGGAGGCGAGCACCCGCTCCACCGACATGTCCAGCGCCTGCGACAGGCGCCACACCGTGGCGAGGGTGGGATTGGTCTCGTTGCGCTCGATCTGGCTGATGATGGACTTGGCGACCCCGGACTGCTCCGCCAGCTCGGACAAAGACAGGTTGTAGGCCTTGCGCAGCCGCTGGATGGTCTTGCCCAGCTGACCGGTCATCGCATGGGCGCCGGTCTCCAGGTAGGTGCCGACCCGTTCCTTCGCCGCCATCGCGCCATCCTTTGTGCCGAACGTCCGTTCGTCTTGCCGGACGATAGCGCCGAATTCGCGGAGGGCAAGGTGCGCGCCGCACAAATCGGGGGGCGAGGCCGAGAATCCCGGCTCTCAGGCCCACAGGCGGAAGAAGTGGTGCACCGGCCCGTGCCCGGTCCCCACCTTCAGCCGGTCGGCGGCGGCGATGGCGCCGCTGATATAGGCCTTCGCCTGCGCCACCGCGGTCGGCAAATCGAGGCCCCGGGCGAGCCCCGCCGCGATGGCCGACGAAAGGGTGCAGCCGGTGCCGTGGGTGTTGGCGGTGGCCAGCCGCGGCGCGGTGAAGCGGCGGATGCCGGAGGCCGTCACCAGCAGGTCGACGCTCTCGGTGCCGCCGCCGTGCCCGCCCTTCACCAGCACCGCCCTGGCGCCGCGCCGCAGCAGCGCCTCGCCCTGGGCGGCCATGGCCGCCTCGTCCTGGGCGACGGCGGTGCCGAGCAGGGCCGCTGCCTCCGGCAGGTTGGGGGTGACGAGATCGGCCCGCGGCAGCAGCTCGGCGATGAGCGAGGCCACCGCATCGGCTGCCAGCAGCCGGGCGCCGGATGCCGCCACCATCACCGGACCCAGCACCACCGGGCAGCGGGCATGGGGGGCAAGCCCCGCCGCCACGGCATGGATCGTCCCCGGCCGCGACAGCATGCCGATCTTCACCGCCGCCACCTCGAGGTCGTCGAAGACGGCATCCATCTGGGCGGCGATGAAGTCGTCCGGCACGTCGTGGATGGCGCTCACCCCGAGGGTGTTCTGGGCGGTGAGGGCGGTGATGACGCTGGCGCCGTAGACGCCCAGCGCGCTGAAGGTCTTCAGGTCCGCCTGGATGCCGGCGCCGCCGCTCGAATCGGAGCCGGCGATGGTGAGGGCGATGGGCGCGACGGCGCTGTCCTGCGGCATGGACTCTCTTTCGGCGATGGAGACGCGGGAAGGCTTGCCAGGAGCTGGCTTGCAAATAGCTGCCTTGCCAAGCCGGTTCCCTTTGTCCACCTTGGCGGCGCCGACCTTCCGGAGCGCCCCGTGATCCCCTTCTTCGTGCAGATCAAATGCCAGCTCGGCAAGTCCTATGAGGTGGCCGACGCCATCGCCAATGCGGAGATCGCATCCGAGATCTACTCCACCGCCGGCGACTTCGACCTGCTGGTGAAGTTCTATGTGGAGCCGGGCACGGATATCGGCCATTTCGTCAACCAGAAGGTGCAGTGCGTGCCGGGCATTCAGGACACCCGCACCCTCATCACCTTCAAGGCGTTCTGAACGCTGCCCGTTCGGCGGGGTGGCGCGGCAGTGCAAATGCCGTAAGGTTGGCCGGCGGCAGCAAGCGGAGGTTCTGGAGACGTGCGGACATCGGGGGCGAAGGACAACCGCCGGGCGCGCCGACGCCCGATCCGGCCGGCGGCCGCAGGATTCTGGGCCGCAGCCGCCCGGATTCCGGGGGCGAGGGCCGTGGCGGCGACAACCCTTGCGGCAACGGCCGCGCTGCTGCTCTCGGCCTGCGCCGCCGAGCGTTCCGCGCAGCCCGCCTACGACCCCCTGCCCCCGCCCCCTCCGGGGAGCGCCGAGCAGCTGATCCCCGAGGGTCCGGCGGTGCCGCGCATCGAGGTGCGCCTCGCCAATGCCGATCCGACCCTGGTGCGCGGCCGCCTCTCCACTGCCCGGCGCGCCCGCGACTACACCATCACCGTCGACCAGCCGGCCCACCTGGTGGCCGAGAAGATGCTCTCGCCCGAGGAGGCGATGAAGCGCACCAACGGCGCCACCCGCAACGCCGCCTTCCGGCTGGACTACATCTTCAACACCTCGGGCGGGACCACCACGGTTTCGCTGGAGGCGGCGATCGTCGCCAATCCGGGTCGCCCCGGCGAGGTGGTGCGCGCCATCACCATGCCCGCCGCGGATGCCGACGCCCTCAAGCAGGAAATCGCCGACTCGGCGTGATCCTGCCGCCTGCCGGGCGCTACGGCGGCGGGCCGAATCCTCGGCACTCCCCCGGGAGCTCGCCTCGGCGGCAGCTGAGGCGAGGTGCTCAGGCCTTCCCTGCCCGGCCGCGGGCGAGACGTTCGATGAGCAGAACGGTGCCGAAGGCCACCACCGTCTTCAGGATCGCCCCCGGCACGAAGGGCAGGAACCCCTTCTCCCAGGCGAAGGCGCTTCCGCGCAGGGTCGCCATCCAGCCGGCGCCCAGCGCCAGCAGCACCACATGGCCGAGGGCGAGTACCGCCAGCAGCGGCCAGGCCCGCCCGCGCGCCCAGGTCTCCACCAGCCAGCCCACCAGCAGCGTCACCACCAGAAAGCCGACGATGAAGCCGCCGGAGGCTCCGCGCAGCGCTTCCAGCCCGCTGCGGCCGTTGGAGAAGATGTGCAGGCCCGAAACGCCGAGGCCGATATAGATGGCCACGGCGATGCCCCCGAGCTTCCAGCCGAGCAGCGCCGCCAAGGCGATCACCACATAGCTTTGCAGGGTGATGGGCACCGGCTCTATGGGAATCGAGAGCTGGGCCGAGACCGCCAGCAGGATGATGGCCATCATCACCACTGGAGCGGTCAGGGAGGACGAGCGCCCGGCGATGCGCGCCAGCACGGGAGTGAACGAAGCCAAGGGCCGGATCCGGATCGGTGAGGAATCGCCGACATTCTGGCATCCCCCCGCCCCCGCCACCAGCCGGCTGCCGGGCAGTTGCCAGCCAGACTCCCTCTCCCGCTTGCCGCGGAGGGTTGGGGACGGGGCAAGATCGCCTCCCCCTCCCGCCTTTCGCGACACGCCGACAGAGCGCCCCCTCCCTACCCTCCCCCGCAAGCGGGAGAGGGTTCACCCTGCCTTCACCCCTAAACCCGTTTCAAACTGACCCGCCGCCGCGGCGCTGCGGCAAAGCGGGCGCGCGGCTCGACGCGGGCGGTCCGAGCGCCTATCTGATGCGCGAGAGCCTGTTTGAAAGATCTGCGACCGAGGTCCATCGACGACTTTCTGGTGCTCCGGCAGGAGGAAACCCGGCGCGACGCAGCGGAGCGGGTTTGCGACACGCCGGGCACCGGAAAGACACGACGGGCTGGCCCGTCCGGTTTCCCAAGCATCGCCAAAGCCCCATCACGATCGCGAAGCCGCATGCTCGTCGACAGCCATTGCCATCTGGATTTCCCCGACTTCGCCGCCGAGCTGCCCGATGTGGTCGCCAGGGCCGAAGCGGCGGGGGTGGGCCATCTCGTCACCATCTCCACCCGGGTGAAGAGATTCGACGAGATCCGCGCCATCGCCGAGCGCTTCGACATGGTGAGCTGCTCGGTGGGCACCCATCCGCACCAGGCGGCCGAGGAGCCGGACGTCACCGTCGCGGACCTGGTGCGGCTTTCCGCCCACCCCAAGGTGGTGGCGATCGGCGAGGCCGGCCTAGACTACCACTACGATACCAGCCCCCGCGAGGCGCAAGCGAAGGGCTTCCGCACCCATATCGCCGCCGCCCGCGAGACCGGGCTGCCGCTGGTGATCCACGCCCGCGAGGCGGATGCCGACATCGCCGCCACCCTGGAGGAGGAGAGCGCGAAGGGGGCCTTCCCCTTCCTGCTCCACTGCTTCACCGCCGGCGAGGACCTCGCTTTGCGGGCGCTGGCGCTGGGGGGCTACATCTCCTTCTCCGGCGTCATCACCTTCAAGAAGAGCGAGGACCTGCGAGCCATCGCCGCGAAGGTGCCGCAGGACCGGCTGCTGGTGGAGACCGATTCGCCCTTCCTCGCCCCGACGCCCCATCGCGGCCGGCGCAACGAGCCGTCCTTCGTGCGCGAGACCGCGAAAGCGCTGGCGCTGGCGCGGGGCGAGAGCCTGGAGGAGGTTGCGGCCGCCACCACCGCCAACTTCTTCCGCCTGTTCGGCAAGGCCCGGGGCTGAACCGGAGGCGGCATCCGCCTTCGCGCCCTGACATGAATACATCCGGAAGCGCGCCATGAACCACGATCACTACGCCGACGCCTACATCCGCGCGATCCTGGAGGGCGTGCGCACCATCGCCATGGTGGGCGCCAGCGCCAACGCCGCCCGGCCCTCCTACTTCGTGATGAAGTACCTGTCCGAGCGCGGCTACACGGTGTTTCCCATCAATCCTGGGCAGGCCGGCAACGTGGTGGCGGGCCTCACCTTTCACGCCCGCCTCGCCGACGTGCCGGAGCCCATCGACATGGTGGACGTGTTCCGCGCCCCCGAGGCGGTGCCCGGGGTGCTCGACGAGGTACTCGCCCTCTCGCCGCTGCCCAAGGTGCTGTGGACCCAGCTCGGGGTGCGGCACGACGAAGCCGCCGCCCGGGCCGAGGCCGCCGGCCTGCAGGTGGTGATGAACCGCTGCCCGAAGATCGAATATGGCCGGCTCTCCGGCGAGATCGGGTGGACCGGGGTCAATTCCCGCACCCTCTCGGCCCGCAAGCCGGCGCTACTGGGAAAGGGGCTGCAGCGCCTGTCCATCTCCCGCGGCCCGAAGGCGCCGTGAGGGCGGGACGGCCATAATACAGAAAACATAGTGTTTTTATAAATTCCACACCAATATATAACAGCGGACGCCGCAACGGCGGCGCCTGCACGGGAGGATCCCAGATGGACGACCAGACCCAGGGCGGCGACATCGCCCGCGAACCCGGCTTTGCCACCCTCGCCGTGCACGCCGGCGCCCAGCCGGACCCGACCACCGGGGCCCGGGCGACGCCGATCTACCAGACCACGTCCTTCGTCTTCGACGACGTGGACCATGCCGCCGCGCTGTTCGGGCTGCAGACCTTCGGCAACATCTATTCGCGCATCACCAACCCCACGAACGCGGTGCTGGAATCGCGGGTGGCGGCGCTGGAGGGCGGCACCGCGGCGCTGGCGGTGGCCTCGGGCCATGCGGCCCAGCACCTCGTCTTCCACACCCTGCTGACCCCGGGCGACGAGTTCATCGCCTCGCGCAAGCTCTATGGCGGCTCGATCAACCAGTTCAACCACGCGTTCAAGAGCTTCGGCTGGAACGTGGTGTGGGCCGATCCCGACGACATCGAGAGCTTCGAGCGGGCGGTGACGCCGAAGACCAAGGCCATCTTCATCGAATCCATCGCCAATCCGGGCGGCGTGGTCACCGACGTCGCCGCCATCTCGGCGGTGGCGAAGAAGGCCGGCGTGCCGCTCATCGTCGACAACACCCTGGCCACCCCCTACCTCTGGCAACCGATCAAGGACGGCGCCGACATCGTCATCCACTCGGCCACCAAGTTCCTGGGCGGCCACGGCAATTCCATCGGCGGCGTGATCGTGGACGCGGGCACGTTCGACTGGTCGGCCACCGATCGCTATCCCTTCCTCTCCCAGCCGCGGCCGGAATATTCCGGCATGGTGCTGCACGAGACCTTCGGCAACTTCGCCTTCGCCATCGCCGCCCGGGTGCTGGGCCTGCGCGATCTCGGCCCGGCGCTCTCGCCGTTCAACGCCTTCCTGATTCTCACCGGCATCGAGACGCTGGGCCTGAGGATGCAGCGCCACAGCGAGAACACGCTGGCGGTGGCAACATATCTGGCCGCCCATCCGAAGGTGGAATGGGTGAGCTATCCGGGCCTTGCCGGCGACAAGTACAACGCCCTCGCCCAGCGCTACCTGCCGAAGGGAGCCGGCGCGGTCTTCACCTTCGGCCTCAAGGGCGGCTACGAGGCGGGCGTGAACCTGGTCTCCGGGGTGGATCTGTTCTCCCACCTCGCCAATATCGGCGACACCCGCTCGCTGATCATCCACCCGGCCTCCACCACCCACCGCCAGCTCAGCGATGAGGCCAAGACCGCGGCCGGCGCCGGGCCGGAAGTGGTGCGGCTTTCGGTGGGCATCGAGGATGTCGCCGACATCATCGCCGGCCTCGACCAGGCGCTGGACAAGGTCTGAGCGCATCCGGGCACCGGCAGCCCGCGGGTTGCCGGATCGGAGCGCCGGATTGGGCGCCGCATTGGGCGCATCGTCGCGGGGGCGACGCCTTGCGCCGGCCCCTGCCCTCGGGTCATAAGCACGTGCCGCGTCGGCTTGCCGGCGCGCCCTGCCCGTGACCGAGCCCGGTGAGCCGATGCGCCGTCTGATGCTTCTGCGCCACGCCAAGTCCGACTGGCCTGAGGGGGTGTGCGATCGCGAGCGCCCCCTCGCCCCGCGCGGGCGCGCCGCCGCCCGGCGGATGGGCCTTTACCTCGCCGCCCACGGCCTGCTGCCGGACCGGGTGCTGGTGTCGCCCGCCCGGCGCACCCGCGAGACCTTCGATCTCTTCTCCGCCGAGCTGCCGCCGCTGAAGGTGGTGGCCAGCGAGCCGCGAATCTACGAAGCCACCGCCACCCGGCTGCTGGGCGTGGTGCGCGAGCAGCCGCCGGACGCGCACAGCGTGCTCATCGTCGGCCACAATTCCGGCATGGAAGACCTCGCCGAGATGCTCACCAGCCACGGCCTCACCCCCGACGCCACCCGCATGGCCGAGAAATTTCCCACCGGCGCCCTTGCGGTGATCGACCTGCCCGTCGATCTGTGGAGCGAGGCCGGTCCGGAAACCGGCCGGCTCGACCGTTTCATCGTTCCCAGGGACCTTGGCTGAGGTCCTTCCCGCCAGCACGAGGGACCAACCCCTGATGGGCAGCTTCGCCGATGCGCTGGATTCGACCCGCATCGCGCTCCAGACCCTGGCCGACCGCATGGGCGACCTCTCCAGCCCCACCCTGCGGCTGGGCGTCACCGGCCTGTCGCGGGCGGGCAAGACGGTGTTCACCACCGCCCTCATCCATGCGCTGACCAAGGGCGGCCGGCTGCCGGTGTTCGAGCCGGCCCAGTCCGGCCGCATCGCCCGCACCGTGCTGGAGCCGCAGCCGGACGACGCGGTGCCGCGATTTTCCTACGAGGCGCATCTCGCCACACTGTCCAAGCTCAGGGAATGGCCCGCCTCCACCACGCGGGTGAGCGAGCTGCGCCTGTCCATCCGCTACGCCACGCCCCGCGGGTCGATGCGGGAGCTGACCCTCGACCTGGTGGACTATCCCGGCGAATGGCTGCTCGACCTGCCGCTGCTGGCCATGAGCTACGCCGATTTCGCCCGCCAGAGCCTGGAGCTGGCGCGAGCGCCGGCGCGGGCGCACCTTGCCGGCCCGTTCCTCGCCGCGGTCGCCGCCAATGCCGCGAACGGCGCCGCCGACGAGAGCCGGGCCCGCGAGGTGGCGGCGCTGTTCACCGCCTATCTCGCCGCCTGCCGCGCCGACGAGGTGGCCATGAGCCTTCTGCCGCCCGGCCGCTTCCTGCTGCCCGGCGAGATGGAGGGCTCGCCTGCCCTCACCTTCGCCCCCCTCGATCCGCCGGCCGAGGGCGCCCAGCGCGCCCATTCCCTCGGCGCGATGATGGAGCGGCGGTTCGAGGCCTATAAGGACGTCGTGGTGCGGCCCTTCTTCCGCAACCACTTCGCCCGGCTCGACCGGCAGATCGTGCTGGTGGACGCGCTCACCGCGCTGAACTCCGGACCGGCAGCGCTGGCCGACCTGGAGCGGGCGCTGGACGGCATCCTCGCCGCCTTCCGCACCGGCCGGAACAGCCTGATGAGCGCGCTGTTCCGCCCGCGGATCGAGAAGGTGCTGTTCGCCGCCACCAAGGCCGACCACCTGCACCGCGCCAGTCACGACCGGCTGGAGGCGATCCTCGCCCGGCTGGTGGATCGGGCGCGGGTGCGGGCGCAGGACCACGGCGCCGCCCTCGACGTGGTGGCGCTCGCCGCCATCCGCGCCACCCGCGAGGCGCGGGTGCGCCGCGACGGGCATGACCTGGAGGCCATCGTCGGCACCCCGGAGAAGGGCCAGCAGGCCGGCGGCCACGTCTTCGACGGCGAGGAGGAGGTGGCGGTGTTCCCCGGCGAGCTGCCGGCGGATCCCTCGGTTCTGTTCGACCCGGCGGGGCGCTTCCGCGGCCTCGCCTCCGCCTCGGCCGACGATGCCGACTACCGCTTCCTGCGCTTCCGCCCCCCCCCCGGCATCGGGGCCGACACCTCGATCCCGCACATCCGGCTCGACCGGGCGCTGCAATTCCTCATCGGCGACCGGCTGACATGAGCGCGAGCCCGGCATGGCCGAGCTGACGCCCCAGGACCGCGCCCGCCGGCTGGCGGCGCGGCGGACCAACGAACGGCTCAAGCTCATCGCCACCGCGCTGAATGCCGTTTCGGTGGCCACCGTCGGCGCCGCCTTCATCCTGCCGGCGGTGAACGGGGCGTCCGGGCCGCTGCCGCTGATTTGGATTCCGATGGCGGTGGGATTACATTTGGCAGCGCAGGGGGTGTTTCATTTCCTGCGAAGCGAGGACTGAGGCGAATGACCCACATGCAATGGATCACCTATGCCGTGCCGGCCATGGCCGGCGTGCTGGCCGTTGCGGGTCTCCTGTATGCCCGCCACATCGCGGCGGAGTTCGACCGGCGCTTCGATCGCCATCCGCCCGCCGGCGAATAGGCCGCCTCCTCCAGCACCCGCCGCCGCGGCGCGCGGGTGGGAACCTTTATGACCGACGAGCGCAAGTCCCGCCCCTTCATCCAGCCCCTGCGCGACACCGGCCTCGCGGACGACGCCGGCGCCGCAGCGCGCGAGGCCAGCGCCGGCGCGCCCGGGCCGGCGGCCGACGAGGCCGCGCTGCGCACCGCCCGCGCCCATGCGCCGCGCCCGACGCCGCGGCCGCAGGCGACCCGGCCGCGGGGGTTCCGCCTCGACGAGGGCGACATCACCCTCGCCCCCCCGGAGCCGCTGGACAGCCTGCCGGCCGTGCCGGACCCGGCCGCCGTGCCGCGGGGCAGCTTCATCCCCTGGGGCAAGCTGTTCTGGGGGGCGCTGGGCGGCGTCGTCTCGCTCGCCTTCTACATGGCCCTGACCCGGCTGATCGAGGACCTGTTCGCGCGGGCGGAATGGCTCGGCTATGCCGGCCTCGGCATCGCCGGCCTGCTGGTGCTGGCCGGTCTCGTCATCATCGGCCGCGAG
>CALMSN010000126.1 GCA_937872325.1 uncultured Xanthobacter sp. | reverse complement strand
GAAGGTGACGTCGCATTCCAGCACGCCCGCCCCCTGCCGCGCCCCGGCGAGATAGGACTGCCGGGTGTGCTCGGGAAACTGCAGCGGCGCGCCGCGGTGGGAGATGGAGAAGCCGGAGCGGCTGAAGGGACCGGCCTCGCAGGCCTTCAGCTTCTCCTTAAGCGGCCCGTCCGGCAGGTCGTCCACCAGGAAGAAGGGCCGCGGGCCGAGCTGGGGCGCCGGCTCGGCGGCCTTAAGCGGCGATGCCGCGACCAGAACGGCGAAGGCGGCCATTGCCGCGCGGCGAACCATCCGTTGCATGTGCGCTCCCCGGTGCCGGGCCGGCCCGCGATGGGGCGCCCTCGACGGAAACCCACGCTAGCGCGCCTCGACGAAGCGCCGATGTCAGCCGGCGGCGCTCCACCGCACGGAAGGCCCGACCGCAACGCCTCCCGCCGCAACGTGCGCGAGGCCGCCCTGGATACATCCACGGCATCGGCGGATCGGCCCGACGTCTTGGCCCGGTCCGCCGGCGCGATCTCAAGCAAGCAGGCGGCAAGGCCGGCGCGATCTTCACCGCCCCGGCAGGCGGCACCTGCGGCTCAGCCCTGGCCGCCGACCGGGCCGCCGCCCTTGCGGGTGATCGCCACCACGGAAGGCCGGGGCGGCATGCCGGCCGCGAAGTCCGGCCAGCGGGTGGAGGGGTCGTCGAAGGTGGAGCGGCGCCCGTCCTCGCTCTCGCCCGGATGCTGGACGGCGACGAAGAAGGTGGTGTCGTCGGCGGTGAAGAAGGGGCCGCACATCTCCGCCCCGATGGGCACGGAGAAGAAGCGCCGCGCGGTGCCCCGCCCCTCGCCCTCGGTCTCCAGCGCGAAGATGCCGTCGGTGCGGCCGGTGGTGCCGGCCGAGTTGCCGTCGGTGGCGACCCAGAGCCGGCCCTGGTGGTCCACCGCGCAATTGTCGGGATTGCCGAACCAGCCGAACTCCGTGGTGGCGGGCGAGAACACCGCGCCCACCTCCGCCTTGCCGGGATCGCCGCAGCGCACCAGCACGTCCCAGGCGAAGGCCTTCGCCGCGTGGTCGCCGCCCGGCGGGGTGATCTCGACGATGTGGCCCTGGACGTTCTTCGCCCGCGGGTTGGCGGGCTCCACCTCCGCCTCGGTGCGGGTGTCGTTGGCGGTGAGCATCACATAGACCTTGTTGGTCTTCGGATCGGCCTCCACGTCCTCGGGCCGGTCCATGCGGGTGGCGCCGAGATGAGTGGCGGCCAGGCGCGCATGCACCAGAACCTCGGCCTGGTCGGCGAAGCCGTTGGCCGGCGTCAGCGGGCCCTCGCCGAAGACGAGGTCGCGCCATTCGCCGGTACCGTCCGGGTGGAACACGGCCACCGACAAGGTGCCCTCGTCCAGCAAGTCTCGGTTCGCCTCGCGCGCGGCGGGATCCACCTTCCCCTGCGTGACGAAGCGGTAGACGTGCTCCATCTTCTGGTCGTCGCCCATGTAGATCACGTAGCGGCCATCGGCATTGGTGATGCCGGCGGCGCCCTCGTGCTTCATCCGGCCGAGGGCGGTGCGCTTCTTCGGGGTGGAGGCGGGATCGAAGGGGTCGATCTCCACCACCCAGCCGAAGCGGTTGGGCTCGAAGGGCTCCTTCTGGAGATCGAAGCGGTCGTGGTAGCGCGACCACGCATAGCCGGTGCCGGGGATGCCGTAGCGCTTGAGGGCCTCGGCATGGGCGAGGCCCTCACGGCTGCCGGCGAAGTAGTAGTTGATGTTTTCCTCGCAGGTCAGCCAGGTGCCCCAGGGCGTCACCCCGCCGGCGCAATTGTTCAGCATCCCCTTCACGGTGCGCCCCTCCGGATCGGCCGCGGTGGCGAGCAGGCGCGAGCCGGCCGCCGGGCCGGAAAAGCCGATGGGCGTCTGGCCGGTGATGCGGCGGGCATAGCGGGAATCCGGCACGACGCGCCAGCCGCCGTCCACCCGCTCGATCTCCAGCACCGAGCCGCCATGGGCGGCGATCTCGATATCGGCCAGCGCGCGGGTGATGCCGGCAAAGCCGTTCGCCGCCCGCTGCAGGCCGATGCCGGGGAACATCAGCTCCGAGTTGGTGTATTCGTGGTTCACCACCAGCAGGCCGCGGCGCGCCGGATCCTCGCCCGGCAGCGGGATGAAGCCGATGAAGTCGTTGTTGTAGCCGAACTGCAGCGCCTGGGCCTCCGGCGTCTGCGCCGCCGGGTCGAAGGCGGGAGCGCCGGGCAGCACGGTGTCGCCCCAGCGCACCAGCACCTGCGCCTCGTGCCCGCCGGCCACATGGATGGTCTCGTCGGGCGGCGCGGTCAGCTCGGGAAAGGGGAAGCGGCCGGCGGGGCCGGCGGCCTGCGCCGCATCGGGACCGAGCAGCGCGGCGACCGGCGGCAGCGCGGCGGCCAGCGCCATCACCCCCACCAGCCCCTTCACGAGGTCACGGCGGCCGAGCCGCTCGGCCAGCACATCGCCGAAAGTGGTGCCGGGCGGGCTCGCCGGCTGATCGTCGCTGGCGGTGTTGAGGCGGGAGGTAGGCACGAAGGGCGCATCCGCGGCCCGCGGGCCGGCGGCGGGAGACGGGTCGCGACTGGCGGCCATGGCGAACCTCGCAAGGTGGCTTGTCGGATCGGGATCGCGTCGGTTAGCAGCCCGAGGTGACGCCCCCATTACGGCACGGGGCGGCACGGCCGCCAGCCTCGGCGATCGGACCTTGGCGCGCGATGGCCCACGCCGGCTCCATTCACAGAACCCAAGAGCCTGCCTGGAAAATCCGACAGGGCCGCGCACCGCCCCTTTCCGACGCCCAGGGGGCGAAGACCTCAGCCGATGCGTGGCATCGGGCCGCGCTCTCTGCTGCCGGGGCGCCAAATGCCGGTCGCCAGACCCCGGTCGTCGATCGGTCCGACAGGCTCAAAGAGGTTCTAACAACACCTATGGGCTGAGGATGGCCGAGGACCTTTGGGTCTCCCGCCAGGCGCCGGAACGCAGTCGATGCCGCAAGCATCGGCGAGCATAGGCATCGCCGCAGGAAACCCAAAACGCCCGGTCAGCGGACCCCAGATGCTTTGCTAGAATCTCCAAGAGCCCTGCGAGCGGATGGACCGTCCCGCGCCTCCCGCCGCGCCGACCGCGGCCGCGGCCTTACGCGGACGGACCCGGCTTGATCCGCAGCGGACAGCCGCAGACGCTCAGCCAGACCTCGTCGCAGGCCGCCGCCACGGTCTGGTTGAGGATCCCGGCAGCATCGCGGAATGCCCGCGCCAGCGCATTGTCGGGCACGATGCCCCCGCCCACCTCGTTGGTGACGAACACCACCGGCGCGACGAGGCCCGGCAGAACCGCCGCCAGGTCCTGCGCCGCCGCTTCCCAGTCGTGGCCGCCCAGCATGAGGTTGCTGAGCCAGAGGGTGAGGCAGTCCACCAGGCGCGGACCCGCGCCGTCGGTCTCCTGCAGCGTTGCGACGAGGGCGAGCGGGGCTGCGATGGTGCGCCATTCGGCGCCGCGGCGGGCCTGGTGGCGGGCGATCCGCAACGCCATCTCCTCGTCCCGCGCCTCGGCGGTGGCGACATAGATCGCCGGCCGCCCCATCTCCAGCGTGAGCTTCTCGGCAAGCGCGCTCTTGCCGGACCGGGCACCGCCGGTGACGAGGATCGACTTTCCCATGGGGCCATGTCAAAGCAGAAATCCAATCGCAAGTGAAGGTCGGGCGAGAGATCCGGCAGTTCAGGTCTGGCAGGTGAAGGTCAGGCGGGTGGGGATCGGGACCTTGCGCCGGGAGCGTCCATGAGCTTTGCCGCGATGATGCTGGTTGCGCTGGCCGTCGACGCCCTCATCGGCTGGCCGGCCCGCCTCTATGCCCGGATCGGGCATCCCGTCACCTGGCTCGGCCGCCTGATCTCCGGCCTCGAGCAGGCCCTCAACCGCCCCGGCACGAGCCCCGCCGGCCGGCGCCTCCGCGGCGGCCTGACGGTGGCGCTGGTGCTGGCGGCGGCGATCGCGCCGGCGCTCGCGCTGGCGGCGCTGCTGCCTGCGGGGTGGGCGGGCATCGTCCTTGGCGGCGTGCTCGCCTGGCCGCTGGTGGCGGCCCGTTCGCTCTACACCCATGTGGCCGCGGTGGCGCAGCCCCTCGCCGCCGGCGACCTGGAGGCGGCGCGCGGGGCGGTTGCCATGATCGTCGGCCGCGACCCCAGCCGCCTCGACGGCGCCGGGATCGCCCGCGCGGCGCTGGAGAGCCTCGCCGAGAACGCGTCCGACGGCATCGTCGCCCCGCTGTTCTGGGGCGTTGCCGCCGGATTGCCGGGGATCGCCGCCTACAAGGCGATCAACACCATGGATTCCATGATCGGCCACCGCACCCCGCGCTACGCGGACTTCGGCATGGCGGCGGCGCGGCTCGACGACGTCGCCAACCTGATCCCGGCCCGGCTCACCGCCCTCGTCTTCGCCGCGGTCGCGCCCGCCCCGGTGGCGGCGGTGCGGACCGCGCTGCGCGATGCGCGCCGTCATCGCTCGCCCAATGCCGGCTGGCCCGAGGCGGCGATGGCGGGCGGGCTCGGGGTGCGGCTTTCCGGTCCGCGCATCTATGCGGAAGGGGTGGCGGACGAGCCGTTCCTCAATGCCGGCGCCGCCGATCCGGATGCGGCCAGCCTCGCCCGCGGCCTTGCCCTCTATATCCGGGCGATGATCGCGTGCGGCATGCTTCTCGTCGCGCTGGCCGCATGGTGAGGCCCCGGATGCGCGACCATGGCGGCGATCTCGGGCGGGCGCAGGCCTGCTATGGCGGCGGGGACTGGCTCGATCTGTCTACCGGCATCAATCCGGTGCCCTTCCCGCTGCCGCCCCTGCCCGCCCGCGCCTTCACCGCGCTGCCCGCCGCCGAGGACATCGCCGCCCTCGAGGGGGCGGCGCAGGCGGCCTATGGCACCACCGCGCCGGCGGTGGCGGTGGCCGGGGCGCAGGCGGCTATCCAGCTCGTCCCGCGCCTCGCCGCGCCGGGCCGGGCGCGGGTGCTGGGCCCCACCTACAACGAGCACGCCGCCGCCCTCGGCGCCGCCGGATGGCAGGTGGAGACGACCAGCGCCCCGGACGACCTCGCCGGCACCGACCTCGCGGTGGTGGTCAATCCCAACAATCCCGACGGGCGGCGGCTGGCTGCCGACGAGCTGGCGCGCCTTGCCGCCCGCGTCGGCCAGCTGGTGGTGGACGAGAGCTTCGCCGATCCGGAGCCGGAGCTGTCGCTGCTGCCGCGGCTCGGGCCGGGCTGCGCGAACGTCGTGGTGCTGCGCTCCTTCGGCAAGTTCTACGGGCTGGCGGGGGGGCGGCTCGGCTTCGCGCTGAGCGGCGCCGGGCTGGCCGAGCGCCTGCGCGCGCTCGCCGGCCCCTGGGCGGTGAGCGGCCCCGCCATCGCCATCGGCCGTGCGGCGCTGGCCGATGGCGCGTGGCACGCGGCGACCACCCGGCGCCTGATTGCCGCCGCCCGGCGGCTCGATGCCCTGGCCGAGGCGGCCGGCTGGCGGCGCGTCGGCGGCACCGTGCTGTTCCGCACCTACGACGTGGGGGATGCCGCGGCCGCGCAGGCAGCGCTGGCGCAGCGGCAGGTCTGGTCGCGCATCTTTCCATGGTCCGCAAGCTGGCTGCGGCTGGGCCTGCCCGGAGGAGACGCCGGCTGGCGGCAACTCGAAGCCGCCCTTGAGGGTGATCGACCGGGCCGGTGACCGCCCTCCCCGCCTGGAGCCGCTTTGGACAATCGGCGGCCGAGAACCGGAGGGCGGAAACGCCCGCGCGATGCCGCGCATCAGGCCAGGTTTTGGCCCCCGGATGCCGAAAAGACGCGGCCGGGCCTGCCCGGAGGGAACGCCAGCTGGCGGCGGCTCGAAACCGCCCTGGAGGGTGAGCCACCGGGCCGGTGACGCCCTTCCCGCTTGGAGCCTCTTTGGACAATCGGCGGCCGAGAACCGGAGGGCGGAAACGCCCGCGCGATGCCGCGCATCAGGCCAGGTTTTCGACGCCCCCGAGCGCCGAAAGACGCGGTGGACTCGTCCGATTTTCCAATCAGCCTCCCGGAGCTTCCAACAAGACGTCCGGGCTCCATGACTTCCGGATCTCGTGCCAGGCGCCGAGCCCCCTCGATGCGATCGGCAGCGGCGAGGACCGGCAGCGCCGCAGGAGGCCAAAGCCCGGCTAGCCGCCGCCGGAGGTGTTGCCGCAAGCTCTTATGGGGTGCACTGGCCCGGGCTCCGGAGCGCGATCGTCACGCCGGCCGCGCGGCCGCGAGCAGCCCGTCCACGTCGAGATGGGCCTCCAGGTGCGCGGCGAGGGCGTCGAGCGTCTCCGCCACCGCAGCGTCGTAACCCACCGTCGAGGCGACGCCCAGGTCGGCGAGGATCGCGGCCCGGAACCGGTCGTCGCGGAACATGCCGTGCAGGTAGCTGCCGGCCACCCGCCCGTCCGGGCTGACGGCGCCTTCCGCCACCCCGTCGATGAAGGCGAACGGACGGGAGCAATCGGAGCCGTCGCTGCGGCCGATATGGATCTCGTAGCCCCGGAAGCCGAGGCCGGAGGCGGCATGCACCGCCTCGACCTCGGTGAGGCGCTTGTCCGGCGTCATCACGGTGACGATGTCCAGAAGGCCGAGGCCGGCATCGGTGCCCGCCGGACCCTCGATGCCATCCGGATCGGCGACGGAGCGCCCCAGCATCTGGTAGCCGCCGCAGATGCCCAGCACCCGCCCGCCCCGGCGGTGGTGGGCGAGGAGGTCCACATCCCAGCCCTGCGCCCGCAGGAAGGCGAGGTCGCCGCGGGTGGACTTGCTGCCGGGCACGATCACCAGGTCCGCGTCGCCGGGAATGGCCCGGCCCGGGCCCAGCATGGTGAGGCGCAGCCCGGGCTCCTGCGCCAGCGGATCGAGATCGTCGAAATTGGCGATCCGCGACAAAGCGAGGCACACCACGTGCGGCCCGCCGTTGCGGCGCGGGGCATGAAGGTCGAGGGCGTCCTCGGCCGGCAGCTTCCAGCCGTGCGGAAACCACGGGCAGACCCCGAAGCCGCGCCAGCCGGTCATCGCCGCGATCATCGCGTAGCCGTCGTCGAACAGGCTCGGGTCGCCGCGGAACTTGTTGACGATGAAGCCGGCCACCAGCGCCGCATCCTCGGGCGCGAGCACAGCCTTGGTGCCGACGATCTGGGCGATCACCCCGCCGCGGTCGATGTCGCCGGCGAGGATCACCGGGACACCGGCGGCGCAGGCGAAGCCCATGTTGGCGATGTCGTTCCGGCGCAGGTTCACCTCGGCCGGGCTGCCGGCGCCCTCGACGATGACGAGGTCGTGCGCGCCGGCAAGACGATGGAAGCTTTCCAGCACCTTGCCCATGAGCTGCGGCTTGAGGGCGAAGTATTCGCGCGCCCGCGTGGTGGCCAGACGCCGGCCCTGGACGATGACCTGCGCCCCCACATCGGTCTCGGGCTTCAGCAGCACCGGGTTCATGTCGGTGTGGGGGGCGAGGCCGCAGGCCAGCGCCTGCAGCGCCTGCGCCCGGCCGATCTCGCCGCCATCCGCGGTCACCGCCGCGTTGTTGGACATGTTCTGCGGCTTGAACGGCGCCACCGACAGGCCCCGACGCCGCGCCGCGCGGCACAGGCCGGCGACCAGGAGCGACTTGCCGACATTGCTGCCGGTGCCCTGGATCATCAGCGCGCGGCCGCGGCGTTGGTCCGATGGGCGGTCCATGACGTGTCCTCGGTGTTTCTTCGGCGGCGGAGACCGGGCGGCGACCCCAGTCAGCCCGGGTAGAACAGGACCGAGAGGAGATAGCCCTTCGGCAGGGGGATGGTCGGCGGCGTGTCGAAGCCCTGGGCGACGAAGTCGGGCAGCAGGTGGGTATGGGGCCCCTCGGGCGAGCTGCCGCCGGGCGGCGGGATCACCGCATCGATCTCGGCGCGCGCGCACGGCGCCTCCACCACCCGCACCGGGCTTTCGGCCACCGCCGCGGCGCCGATCCGGTAGAGGCCTTGCGGCCACGGCGTGCCGCAATGCTCCATGATTTGAGCGGTGAGCGCCTGCGAGCAGCGGATGGAAAAGCGCGCGGCCCGCCGGCCGAGGCCGACATCGAACAGCACCCCGCCCGCATCGCGATCGAGAAGCGCCTCGGCATCCGGACCCAGGGCGGTGAGGACCGAGGGTCCGGCCGGCCCCGCGCGGCCCGCGGGCACCGCCAGCGCGATCAAGGGGGCACGGCCCGGCCGGTCGATCTCGAAGGCCGCGAGGTGCGCCGGCGCCTCCAGCCGAAGCGCCGCCCGCCGGGTGCGCAGGGTCAGGGTGAGAGCGTCGCGGCTCGCCTCGAACGGCTCGTCGGGGTCGCGCAGCACCTCCGCCACCGCGCCATAGACGCCGACGACGAAGGTTCCGGCAGCGGCGGCGAACCGCTGCTCCACCTGGTCCAGAAGGTCGGGCCCGCGCCAGCTCAGGCGGCGCACCGCCAGCCCGAGGGCGGCCGCGCGGGCCGGCAGCTCGGCCCAGATCGCGGTGCGGGCGGCCTCGCCGAGGCCGCTCCAGGCGGTGATCTCGTCGATGCTCCGGGCGCAGCCGGTGCACAGGCCCGCAGCGTCATCGACGACACAGGCGCCGACGCAGGGACTGGCGGGACGTGACTGTTCCATGCGGCTCATCAGAATTCCACTCCCGCCTGCGCCTTCACCCCATCGCGGAAGGGATGCTTAACCAGCCCCATCTCGGTGACAAGATCGGCGATGGCGATCAATTCCGGTTTGGCATTGCGGCCGGTGAGGCAGACATGGGTCATGGCCGGCTTGCGGGTGACAAGGAAATCCACCACCTCGTGGATGTCGAGATAGTCGTAGCGCAGGGCGATGTTGATCTCGTCCAGCAGCACGAAGTCTATGTCCGGATCGAGGATCTGCTCCTGGGCGATGCGCCAGCCGTTGCGGGCGGCGGCGATGTCGCGCTCGCGATCCTGTGTCTCCCAGGTGAAGCCCTCGCCGGAGACGAAGAACCGGCATTCCGCGGTGAAGCGCTCGCGCAGCAGGGTCTTCTCCCCGGTGGGCCGGTCGCCCTTGATGAACTGCACCACCGCGCAGCCCATGCCGTGGGCGATGCAGCGCATGATCATGCCGAAGCCGGCCGAGGACTTGCCCTTGCCGGTGCCGGTATGGACGATGACGAGGCCCTTCTCCCCGGTCCTGGTCTTCATCATCTCGTCGCGCGCGGCCTTGATGGCCTTCATCTTGGCGGTGTGACGCTCGTTGAGGTCGTCCATCGCTCCGGCTCCTTCATGCTTGACAGGGTCGGTCATTCGGGCACAGTCCGCGGCAACTGGTGTCTGTGTGAACAGATGAAAAGGGAATGCGTCAGGCTCCGGGCCGACGGCGACTCAAAGAGCTTTAGCTCAAGAGCCGCGGCCGGAGAACCCGGGCCCAAGCGCAGCCGCCCCCGCGACCGTGACCGGAGAGGTCGCCCAATGCCACTGGCTGCCACGCCGGGAAGGCCGGGCGGCCGATGGAGCCCCGCTCCGAGATCCGCAAGCCGGGAGACCTGCCAGTTGCACAGACGGAACCGGACGGGGTGTGCCGGCGTCGGGGCAGCCTGAGCTTTCCCGTCGCGCGCGCCCGGCCGGTGCCACCACGACGTGGGACCCAAGGCGCGATGGCCAATCTCGAAAAACTGCCCGTCACCGTGATCACCGGCTTTCTCGGTGCCGGCAAGACCACCCTCATCACCCACCTCCTGCGAAATCCCGGCGGCCGCCGCCTGGCGGTGGTGGTCAACGAGTTCGGCGACGTCGGCGTCGACGGCGAGATCCTCAAGGGCTGCGCCATTCCGGAATGCCCGGCGGAGAACATCATCGAGCTCGCCAACGGCTGCATCTGCTGCACCGTGGCGGATGACTTCATCCCCACCATCGAGGCCTTGATGGCGCTCGATCCGCGGCCCGACCACATCCTGATCGAGACCAGCGGGCTCGCCCTGCCGAAGCCGCTGGTGAAGGCGTTCGACTGGCCGGACATCCGCTCCAGGGTCACGGTGGACGGGGTGATCGCGCTCGCCGATGCCGAGGCGGTGGCCGCAGGCCGGTTCGCCCCCGACGTGGCCGCGGTGGACCGCCAGCGCCAGGCCGATGCCGCCATCGACCACGAGACCCCGCTCAGCGAGGTGTTCGAGGACCAGATCGCCTGCGCCGACATCGTGCTGCTCACCAAGTCCGACCTCGCCGGTCCGGAGGGCGTGGCCAAGGCCAGGGCGATCATCCATGCCGAGGCGCCGCGGGCGCTGCCCATCGTCGAGGTGGTGGAGGGCGCGGTGGATCCGCGGGTCATCCTCGGCCTCGGCGCGGCGGCGGAGGACGACCTCGACGCCCGCCCCAGCCACCACGACGCCGAGGAGGGCCACGATCACGACGACTTCGACAGCGTCGTCATCGACATCCCCGAGCTGGCCGATCCGGCGGAGATCGTCGCCCGCATCACCGAGCTAGCCGAGGCGCAGAACATCCTGCGGGTGAAGGGCTATGCCGCGGTGGCGGGCGAGCCGATGGGGCTGCTGGGGCAGGCGGTGGGCGCGCGGGTGCCCCCCCAGTCCGACCGCCCCTGGACGCCGGACGAGGCGCGCCGGGGCCGGCTGGTGGTCATCGCCGAGCACGACCATGTGGACGAAGGCGCGATCCGCGCCGTGCTCGCGCCGCAGGCGAAGGCCGCCGAATAGGCCATGCACGTCGTCTTCCGCGAAAGCCACGGGCTGGAGGAGACCGAGACCCCCACCGATCTCGGGCAAAGTCCCGCGGACCTCGTGGTGCTGTCGTTCTCCGATTCCGATCTCGGTGCGTTTGCGGCCGGCTGGCACCGGGCCGGCGGGCCCCACGGCACGATGGCGTCGCTGCGGCTCGCCAACATCGCCGCGCTCCGGCATCCGCTGTCGGTGGACACCTATGTGGAGCGCACACTCCACGGCGCCAAAGGCATCCTGATCCGGCTCATCGGCGGGGTGCCGTACTGGCCCTATGGACTGAGCCAGATCGAGGCGCTGGCCCGCCGCGATGCCATCGCGCTGGCGGTGCTGCCGGCGGACGGGCGGACGGACCCGCGGCTGGATGCCGTCTCCACCGTGCCGGTCTCGACCCTGCGGCGGCTGGCGGAGCTGTGCGACACCGGCGGGGCGGTGGCGGCGCAGGCGGCCCTGGCCCAGATGGCGCTCGCCGCCGGCCTCTATGCCGCCCCGGTCCCCGGCTCGAAGGCGCTGCCGCCGTTCGGCACCTGGACGCCGGAAGGCGGGGTCTCGACGCCCCTTGCCAGCCCGGACGCGATGCCGCCGTTGGGCGTCGGGATGGCGCAGGACGCGGGCTCTGTTCGGGCTTCCGGATCAAAGGCGCTGCCCTCGCTCGGTGCGGGCTTCGCGGGAGACGAGGGCTCGACGCGGGCTCCCGCTCCAAATGTGCCGCCGTCGGGCGTCGGGATGCCGCGGGACGGCGGCCCTTTTCCGGTGACCGGCCAGGAGACCCTGCCTCCATCGGCCGCTTGGATGCCGCAGGACCGGGTTTCAGCACCGGCTTCCGCACCGGATGCGTTGCCACCGTTCAGCGTCGGGATGCAGCAGGACGGGGGCTCGACCCGGCCCCCTGGCGCGCAAACGCTGCCGGAGTTCGGCGCTCGGACGCCGCAGGACCGGGTTTCAACACCGGCTTCCGGCGACGATGCGCGGCCTGCGTTCGGCATCGCAATCCCGCCGATCGGGGGCGAGACCGCAACTGCCGGCCCGAATGCACCGCCACCGCTCCACGCTCGGACGTCGCCTGAGGGTTCGAACGCACAGTCCCCGCTCCACTCCCTAGCGGCGCAGGATCGTGGCTCGTCGGAGAGTCCCGCCTCGAATGCGCTGCCGCCATTCGACCCTCGGGCGCCGCGGAACGAGGCCTCGGCGCCCGACCCACGCCTGCACGCCCCTGCCCTCCACCACGAGGCCCCGGCCCTCGCCGCCCCGCCGCTGGTGCTCGTGGTCTTCTACCGCGCCTATCTGGTGGCCGCGGACATGGCGCCGGTGGAGGCGCTGTTCGCCGCGCTGCGGGCGCGCGGCTTCGCGGTTCTGGGCCTGTTCGCGCCCTCGCTGAAGGCGCCGGAGGCCGCGCTCTGGCTGGCCCGGCGGGTGGCCGAGCTGAAGCCCGCCGCCATCGTCAACGCCACCGCCTTCTCCGGCCGCGGCGAGGCCGGCGCCTCGCCGCTCGATGCGGCGGGGGTGCCGGTGTTCCAGGTGGCGCTCGCCACCTCCACCCGGGAGGCGTGGGCGAATGCCACGCGCGGCCTGTCGCCGGCCGACCTCGCCATGCACGTGGTGCTGCCGGAGGTGGACGGGCGGCTGTTTGCCGGTGTCGCCTCCTTCAAGGCCGCGGACGCCCGCGACCCCGACCTCCAGTTCGCCCGCGCCCTGCACGCGCCGGAGCCCGGCCGCATCGCCGCGATCGCCGACAAAGTCGCGGCGTGGCACGCCCTCGCCGCGCGGCCCGCCGGCGCGCGGCGCCTCGCGCTGGTGCTCTCCACCTATCCCGGCCGGGACTGGAACATGGCCCATGCGGTGGGCCTCGACGCGCTGGCCTCGGCCGAGGCGATCCTCTGCGATCTCGCCGGCGCCGGCTACGTGGTGGCGCAGGGGCGGCCGCTGGCCGAGGCGCTTTGCGAGGAGCGGATCTTCTGGCCCCTGGCCGACTACGCGGCGGCGCTGGCCGGCCTTCCCGATCCCCTGCGCGGCGATCTCGCGGCAGCGTGGGGCGCGCCGGAGGACGATCCCGACGCCACGGCGCAGGGCTTCGCCTTCAAGGCGCTGCGGCGGGGGCGGATCATCGTCGCCCTCCAGCCCGAGCGCGGCCGGCGGGAGCGACGCGACGACGACTATCACGACCTCGCCCGCGTGCCGCGCCACGCCTACGTGGCGTTCTATCTCTGGCTGCGGCAGGGGGTGGACGCCCTGGTGCATGTGGGCGCCCACGGCACCCTCGAATGGCTGCCGGGGAAGGCGGTGGCGCTCTCGCAGGCCTGCTGGCCGGAGGCGCTGGCCGGGGCCCTGCCAGTGATCTATCCCTTCATCGTCAACGATCCCGGCGAGGCGGCGCAGGCCAAGCGGCGGATCGGCGCGGTGACGCTCGGCCATGTCCCGCCGCCGCTGCGCGCGTCCGGCGCGCCGGCGCACCTCGCCCGGCTCGAAGCCCTGCTGGACGAGTTCTCCAATGCCGACGGCCTCGATCCGAAACGGCGCGAGCGCCTCGTCCGCGACATCCGCGACGAGGCCCGGGCCCGCGGCGTGGAGCGCGACCTCGGCCTGGGCCCCGCCGCCAGCCCGGCCGAGGCGCTCACCCGCATCGACCGCTTCGTGTGCGACCTGAAGGACAGCCAGTTCGGCGACGGCCTGCACGTCTGGGGGCGCGCCCCCGCGGCGGCCGGCGCCTTCGACGTGGGCGCCTCGGCGGCGGCGGAGCGCGCGGCGCTGCTCGATGCCCTCGACGGAAGGCGGATCGCGCCCGGCCCTTCCGGCTCGCCCTATCGCGGCCGCGCCGATGTGCTGCCCACCGGGCGCAACCTCTTCACCACCGATCCGCGCGCGGTGCCGACCCGCGCCGCCTACGCCCAGGGCATCCGGCTGGCGGAGGAGCTGGTGCGCCGCCACCTGCAGGACGAGGGCGAGTGGCCGCGCGCGCTGATCGTCGACCTGTGGGGCTCGGCCACCATGCGCACCGCCGGCGAGGAGTTCGCCATGGCGCTGGCGCTCCTGGGGGTGAAGCCGGTGTGGGATGCCGGCTCGGAGCGGGTCGGCGGCATCGAGGTCATCCCCATCGCCGAGCTGGACCGGCCACGCATCGACGTGACGCTGCGCGTGTCCGGCCTGTTCCGCGATGTGTTCCCCACCCTCTCCGCCTTGTTCCAGCAGGCGGTGCGGGCGCTGGCCGGGCGTGACGAGACGGCCAACTGGAACCCCTATGTTGGCCGCGAGGCGCCGCGGGTCTACGGCCCCGCCCCGGGCGGGTTCGGCCTCGGCATCGGCGCCGCGCTGACCGACTATTCCGAGGACGGGCGCCGGGCCGCGGGCGAGGCCTGGCTCGCCGCCAGCGCCTTCGCCCTCGACGGCGAAGCGGCGACGCGCGACGAGGCCGGGCTGCGCGCGCGGGTGGCCGGCGCCGACGCCTTCGTCCACCTCCAGGACCTGCCCGAGACCGACCTTCTCCTCGCCGAGGACTATGCCGGCCACGAGGCCGGCTTTGCCGCCGCGCAGGCGGTGGCCGGCGGCCACGCCGCGCTCTACCACCTCGACACCACCGATCCCACCCGGCCGCGGGCCCGCCCGCTGGCCGAGGAGATCGCCCGCGTGGTGCGCGCCCGCGCCGCCCATCCCGGCTGGACCGGCGGCATGCGGCGGCACGGCTTCCGCGGCGCGGCCGAGATCGCCGCCACGCTGGAGAACATGGCGGCCTTCGCCCATCTGGCCGGGGCCGTGCCGGCCCACCTGTTCGATCTCTACTGGGACGCCACCCTGGGCGATGCCGACGTCGTCGCCTTCATGGCCGAGGCCAATCCGCAGGCGCTGGCCGCCCTGCGGAGCCGCTTCGCCGCCCTCCATGCCGCCGGGCTGTGGTCCTCGCGCCGCAACTCGGTGGTCGCCGCGCTGGAGGCGGGGGCATGAGCGCGCCCGCCGTCAGGGGCTGGTGCCCCGGCGCGCACCGGCCCATGCTCTCCGGCGACGGGCTGGTGGTCCGGGTGCGTCCGCCCGGCGGCGAGCTGACCCCGGACGCCGCCCACGGCCTCGCCGACCTCGCCGCACGCCACGGCCACGGCATCATCGAGCTCACCAACCGCGCCAACCTGCAACTGCGCGGGGTGCGCGCGGGCGCCCATCCCGCTCTGCTCGACGGGCTGGCGCGCCTCGGCCTCCTCGATCCGGAGGCGGATGCGGAAGGCCGGCGCAACATCATCGTCGACCCGTTCCGCGCCCTCGCGGCGGACGATGCCCAGACCCGCTGCGCCGAGGCCCTGGCGGCGCAGCTTGCAGCCCGTGCCTTCGCGCTGCTGCCCTCGAAATTCGGCTTCGTGATCGATGCCGGCCCGCTGCGCCGGCTCGACGGCATCAGCGGCGACATCCGCATCGAGGCCTCGGGCGGCACGCTGATCGTCCGCGCCGACGGTGAGGCCGGAGGCCGGGCGGTCGCCGGTCCCGCCGAGGCCGTGGCATTGGCGCTGGACCTCGCCCGCTGGTTCCTCGCCTCCGGCGGCGTCGGGGCGGACGGCCGCGGCCGGATCGCAGCGCATCTGGCGGCCGGCGCCACGCTGCCGGCGGACCTGCGGGGCGCGATGCCGCCCAACCCCGCCGCCCCGCCGCCCCGCCCCGGCGCCATGGGCGCGGGGCTCTGCGTCGCCGCCGCATTCGGCCAGTTGCGGGCGCAGGACCTGCATCTGCTGGCCGACAGCGGCGCCACCCGCCTGCGCATCACCCCGTGGCGCATGGTCCACCTGCCGGATCCCTCCGCCGCCGGGCGGCTCGACGCCGCGCCGGACCTGATCCTCACCCCCGGCGACCCGCTGCTCCGCGTCATCGCCTGCACCGGCGCGCCGGGCTGCCCGCAGGCCAGCGTCGCGACCCGCGAGCTTGCCCGCGCGCTGGCCCCGGCGGTGCCCCGCGGCGCCACGCTGCATGTCTCCGGCTGCGCCAAGGGCTGCGCCCGTCCCGGCCCGGCCGAGCTGACGCTGGTGGGGCGCGAGGGGGCCTTCGACCTTGTCACGAATGGAACACCATGGGATGAACCCCACCGCCGCGCGATCCCGCCGCGGCAGGTCCAGGCGATGCTCGGCGGCTGACGGATGCCCTACAGTTACGAAACCGACGGCGCGGCCATCTATGCCCAGTCCTTCGCGATGATCCGGGCCGAGGCCGACCTCCAGCCGTTCACGCCCGACGAGGCGCAGGTGGCGGTGCGGATGATCCATGCCGCCGGCATGGTCGGCCTGGAAGCCCACATCCGCTTCTCCCCCGACGTGGTCGACGCCGCGCGGACCGCGATGGAAGCTGGCGCGCCGATTCTCTGTGATGCCCGGATGGTCAGCGAGGGCATCACCCGCACCCGCCTGCCCGCGGCCAACCCGGTGATCTGCACCCTCCAGTCGGCCGAGGTGCCCGCCCTCGCCGAGCGGCTGCGGACCACCCGCTCGGCCGCGGCGCTGGAGCTGTGGCGGCCGCATCTGAAGGGCGCCGTCGTCGCCATCGGCAACGCCCCCACGGCCCTCTTCCACCTGCTGGAGATGCTGGAGGATCAGGACTGCCCGCGCCCGGCTGCCATCATCGGCTGCCCGGTGGGCTTCGTGGGCGCGGCCGAATCGAAGGCGGCGCTGTGGGCGGCGCGGCCGGCGCCCTGCCTGATCGTCGAGGGCCGCCTCGGCGGCAGCGCCATCACGGTCGCCGCGGTCAACGCTATCGCGAGCCGGGCGGAATGAGCCCCGGCATCGTCTACGGCGTCGGGCTCGGGCCCGGCGACCCGGAGCTGATGAGCGTGCGCGCCGACCGCTTGGTGCGCGGCGCCGTCAACCTCGCCTTCTTCCGCAAGGCCGGCCTTTCCGGCCGCGCGCGCGGCATCGTCGCCGGCATGCTGCGGCCGGATGTGCGCGAATTCCCCATGGACTATCCGGTCACCACCGAGATCCCGCTCGACGACCCGCGCTACAACGCGGCGCTGTCCGGCTTCTACGCCACGGCGGCCGCCCACCTGCAGGCGCTGGCGGAGGCGGGCGAGGACGTGGTGGTGCTGTGCGAGGGCGACCCCTTCTTCTACGGCTCCTTCATGCACCTGCACATCCGCCTCAAGGGGCAGGTGCCGGTGGAGGTGGTGCCGGCGGTGACCGGGATGTCGGCGGCCTGGACGGCCAGCGGCGCGCCGGTCACCTGGGGCGACGATGTGCTCACCGTGCTCGCCGGCACCATGCCGGAGGCCGAGCTCGCCCGCCGGATGGTCGAGACCGATGCCCTGGTGGTGATGAAGATCGGCCGCAACCTCGGCCGCGTCCGCCGCGCCCTGGAGACCGCCGGCAAGGCGGAGCGCGCCATCCTGGTGGAATATGCCAGCATGGCGGAAGAGCGGGTGACGCCGCTGGCCGAGGTGGAGGGGGCGAGCGCGCCCTATTTCTCCATCGTCATCGTCCACGGCCAGGGGCGGCGGCCGTGAGCGGATGGCTCGCCATCGCCGGGCTCGGCCCGGGAGACGGGCGGCTGGTGACGCCGGAAGTGACCGCGACGCTCGACGCCGCCACCGACGTGGTGGGCTACATCCCCTATGTCCGTCGGGTGGCGCCGCGCTCCGGGCTGGTGCGGCACGAGAGCGACAACCGCGAGGAGATCGACCGCGCCCGCCACGCCCTCGCCCTCGCCGCCGAGGGGCGGCGGGTGGTGGTGGTCTCCTCCGGCGATCCCGGCGTGTTCGCCATGGCGGCCGCGGTGTTCGAGGCGCTGGAGCAGGGCGATGCCGGCTGGCGGCGGATCGAGGTCCGCGTGCTGCCCGGCATCACCGCCATGCTGGCCGCCGCGGCGCGGGCCGGGGCGCCGCTGGGGCATGATTTCTGCGCCATCAACCTGTCCGACAACCTGAAGCCGTGGGCGCTGATCGAGCGCCGCCTGCGCCTCGCGGTGGAGGCCGATTTCGCCATCGCCTTCTACAATCCGCGCTCGCTCGCCCGCCCCGAGGGCTTCGGCCGGGTGCTCGACATCCTGCACGCCGCCTGCGAGCCCGGCCGCATCGTGATCTTCGCCCGCGCCGTCTCGACGCCGGAGGAGGCGATAACGGTGGTGCCGCTGGCGCAGGCGCGGCCGGAGATGGCCGACATGCGCACCGTGGTGCTGGTCGGCTCCTCCACTACCCGGATGATCGCGCGCGAGGGCGTCCCGATCGTCTACACGCCGCGGTCGGTGCCGGCATGAGCGATGAAGTGGAGCACCGCATCGACGCTCGCCGCCTCGGCGCGGGCCAGCGGCGGCGGACGGTCGATCATCACCACCGGAAGTCCCAGCGCCCGGGCCGCGGCGATCTTGGCATAGGCGCCGGTGCCGCCCGAATTCTTCGAAACCACCAGATCGATGCCATGCTCTTCCATCAGCCGGCGGTCGGCCTCGGGGCTGAACGGGCCGCGATCCACCACCACCCGGCAGTCCGGGAAGGGCTGGGGGGCGGTGGCCGGCTCGACGAAGCGCAGAAGGTAGAAGTGCTGCGGATGGACCGCGAATTGCGCCAGCTGCATCCGCCCCACCGCCAGCATCACCCGGCCGGCCGGGCGGGCGAGCGCCGCCACCGCGGCGGCCATGTCCGGCACCCGGATCCAGCGATCGCCGGGCTCCTCGGTCCAGGCCGGCCGGGTCAGCGCGACCAGGGGCACGCCGGCCTCGGCGCAGGCGGCGACCGCGTGGGCGCTCATCTGCGCGGCAAAGGGATGGGTGGCGTCGATCACATGGGTGATGCGGTGGGCGCGCAGGTAGGCCCCCAGCCCGGCCACCCCGCCGAAGCCGCCGACCCGCTGCGGCAGCGGCTGCGCCGGCAGGCGCTCCACCCGGCCGGCGAACGAGACGGTGCCGGCGATCCCGGCCGCCGCCAACGCGCGCGCCAACCCCGCCGCCTCCGTGGTGCCGGCCAGGATCAGGAGATTGGGCGGCATGGCCGAGGCTGCGATGGCTGAAGATCCCGACACTGAAGCTCCCATGCCCGAGGCGCAGCCTTCAAGAGCGCCCAGATCCGATGCGCCGATGACCGATGCGCGGATTCGGGAGGCACCGCTGCCCGAAGCGCCGATAAGCCAATCAAAACTGCCCGCGGCACCGACGACCGATGCGCCGATGCGCCAATCAGCGCTGCCCGATCCACCTACCGCCGAACCGCCGGTTCACCAAGCAGAACGGCCCGAAGCACCGCTCGCCGAACCGCCGATGCGCCAAGCCGCGCGGCCGGATGCAGAGACGGCCGAAACCGCGATACGCCAAGCAGAATGGCCCGAAACACCGCTCGCCAAACCGCCGATGCGGCAAGCAGCGCAGCTCGGGGTACCATTGCCCGACACGCTAATACACCAAGCACCCCTGCCCGAACCACCGACGACTGAAGCCCTGGTGCGCCAAGCAGAACGCCCCGAAACACCCCTAGCCGCACCGCCGATGCGCCAAGCTCCCCTGCCCGATGCACCGCCCCCCGATGCACCGCCGCCAGGGGCCGCCTGGCTCTCCATCGTCGGCCTCGGCGAGGATGGACTGGACGGGCTGCCGCCTGCAAGCCGGGCGGCGCTGGCGGCGGCCGAGATCGTCATGGGCGCCCCCCGCCATCTGGCGCTGCTGCCGGACCTCGCGGCCGAGAGCATCGCCTGGCCGGTGCCGTTCGCCGATGGCCTGCCGGTGCTCCACGGGCTCAGGGGCCGGCGGGTGGCGGTGCTGGCCTCGGGGGATCCGTTCTGGTTCGGCGCCGGCAGCGTCATCGCACGGGATCTGCGGCCGGAGGAATGGCGGGCCCTGCCCGGCCCATCCGCCTTCTCGCTGGCTGCCGCCCGGCTCGGCTGGCCGCTGGAGCGCACGCTGTGCGTCGGGCTTCATGCGGCGCCGCTCACCCGGCTGCGCCCGCATCTCGCGCCCGGATTGCAGGCCATCGTGCTGCTGCGCGACGGCGCGGCGGTGGCCGAGCTGGCCCTGTATCTGTCCGGACAGGGTTTCGGCGCCAGCCGTCTCACGGTGATGGAGGCCCTCGGCGGACCGCGCGAGCAGCTCACCCGGGCAACGGCCGATGCCCTGCCGGCCACCGCCTTCGTCCATCCCGTCTGCGTCGCGGTGAGCGTGGACGGGAGCGGTGCCGCGATCCCCTGCGCATCCGGCATCGAGGACGGTTTCTTCGACCATGACAGCCAGATCACCAAGCGCCCGGTGCGGGCGCTGACCCTGTCGGCTCTGGCGCCGGTCCCGGGCGAGATGCTGTGGGACATCGGCGGCGGCTCCGGCTCCATCGCCATCGAATGGCTGCTGCGCCATCCACGGATGCAGGCGACCGCCATCGAGCTGCGAACCGACCGCGCCGCCCGCATCCGTGCCAATGCCGCCCGGCTGGGCGTCGACCGGCTGCAGGTGGTGGAGGGATCGGCGCCCGAGGCCCTCGCCGGGCTGCCGCCGCCGCAGGCGGTGTTCGTCGGCGGCGGGCTCTGCGAGGCATTGCTCCTGCACCTCCAGGGGTGCCTTGCGCCGGGCACCCGCCTCGTGGCCAATGCGGTAACGCTGGAATCGGAGGCCCTGCTGGCCGGCTGGCAGGGCCGGATCGGCGGCGAGCTGCTGCGTATCGAGCTCGCGCAGGCCGCCCCCCTCGGCGGCCGGCTGGGCTGGAAGGCGGCCTATCCGGTGGTGCAATGGCGGGTGGTGCTGTGATGGCGGCGGGAGAGCGGACATGACGGTGCACTTCATCGGCGCCGGCCCCGGCGCGCCGGATCTTCTGACCCTGCGCGGCCGCGACCTCATCGCCGCCTGCCCGGTCTGCCTCTATGCCGGCTCGCTGGTGCCGGAGGCGGTGCTCGCCCATTGCCCGCCGCGCGCGCGCATCGTCAACACCGCCCCCCTCGACCTCGACGCCATCATGGCCGAGATCGCCGCCGCCCACCGGGCCGGCGCGGATGTGGCGCGGCTCCATTCCGGCGACCTGTCGGTGTGGTCGGCCATGGGCGAGCAGATCCGCCGGCTGGAGACGCTCGGCATCGCCTACACCGTCACCCCGGGCGTGCCCGCCTTCGCCGCCGCCGCCGCGGCGCTCGGCGCCGAGCTGACGCTGCCGGGCCTCGCCCAGTCGGTGGTGCTGACCCGCACGCCGGGGCGCGCCTCCGCCATGCCGCCGGGCGAGACGGTGGCCGCCTTCGGGGCCACCGGGGGGACCCTGGCCATCCACCTGTCGATCCAGAACCTGGCGCGGGTGGTGGCCGACCTGCTGCCCCATTACGGCCCGGACTGCCCGGTGGCGGTGGTCTACCGGGCGAGCTGGCCAGACCAGCGGATCCTGCGCGCCACCCTGGCCACCATCGAGGCGACCTGCAGCCAGAGCGATGCCGAGATCACCCGCACCGCGCTGATCCTGGTGGGGCCGGCGCTGGCGGCGCAGGGTTTTGCCGAAAGCCGGCTCTACGCCGCCGACTACGACCGGCGCTATCGCCCGCAATCGGCCGGCAGCCGCTGGGCGGACTGGACCTCGGGCGATGACTGACACTCCGCACCTTCCGCCGGGCCTGATGGTATCGGCGCCCGCCTCCGGCACCGGCAAGACCACGGTGATGCTCGGCCTGCTGCGGGCGCTGGTGGAGGACGGGCTGGCGGTGCAGCCGTTCAAGTCCGGCCCCGACTACATCGACCCGGCCTTCCACCGCGCCGCCACCGGCCGGGCCTCGTTCAACCTCGACACCTGGGCCATGGGGGCGCCGGTGTTCGAGGCCATCGCGGCCCGCGCGCAGGGCGCCGATCTCTGCGTCGCCGAAGGCTCCATGGGCCTTTACGACGGGGTGGCGACGCGCGGCCTCAGCGGCTTCGGCGCCAGCGCGGAGACCGCCCGCGCAATGGGCTGGCCGGTGGTGCTGGTGCTGGACGTGGGCGGCCAGGCGCAGTCCGCCGCCGCCACCGCCCTCGGCTTCCAGACCTACGACCCCGGCCTCCCCTTCGCCGGGGTGATCCTGAACCGGGTCGCCAGCCCCCGCCACGAGCGCCTCATCCGGCTGGGCATGGAGCGGGCGGGCGTCAGGGTGCTGGGCGCCCTGCCCCGGCGCGGCGACCTCACCCTCCCCGAGCGGCATCTCGGCCTGATCCAGGCGGCGGAGCATCCCGACCTCGAGACGGCGATCGCCGGTTATGCCGCCTTCCTGCGCGCCCATGTGGACCTTGCCGCCATCACCGCCGCGGCGCGCGGCACCGCCCAATCGCGGCCCGGCGCGCTGCCGCCGCCGCCGGCCCAGCGCATCGCCCTCGCCTGGGACACCGCCTTCTCCTTCGCCTACCCGCACCTGCTGGAAGGCTGGCGCGCCGGCGGAGCCGAGATCGTGCCCTTCTCGCCGCTGGCCGACGAGCCGCCCGATCCGGCGGCGGACCTCGTCTGGCTGCCTGGGGGCTATCCCGAGCTTCATGCCGGGCGCCTCGCCGCCGCCGGGCGCTTCATGGCCGGGCTTCGCGCCCATGCCGAGACCGCTCGGGGCCGGGGGGAGGGGGGCGTTCGTTTGGGGCCGGGCGCGTGGCTGTGAGATAAGGCCGGGGCGCGCCAGGCCATGGCGGGGCTGCTGGGCCTCGTCCCCTCCTACGCCACGCGCCGGTTCCACCTGGGCTATCGCCGGGCGGTGCTGGAGGCGGCGATGCCCGGGCAGCGGGCCGGGGCGGTGCTGCGCGGGCACGAGTTCCACTATTCCACGATCGTGGACCAGCCCGACCTGCCGCTGGCCCGCGTCGCCGACGCCGACGGCAATCCCGTTCCCGAGACCGGCTCGCGCCGCGGGCCGGTGAGCGGCACCTTCTTCCACCTGATCGCGCAGGAGCAGCCGTGAGCGGGTTCGTCAGCTTCGTCGGCTCGGGCCCTGGCGATCCGGAGCTGCTCACCCTCAAGGCCGTCGACCGCCTGCGCCAGGCGGATGCGGTGCTGTTTGACGACCTCTCCGCCGGCCCCATCCTGGGCTTCGCGCGGCCGGGGGCCGATCTGGTGGGGGTGGGCAAGCGGGCCGGACGGCCCTCGCCCCGGCAGGATCATGTGAGCCGGCTGCTCGTGGACTATGCCCGCGCCGGCGGCCGGGTGGTGAGGCTGAAGTCCGGCGACAGCGGCCTGTTCGGCCGGCTGGAAGAGGAGCTGGTGGCGGTGCGCGCGGCCGGGATCGCCTGCGAGATCGTGCCCGGCGTGCCCTCGCCCTTCGCTGCCGCGGCGGCGTGCGGCATTCCCCTCACCCGCCGGCTGACGGCGCGGCGGGTGCAGTTCGTCACCGGACACGATGCCACCGGCCGCCTGCCGCCGGACCTCGACCTCGCCGCGCTGGCCGATCCCAATGCCTGCACGGTGGTCTTCATGGGCCAGCGCACCTTCCCCGCTCTGGCTGCGGCGCTGATCGCCCACGGCCTGCCCGCCGATACTCCCGCCCTCCTCGCCGAGGCGGTGGGCACGCCCGAGCAGGCCCTCGCCCGCGCCACCGTCGCCGGTCTCGCGGAGCGGCTGGCGGACGCGGTCAGCAGCCATCCGGCGCTGATTCTCTACGGGCCGCTGGCCGAGCTGGGGGTGGGCTTTGACTGAGCTCTGGCTGATCGGCATCGGCACCGGCAATCCGGCCCACCTGACGCTGGAGGCCCGGCAGGCGCTCCGCGATGCCGCGCTGGTGCTGGTGCCGCGCAAGGGACCGGACAAGGCCGACCTCGCGGCGCTGCGCCTCGCCATCTTGCAGGATTGCGGCAGCACCGCGCCGGTTGCCGCATTCGACATGCCGGAGCGCGACGAGAGCCTGCCGTATCTGGAGCGGGTCCGGCGCTGGCACGACGCCATCGCCGCCATCTGGGCGCGGGCCATCGCCGAGGCCCGGCCCGCGGGGCCGGTGGCGCTGATGGTGTGGGGCGATCCCGGGCTCTACGACAGCACGCTGCGCATCGCCGCCCGGCTCGATCCGCGCCCACGGCTGCGGGTGGTGCCGGGCATCTCCGCCCTGCAGGCGCTGACCGCCGCCCATGCGATCGCGTTCAATACGGTGAACGGCCCGGTCACCGTGACCACCGGGCGCCGCCTGCGCGATGGCGGCTGGCCGCCGGGCGCCGAGACGGTGGTGGTGATGCTCGACGGCGAATCGAGCTTCCAGCATCTGGATCCGGCCGGCCTCGACATCTGGTGGGGCGCCTTCCTCGGCATGCCGGAGCAGGTGCTGGAGGCGGGTCCGCTCGCCGAAGCCGGCCCCCGGATCATCGCCCGCCGCGCCGCCGCCCGGGCGCAGCACGGCTGGATCATGGACACCTACCTGCTGCGCCGCAGGTGAGCCTGCTCTGGTGACCTGGCGCGGCCGCCTCAGCGCGCTCCCGGCCGCAGGAACAGGGCGACCCCGGCCGCCGCCAGCAGCAGCGCCGTGGCGCAGGCCATGAGCAGGCTCGGCGGGTGGGCGGCGATGCCGCGCCACGGCGGCATGATCACCTCGGCGGTGTTGAAGGGCGCGCCGCTATACTGGCAGACCACCGCCGCCGCGGCGCTGCGCTCCATCTCCTGCGCCACGTCTGCGCCGAGCCTCAGCGCCGGCGCCTGCGCCCCCGGCATGCCCTGCATGTGGAGGAGCACCGCCCGCAGCGCCGAGAGATAGGCGTGCATGCAGGCGTTGAAGGGGCTCTCCTCGTCGCTCACGCTGCCGGGCATGAGGCCCCACAGGCAATAGGTGCGCTGCAGCGCCGCGAAGTTCAGAAGCCGCCGGAAGGTCGGGTCGGTGCGGGTCTGCCGCTCCGCAAGCGCGCGGATGGCCCCGGCATGCTGCGCCACCACCGCCATCTCGCCGTGAGTGAGGCCGGGTATATCGAGCCCGGGCAGGTCTCCCCCGCCATCGCGCGAGTGCGCCCCTGCCGGAAGCACCAGCAAAGCCATCGCGAAAACGATGGCGCCCAGAAGGGAGGCGACGTCGCGGCGCACGCGCCCCGCCATGCGCGCGGCAAGAACACGCACAGCAAGAACACGCGCGGCGAGGAGAGGCACTGCCGGCACGGGAACTGCGAGGGCTCGCACGGCGACGGCGTCCGATGTCAGGGCGATCCCGGCCGGGCGCTTCCCGGTCGGGACTTCCCTCGCCCGGACCCGCGCCTCAGCGCGAGCCCTGGGAATAAGCGAGCCGGGCATCGCCGGTGCGGGCGGCGGCCATGTAGCGCTCCGCCACGTAGCCGAACAGCAGGCCGAGCGTGGTCCACACCGTGGCCTGGACGCCGAGCGAGGCGGTGCGGAACTGCCAGAGCAGCGTCGCCGGAAACTGTTCCGGCACCTCGTTGATCGAGGGCAGAGCCAGTTGCAGCAGGATCACCGCGGCGGCATAGACCACCACTCCCAGGAGGGCGGCGTTCCAGACCCCCAGAGCGGGCCGGAAGCGCTTGCCGACCGCCACCGCGAGAACCGCGCCGGCGAGCGAGAACACCAGCATCGCAAAGTAAAGCTGCGTCCTCAGGCCGATGGTTTCCGGATCGCCGACGGCGGGCGGATTGGGCGGATACTTCAACGCCGGGACCAGAACCAGGGTGACGAAGCCGGCCAGCGCCAGCAGCCCGGCGGTGGCCCGCGGCGAGAGCGATGTGAGGCGGCCGTGGGCGAAGGGGAAGGCCAGCGAGAACAGCCCGCCCAAAGCGGCGCCGAAGGTGACGAGCCCGGTGAACAGGCCGAGGCCCGCCTGGACCTCTCGGCTGACCAGCTCCGGCTCGGGGGCCTCTCCCTTGGCCTGGCTTGCCGCCTCCTCGAGGGCGATGGCGTGCTCCACCGCCGGCTCTCCGAAGACCCTGGCGAAACCGAACGCGAGCAGCCCCGCGACGACGCCGACGATCATGCCGCGCAGCAACAGATTTCCGACCATGACGCGCTCCTCAGTGGCAGGGGAAGCCGAGGAGATGACGCCCGTCATGCACGAATTCGTGGACGGAAGAGCCGGAGATCAGGGAGGTCGCCCCCTCCTCCGCGCCGACGAAATAGAGCGCGAGCAGAAGGATCAGGCCAGCGAACACGGCCCACGGCAGAATTTCTCCCACCGGGATGGCAACCGGCTGGGCGGTGGGCTTCAGGACTATATCGGACATTATGCACTCCCGGGATGGCGCGTCCCGCTGGATGAAGCTGGTCGAGCGTGAATCAGGCCTGACTTTCGGGATGGCAAGGCACATCCCGATCCACAGTGGCGCGACCGTGCCGGACTTGCACCGGCTTCAAACCCTCGCTCGACGCTGGAAGCTAGGCGCGGGGCCCCCCCCTTGCAAATAAAATGCGGCGTGGCCGCCCGGCCGCTCGGGCATTTTGGCCCTCGATGCCCCGCCCCCCGCTGCTCGGCAAGGCCCCCACTGCGGCGCCCCATTGCCCCGCCTCCCCCGCCGACGAGCCGGTGACGCCGGATGCCCTCGCCCAGCTGCCGGCCCTGGCGACGACGCTGCGCCGCAGCGACCGCGCTTTCACGAGCCCCCGCCTCGCCGCCCGCCAGACCGCTGCCGCCCTCGGCCTCGACGCCGTCGAAACAGCCGCCCTCGGGGACCTCGACCACGGCCGCTGGTCGGGGCACGGCCTCGCCGAGATCGCGACGTCCGAGCCGCAGGCTCTGGAAACCTTCATGCGCGACGACGGCGCCGCCCCCCATGGAGGCGAATCGCGGGCGGCCCTGAGGACGCGCGTCGCGGACTGGCTGGACGGCGCGCGAGACGCGCGCGGCCACACCATAGCGGTTACCCACGCGGCGGTGATCCGCGTCGCCGTGCTGCTGGTGCTGAAGGCACCCGCCGACGCCTTCTGGCGGCTCGACGTTGCCCCGGGAAGCCTGGCGGACCTGCGCTTCGACGGACGGCGCTGGGCCCTGCGATCGCTGGGGGTGGCGCTTTCGCCGGCGGCATAGCCGCCTGGATGGTCCATGAGCGGCTTTTGGCGCGCGCAAAAGGGGTGGCGCCCGGGACGGGCTCCCCCGCGCGGCCACGTCTGGCGACCGCGTGAAGGGGGATCGGAGCCGACGGGCGATCATCCCGGCCCACCGGCCATGACTCCCCGCGCTGCGTCGGGCCGGAGCGCAAGCCGGCCTGAGGATAGCGCCGCCGTGGGAGCAAGGTCATGGTGTCCGCGGGGGGGCTTGGCACCCCCGCGCCCGCAGCCTGCCGGCATCGTCGAGACGCAGCATCCACGTCGCGACACGGTCGGCGACGGCCCGGTCCGGGACCGGGTTCGCCCTTCCCCCCACGACCCGGCGCATCAGCTTCACATGGAGGCCGGCCGGGTCCGGGCCAGTTCCCGCTCCTTCGGCAGGTCGAGGCCCGCGGGCCTTATGCCGAGGTGGTCCGCCCAGCCGGCCGGAATCCGCCGAGCTCGGACCCCAGCCGTCTCCATGCCGCGTGCCAGATCCTTGCCGCGAACCTTGCCGGATGAACCGGAGGCGCAGCAGCGGCGTTTATGACTGCGACGAGCGGCGTGCCCGCCCGCATTGAAGGAGGATCGAGCCATGGGACTGATCCGCGTCCTGTTCTTCGCCATTGTTCTGGTGGCGGGCTATTGGGCATTTTACGTCTATGCCTCGGGCGAGCCCTATGACGAGATCGGCACCGCGATCAATTCGCGCCTTCCGGCCGATGCCCGCGCTTTTGCGTGCGCAGAACTGAAGCGCCGCCACGGCGCCAAGGCGGTGACGCCGCCGGATGGGTGTCAGGCTTATTGGACAGGGGTTTGAGGTGCCGGCCCCGAAGCTGTCGGACGGCATAAGGCGTGCGCTTCCGGGGCGATGAACGGGGAAGGGGTAAGGGGGCTTGCGAGGGCCGAGGAGATCCCGGCGCCCTGCCGAGCGCCCTCCCCCTGCAGCCACCTTCGCGCCCTGACGACTCTATCAATTAGTTGCATAACTATAATATACACCTTTTACCTGCGCAGGTCATTTTTCTCGCCCACCATACATGTATTTCTTGGGTGATGTTAATCATAGGGATTCAACCTGCCGATCTCTGGAAAATCTGTGTCAGCAGAGCTGATATCATAACGAATTCCGAAATCACCATTTTTATAGTGATAGTAGATCTCATACGGAAAAGCCGCCGACAATTTCAAACCCGCGGAGAAGATTCAACGAGATCAGTTCAACCGGCAAGCCACATGCTGGAATGCCGTGCGTGACACGTTGAACTTCATCTGGCCCAGATCCCCCCTCACCGGAGATCAGATTTTGAGCCTTCGCACTCTGCTTCCCAAATCATTCGGGGTCGGAGGCCAGCCAGATCAGGTATCGATACCCGTGCGAGCGCCTCTTTTTCTGCCTTGGCGCTCAGCCCGCTGCCCAGCCAGGCCAGTCCTGCCGGCACGATATCCGATCCCGGATCGTCCACCCCGGCCTCCGCGCAAAAGGCCTGGGTGGCCGTCGGCTTCCCTGGTACCGACGAGGTCAACCTTGATCGGCAATCCGAAGCGGCGATTTCGCCCCCCTCAAGAAGGACGATGTGCTCCGTGCCCGCTGGTCGGTGAATTTGAGGCCGGCCGCCGCCTGGGGCCAATCCCTCGGCGTGCTGCGCGAAGGGCAGTGCTTCCAGGTCGCCGACATCACCCAGCTGCCGGCCGCCGGCCTGTCTCAGATCTGGGCGTCCGGCAAGCAGGTCCCCTGCCCCTAGCCCCGGCGCCGGGAGAACGCCGGGCGGCGGCAAGCGCCGGGTCGGCGGGCTTTTGCATTTGGCGACTTGGGGCTAAACAGGCGCGATCAGCTCCTCCCGCCAGAAAGTCCGGCCGTGCAAGATACCGTCCTCATCATCGACTTCGGCAGCCAGGTGACCCAGCTCATCGCCCGCCGGGTGCGCGAGGAGGGCGTGTATTCCGAAGTGGTGCCGTTCCAGAAAGCCGCCGAGGCGGTGGTGCGGCTCAAGCCCCGCGCCATCATCCTCTCCGGCGGCCCGGCCTCGGTGATCGAGGGCCAGAGCCCGAAGGCGCCGGAAGCGGCCTTCGCCGCCGGGGTGCCGGTGCTGGGCATCTGCTACGGCGAGCAGTGCATGGCCGCCCAACTCGGCGGCGCGGTGGAGGCCGGGCACCATCGCGAGTTCGGCCGGGCCGAGGTGACTGTCGAGAAGGCCGTGCCGCTGTTCGAGGGGGTCTGGCGGCCGGGCGAGCGCCACACCGTGTGGATGAGCCATGGCGACCGCGTCACCGCGCTGCCTGAGGGCTTCGAGGTGGTGGCCACCTCGCCGAACGCCCCCTTCGCCGCCATCGCCGACGTCGCCCGCGGCTATTACGGCGTGCAGTTCCATCCCGAGGTGGTGCACACGCCGGACGGAGCGCGCCTGCTCTCCAATTTCGTCCGCAAGGTCGCCGGGCTGGAGGGCAACTGGACCATGGGCGCCTTCCGCGAGCGGGCGATCGCGCGCATCCGCGCCCAGGTGGGCACGGGGCGGGTGATCTGCGGCCTCTCCGGCGGTGTCGATTCCTCGGTGGCGGCGGTGCTGATCCACGAGGCCATCGGCGACCAGCTCACCTGCGTGTTCGTCGACCACGGCCTGATGCGCCGGGCCGAGGCGGACGAGGTGGTCTCCCTGTTCCGCGGCCACTACAACATCCCGCTGGTGCATGTGGAGGCGTCCGACCTGTTCCTGAGGGAGCTCGACGGGGTCGAGGATCCCGAGCTCAAGCGCAAGACCATCGGCCGGCTGTTCATCGAGGTGTTCGAGGCGGAGGCAAAGAAGATCGGCGGCGCCGACTTCCTGGCCCAGGGCACGCTCTATCCGGACGTGATCGAGAGCGTCTCCTTCGCCGGCGGCCCATCGGTGACCATCAAGAGCCACCACAATGTGGGCGGGCTTCCCGAGCGCATGAACATGAAGCTGGTGGAGCCGCTGCGCGACCTCTTCAAGGACGAGGTGCGCGCGCTCGGCCGCGAGCTGGGCCTGCCGGAGAGCTTCGTCGGCCGCCACCCCTTCCCCGGCCCCGGCCTTGCCATTCGCTGCCCGGGCGCGGTGACGCGGGAGAAGCTCGACATCCTGCGCGCGGCCGATGCGATCTATCTGGAAGAGATCCGCTATGCCGGGCTCTACGACGTGATCTGGCAAGCCTTCGCGGTGCTCCTGCCGGTGCGCACGGTGGGCGTGATGGGCGACGGCCGCACCTACGACCACGTCCTCGCCCTGCGCGCGGTGACCTCGGTGGACGGAATGACAGCCGATTTCTATCCCTTCGACATGGCCTTCCTCGGCCGCGCGGCCACCCGCATCATCAACGAGGTAAAGGGCGTGAACCGGGTGGTCTACGATGTGACATCGAAGCCGCCGGGGACAATTGAGTGGGAATGAAATGATGTGGTTCGCGGCGTTTCGCGAACTATCGCAACATCATCATAACTAACTGAAATCAAAGAAGAAGTCAAGTGCTCACTATCGGAGCCTATCGCCTTGAAGCGATGGGCCCTGACGGTGCGCGCGACGGTATGCGTTTTTCGCCATCAGCCGGATTTTTGCCCTACCGTCAGGCCGAAAGCGGAAGCAGGCTACGGAAAAACAAGTTATTACACTGTTTTATAACGATTATTCGCGTTGATTGACGGTATCGGATTTGACGGTAAAATTGTGGCTCGAAAAGGCGCTTTGGATCGTCAACGAGGTTGCTCCCATGCTCACCGACATGGCCATCAATAGGCTGAAACCAAAGGATAAATTATACAAGGTGGCCGACCGTGACGGTATGTACGTTTCCGTCGCCACGACAGGCCAAATCACCTTCCGGTACGACTACCGTTTGAACGGTCGCCGGGAGACGCTGACGATCGGCCGTTATGGCGCCGAGGGCCTCACGCTCGCCGAAGCCCGCGAGCGCTGCATCGCGGCCCGCAAGCACGTGGCGGAGGGGCTTTCTCCCGCGCACGAGAAACAGCGCGACAAACGGCGCAAGGCCATGGAGCGCAGCTTCGGTGCGGTGAGCGCCTTATGGATCAAGGAAGCGCGGATGGCGGAAAGCACCCGCTCCATGCGCAAGGCGATCCTCGATCGCGACATTCTCCCCGCCTGGAAGAACCGCCTTCTGACCGAGGTGACGCCGGATGATCTGCGCCAGCTCTGCGCCAAGGTGAAGGAGCGCGGCGCGCCGGCGACCGCCATCCACGCCCGCGACATCGTCAAACAGATCTTCGCCTTCGCCATCCTGCATGGCGAGAAGGTGCCGAACCCGGCCGACGAGGTGGGGCCAGCCTCGATCGCGACCTTCCAGCCGAAGGACCGGGCGCTGTCGCCGGCCGAGATCAAGATCATGCTGCAGCAGATCGAGCATGTGCCGACGCTGCCGACGATCCGTCTTGGCTTGCGTCTGATCCTGCTCACCATGGTGCGCAAGAGCGAGCTGCAGGACGCGGTCTGGGACGAGGTCGACTTCGAGAACGCCGTCTGGACCATTCCAAAGGAGCGGATGAAGCGATCGAAGGCGCACAACGTCTATCTGTCGCAACAGTCGCTCGATATCCTCATCGCCCTGAAGACCTGCGCCGGCAATTCGCGCTTCCTGCTGCCGTCCCGCTATGACGCCGATGCCCCCATGTCGCGGGCGACCTTCAATCGTGTGACCACGGCGGTCGTGGCGCGGGCGAAGAAGGAAGGACTGTCTCTGGAGCCGTTCACGGTCCACGACCTGCGTCGGACCGGCTCGACGCTGTTGAACGAGATTGGGTTCAACAGCGACTGGATCGAGAAGTGCCTGGCCCACGAAGACGGGCGCTCATCGCGCGGCGTCTACAACAAGGCGGAATACGAGCCGCAGCGCCGCCACATGCTCCAGGAATGGGCCGACATGATCGATGCCTGGGTGAGCGGAGAGAAGCGGGCGCCGACACTCCTGCCGCCGACGATGGCGTTTATGGCCGGTCGAGGGGAAGGCTGACTGTGAGCCGTCGCGCTCCATGCATGAGCCATGCGACTAGGCGGTATTCAATTTTGGATTGGCAGAGAGTGCGGGCGGCAGTGGAGAATCGGGCAAAGTTCGGAGCGCCCGGCTTTTTGGCGTTTCCTCCGCTAGACTGTTACGTCAGGGATGGGCCGGAAACTGATTGACCACTTTGGAGCGACTGTAGAGAAAGACCGGACGGTCCGCTTCCCTAATCAAGAGCGCCTACCTTCTGCCGTGATGAAGCCAGGGTTGAACGCCGAAAAGTCGCGCAGCTGAGGCACAGCTCGAACGTACGCGAGGTCGACCAGGTTCATATCGACCAGCCTGTGCAGGGCGCCACCGTGCAGGAGGCGCAACACCTCTGCGAGCACGAGCGTCGCAGCAACCGCACCCACGAACGGAGCTCCAACCGCCTTGCCTGCCAGCAAGGTCACGCCGCAACGGTCGAGGGAGCCCTCGTCGAGCATCTTGCGATAGGCCGCCGCATCGACTGCCGTTTGGCTGCCTTCATCTTCGTCTTTCCATAGTGTGTTCGCCGACATTTCGCCGGGCAGCGTGTGAATCAGAAGGCTGCGGAAATCTTGATGCCCGCGCCCCAGTCCGGCTTCGACCACGAAGTCGAAACCGACCAGGTCAAGCGCGCGTCGTCCTACGGCATTGTCGAGGCCGCACAACGCGATCGACGGTTCATTGTGGTGACGGAGGCAGGTTTCATCGAACAGTCGCTCGGTGATGGCGGTGGCGAATCCTCGCCGTTCCGCCCATTTGGCGGTAACGCGCGTCTTCTGTTCGCCAAGCATCGTGCGGTTCGAGAGGATTGAGGTGCTTTCGGTCGAGGGGGTGATCACATCGACGTCCTGGAGGAGCAATTCCACTTTCGCGTCGGCCGAGTATGGCAAAAGCCCGAGTCCCCAGAGATAGGCCTGGCCGAGATGTCCGAGGCCGATGAGCCAGAGGCGGGATGGAAGATAGGAGAGCTCCGGCGTGCTCGCGTCGCACGACATCCAGTCGGTCGACCGCGACAGGTTCCAGAGATTGAGTCCGGCGGTTCGCTTTCCGGCGAAGGGATTGTCGCCCGAAAGATGGAGGAATGCTTCGTTGATCGCCAATGCGGCGGCGAGCATCGGCGCCAAAGCCATCGGGCCGATCTCGCCGCGATCGGGACCTTCAGCGTGACCGGGCACGATCCCGCCGCGCCAGCCATCGAATACCGCCCTGATCGAGAAGCCATCTGACTTTTGCTTGACCAGACCGCCGATCGAGATGTGCGGGATGCCTGCGGTCGCTGCCCCTGGCGTACCGCCTGCGGCCGCGACGGCGTGTCGGAGCGTCGGGCCGGGGGACACCGGAACGTTCAGCGGCACATCAAGGTCGCCCTCGACGGTTACGCCGCCGAGAAAGACGCGCCGGCCTAGCTCCACTGCGGTCAGCAGCGCGGCCTGATGATGACGATCGATCGCCTCGTCCGGTCCTATGGACAAGGCGATCCGGTAGCCGCGCAGCAGAGCCTCGGCCTCTTGGCGGCTTGCGACCGTGCCATTGTCCATGGCTCGCTTGGCGAGCCTATGCATCTCGTCGGCAGGGGTAAAAGTGATCATCTCAATCCTCAAAATCCAATGTTGAAGAATTGGCGACGTTGAACACGCTGCACGGTGTGCCAGGCGCCGCCGCCGAGGTAGCGGTAGATGCCGATGTCGTCGTGCTGGATCGGCTTGCGCGCGAAGCGCGGGAGGATCAGCGCGATATGCCCAGGCTGCGATACCATGGGATAGGCGCGATCGGAGTTGCTCTGCCCGGAATCGCCGGGATGGACATGCACGTCGGCGACAACGGTCAGACCGCGCTCCCGGCACATCGCCCACAGTCGCCCGAAATACTTGCCGTCGAAGCGGACGATGCCGGTGTCGAGACTGTGCGGATCGAAATCGTCATACAGAACGAAATCGCTAATCCGCGCGGCGCCGTTCGCGCCGGCATAGCCGAGCAGGAAGGCGCCGCTTTCACGGCTTTCACCCCGCCCACGCTCGCGCAGTCGCGCGGTCAATCGCCTCCACAGAAACCAGGAGCATGACAGTTCACGCTGCGGCGCGAGCAGCCGGTTGATAATCGCCGCAATTGAGAAGTTCATGCACAATCTCCAGATACTGTGTAATGCCGAGGTCGGGACGCCAGATCATCGTGGGTGTTTCGGTGCGCCAGTTGTCGTGTCCCTCCCGGCTGACGCGGTCGCATGGCAGATACAGCGCAGTGCCTTCCTTCCAATCGGGCCGAAATACCGCGCCGACACGACCGCCTTTGCCGCGCGGCCATCGGTCGAAAGGCAGCGGCACGTTGCACTGCGCGTCCCAGGGGCGTGCCGTCGGTGCGACCGCGGGATAGCCGCTGCAGTCGAATTTCAGGGCGTACTCCTGACCATCGATGGCCGAGACGCCGAGTAAGACGATCGGCCAAGTGATCGAGATCAACCGGAAGCGGCCTTCCGATTGTGCGAGCCGAAACGCCGGTCGGGCGAGATCGGCTCGCAGAGCCCGTTCGTCGGGCCCAGCCGGTGCCGCGATGCTCATGCGACAGCCCAGCCGTTCACCTTCGGCGTGGTGACGAGGTCGAACTCGACCTTGCACTTCGGGCAGGATGCAAGCGTGCCGATATGCGTGCCCGGATCGGGCTGATCGATCGTGCTGGCAATCTGCAGGTGGTGGTGGCTCGCTTCCTCTTCGGTCATGCCGAACTTGTGGACCGTCACCCAGTGCTTGACGCGGGCGACCGTCGTACCCGGCGCGAACTCCTGGCGCACGGTCTTGTCCTTGAAATGGACGATGACCTCGATCGTGCGGCAACGATGCACATGCGCCTTAATCCCGGCGCGGCCGGCCTTGTCGCGAAGCTTCGCCTCGCCATCGATCGGCTCGTCCTCATCTTCGAGGAACAGGACGATCTCGCCCGCGATGGCATGTTTCCCGGCGATTGCCGCCCGCAACGCGGCGAACGTGGCTTCGGCGTCGAATTCCAGATGCTCGAGCGCGCCGACGCCCTCGCCCTGATAGTAGATATCGATGATCTTCATGTCCCAACCCTTTCGTTTGCGAGAGGGCGGGCCCGATTGCCGTTCCTGTCGCTTCTGCCGGGCTAATTCCGAGTCACGGGCAAAACCGGAACCGGGTTGGGGAAAAAGAATCTATGCGATGGCGAGAGGACCTTCCGGTGCCGACGCGCATATAAAGAAGTGGGGGCAGCGTGGGCAGCGAAAGGCATCGGGATCGGGAGGGAAATGCCCTCCAGCAATACCTGCGAGGATCTCTTCGACCTTCGTGTCGTTATTGCCAGCTTTCGTCGCCTTCGGCGGCGGCACGTCTTCGACACCGCTATCGCTCGGATGCACGGCCTCGACAATGGCCCGAGCACCAAAATGCTGCGTGGCCGCGCGCTGATAAAGTGAATACTCCAACTTGCCGAACTCGGTCTTGCCCCGCTTGCCGGTACGCACTTTGCGCACGACGATCACACCATCGTGCCGCTCCGCGATTTCGTCGGGGATCACCATCACCTTGCCATTGCGGTAATTGATGGCGAGTGGCGACGCTTCCCTGAAGCGACGACCAGCACCGGCCTTGATCAGGCCGGCAACGATGCTGCTGGCCAGCTTGTGATAGTCGACAACATATGGGCTGTCGTGCGGAGCTTTGTCTTTCCAGATTGCGTCAAACGCTTCTTGTGCGGCGTTCAGATCGGGCGGTGCGTTGACGCGCTCTTCCGCCAGCCAGTCGATGAACTCGTAGATGCAGGCGTGCGTGCGCTCGAACGGCGTGGTGCGCCGTGCCGTGCCGATGCCCAGGACATGCGTATAGAAGAAGCGAAGCGGGCAGCTCTCGTAAGCTGACACGTGTCTGTGCGTGCGCTCCCACTCATCCGCGATGGTGATCTCTATACGCCGTGGAGGACGGGGCGGCAGATAGATCGTGGACGGGGACGCGATCGACCGCAAACTGCCGGCGATCCGCGCCATATAGTCGGACGGATTACGCGTCGCGCCGTTCGGCTGCTGCCGGTAGCTGTAGAGGTGCAAATAGGTTCGCGCCCGTGACATCGCCACGAAGAACAGACATTCCTGCTCCTGCTTATGGGCACGCTCGGCCTCTTGCGAGACGGTGCCGACCGCACCTTCGATCATGCCCTCCGGTACGGGGCACGACAGGCCACGGTAGCTTGCGGGAATGCCTGTCTTTACGAAGCCGGGAATGTGAACCGCTTCGAATTCAAGACCTTTGCTGCCATGGACGGTCATAAGCCGGACAGCGTTCATCTGCAAAGCTGCGTCGGGCACCTGCCGCAAATCCCGTTCCTCTGCCAGCAGAACGAGGTTGCGGACACGATCGAGCAGCGTTTGCACGGGTGAACCCGTCGCCACAGGGCTCTGATCCCGCAGGAAGTTGAGCAACTGCCAGACGGCGATGGCCCGCATGCGGTCGCCGATGCACGTGCCGGACGCCATCCGGCGGACCAAATCGGTGCGATCGAGGAGGAAGGTTGTCGCCATGTCCCAGGGCGAAGCCGAGGCCTTCACGCCCTGCAGGTCGTTCGCGAGTCTGGTGACGCCTTGCACGCCGGCAGGCGACAGGTCGGCAACCGACGGCAGTTCATCCAGGCGGAGGATGGCTGGCCTATTCCCACCTTGCAGATGGACGAGCAGCCGTTTCACATCCTGCGCCGGGATCGCATAGCGCTCCATGCCGGCGATGCGCACGAGGCCCGCACCGAACCGGTCGGCTGCGAGGCTGAGGATGCTGAGCACATCCCGCACTTCCTCACGCTCGAACAGGCTGCCGAGATGGAGAACGGGAATGCCGCGGTCTTCGAGTGCCTGCGCAATCTCGTTCAGTCTGTCGTTCGTGCGGCAAAGGATAGCCTGATCATGAAGGGCGATACCGCCCGTCTCCAATTCCCGGACACTCGCGGCGATGCCGGCAGCCTCCTCAGCCGGATCGAGGAGCGTGCGAAACTCAGGTTTCGCCTCGCCGGGGCCGCGCTCGGCCTTGAGTGGCAGATTTGCGAGCTCCTGCGGCAACGGCATGCCGGCAGAAAAGCCGCTGAATGTATCCAATACCTTCTGCGTCGACCGGTAGCTCAGGCCCAACTGACCGAGTTGCGCACCGGGAAAGTCGGCGCCGAACGATGCCATGTTGGCGGACGACGCACCCCGGAAGCGATAGATGGACTGGCGAGCGTCGCCGACGGCCCAGAGGTTTTCGCCAGCACCAGCGACCGCCTTCACCAGCCGGACGCTGGCGCGATTAACGTCCTGGTATTCGTCGACGAGCAAATGCCTGTGACGCATACGCACCGCATTGCGCACTGCCTCGTCCCGCTCGATGAGCAAGGCCGGCAGCATGATAAGGTCGCCGAAATCGACCGCACCACGGCTGCGCTTTGCATCTTCGTAAAGCTCGTAAACGGATGCGATCTCTAGGCATTTCGCGGCGAGATCGACGGCCTTCTCATCCGATGGATCAGCGCCTTTCGTCATGGCTTCAGCGAGGCGCCGGTATTCGAGAGGCGTTACGACTTCGTCCTTGGCGCGCGAAATGGCTTGCAGAATCTCGCGCAACACAACGACCGGGTCCCACAGATTGCGATAGTGGCTGAGTGGCAGGGTTGGAAGGATCTGCTCCAATACCGAGATTGCATCGCTGCGATCGAAGAGCGTGGGGTCTGGCGGCAGTTCGAGCTTTTCGTGAAACCGCCTGACGAGATCGAGGCCGAAACCGTGGAAAGTGCCGACCCACATCTGGGCTGCATCCTGCCCGATGGCCTTGGACAGGCGTTCCGACAGTTCGCCGGCTGTACGATTCGAGAAGGTCAGCACGAGCATGGAGGGCGGATCGACATGGTCCGCGATCAGCGTTTCGATCCGTCGGACAAGCGTTCGCGTTTTGCCCGTCCCAGGCCCCGCTCGCAGCAAGTAGGGCTTATCGCGATGTCGGGCTGCGTCTTCTTGGGCTGGGTCCTCTATGAAAATCGGCTTTGGCTTGCTGGCGGACGGCTCGATCTTCGGCAGGAGCAGAGCATCTAGGATTTGTTGCCGCACGAGCGGCACCGGTAAGCCGGTGGCCGCCGCGATATCCGCCGCCGACATCACCTGATCGACGTGCATCTTTCGCGCGAGGTGACGCGGGAACAGGAACTCGCGGGCGAACACGTTCGCTTCGAGTTCGCGCCGCTCGCGTGCGCCGTAATCCTCCACCTTTTGCAGGCCCACAGGCGCGGATTCGGTCGAGCGCGACGGATCGATATCGCTGGCGCTGCAACAGCTCGACATCGTGTGAACAGCCACGTGGCCGATCTCATGGCCTACAAGAAGAGCGCGATCCGCGTCCGATCCTTTGTTTTCCGCGCAGATGGTGCGGCTCTGCTGGTCGAATACGGCCCGGCCGCCATTGAGGGCCGTGTTGCCCGGTTCGAGGAATGCCAGCTCGATACCATAATGCTTGATCGCAGCGTCGATGAGCGTCAGCGGTTTGAGCGCGTCGGCTCCGCCTGCCACGAATTGGTCGTGCAGCCCTGCGGCAGTGATCCGTATGGTTTCGAAGGCGTCCACGTGCGTCTCACATTTCCAAAAGGCGCTGCTGCTGTTGGGGTGTCAGTCCCGAACTGCGGACCGCTTCTTCAAAGGTTTCGCGTTTGTCAGCGACGGGCTTGCTGTCGGATTTATGCAGTTGCTGCGCGCTCACCGTTGGTCCGGAGCGGACATGCGCCATCAGCACCTCAACAGGGATGTCGAGGCCGTCGGCTGCGACCTTGCAAAAGCCAGGACGCGCATAAATGCTTTCGGGCTCGATCCTGCCGTCCCGGAGCTTCATCACGAAAATCGAGTTGGCGCCAAGCTTAGCCGCATATGCTCGAAAGCCTTCGGTGCTTAAAGACGCAAATGGATTGCCGAACGATTTCGGTGCTTCAGGCAACCCTTTCTTCTCCAAGTCGCCAGGCAGACCTTTCTGCTCCAACTCGAATGAAATGTTCTGAAAGTGGCTGATCGCGCGCGAGACCGCCGGGCTGACGGCTCCACCGACACTCTCATCGCCTTCCTCGTCGCCGATGGATTGCGGGTTAAGGGCAAGCTCAACGGCAAACTCGGTCAGGGCTGCGGCGTGCTGCGGATGCTTTCGAACAAACTCGTCCAGCGTCTTTGGATCCGGGGTGGGCATGGCGAGCGCGAGCGCGTACAGCACATCGCTCTCGTCTTTCGTGTTGATGGTCGTCATGTTCAGCTCTCCTGCTGGAACTTTTTCAGTGCGGCAGCCACCTTGGCGAGCCGCTTGTTGATGGCCCGGCGGCCCACGCCAAGAATCTTAGCAGCGGTGACTTCGTCCGGATCATCCGATTCGATCGTGTGGCCTTCGATCAGGACCAGTCTGATGGTCTCCCGGTCGGCAGGAGATAACGTCGCGAGAAATTTTCCAACCTGCGCGAGATAGACGACGTTGTCCTGCTGCGCAGGACTGCGCGCAGCCTCCGAGAGCTTCGCGAGAGTGTTTTCTTCGTCAAGCGGTCTGCCGTCCTCATCTTTTTCCTGGCCGATATCGACGAGGATCTTATTGCGCGCGTTGTCTTTGCGAACCTGCTTCCACCAGAGAAACTGGAATGCCTGGTTGAAACTGACCTCGTAATAGTCGAGCGCTGTGGCGTCTTCATTGGTGCCGACGCGAGCGAACATCACATTAAATTTGAACATCACCTCATCGCGGAGGTCGGCGGCATCCGTCCGGCTACCATCCGGTATGGCTCGCTTCAGCCGCGCTTCGCAGCGCGGCATGAAAAGGACGTAGAGCTTGCCTTCCATCGACTTGTCTTTGCCGAGACGAGCCTCACGCATGAGGTGCAGCAAGCACTCCATAGGCATGTAGTCGGGATCACGGACATTCCGGATCGCCGCGCGTCGAAGCACCGTTTCCGTGTTCTGCTTCAGTGCCTCGTCGATGCAGGCCTCAATTTCGGGGCGGCGGGTATAAAAACCGCCTTCGTCCAATTTTTTGTTCAGTGGTCTCGCCATTTACCGCCTCGCGCGCGCAACAGTGGTGTTCGGGCGTCCACGTCTGGCCCGCCTCTGCGCCCCTAATTCCGGGAGGAACCTTAACCCGGAACCACGCCGATCAAAAAAAACACGCGTGTCTGCGGTTGAGTCTCTCGTGCCGAGAACTCGTAGTAGGTGGCATAGAAAGTCAAATAAATCAGTGGTTTACGGCAGTGACCTTTCTGTTAATTCAACTCGCTCTGAGTGTGGTGTGCAACAATTAGTATTATGTCCTATAGCGCGGACAGGGGTGGCTTTGCTGTCAATCCCGACCACAGGGCCTACGGAGATGGGCATCGGCCAAAGCCCGCTAATGTCGACCAGCGCACGACATGCTGTAATTTATGAAGGTCCGGTTTCGATAATGGGACATCGGGCGTTTAACGACTGCAATGCCGCGTAAAGCCGAACGTCCGCAATCAAAGCGCCGACCAAGACCTATTTTGGCACCTGCTCAACCTCGATCCGATCGGCCCCTTTTCGCTGAATGATCGGCAGGAAATTATGGCTCCGTTCACCGGCGCTGAATTGGGAGCCTGACCGGTCGTGCGCGCCGTTGGCTGACATCCGGCGCTGGTGCTTTACTCACCGTGCCCGCCTCTGACGCGCGGCGTCGTTCAACGAGCCAGATCTCGACCTCCACCAGATCCCATACCACGCAGCGCGGCGTCAGGAAGAAGCGCTTGGGGAATTCACCGCGCTGTTCCATCTCGTAGATCGTCGTGTCCGCGAAGCGCCGACGCGCGCAGCTTATTGCCGATGGTGTCTTGGTGGCCGATGGGGATGGAAAGTTCCTGCGCTTTACGGCTGACACCGCCTTCGACTCTCCCTCGGGCGCGGCCGGCACCGTCTATGGCGGCAATGTCAGCGGCAACCGTTATTGGAAACACGCCACCACGGGCCAGAGCTATGGCGACTGGCGCAAGCGCCGGATTCACAGGCACACCGATCGCCAAGAAGGAGAAGAGCACGTTCGCCAAGTTTTGCGAGCTGGTTCAGCCCGCCTACTCGATGCGAGATGCCGTTGATGACAAGGCTGTCGTCCCACTTCTCTATGAAGGGCGGGAAGTCGTCACCGATGTTGATGACGCCCAGATCGACCGTTGGTTCGAGGTCCACACGCGCGGTCTTACCGACGACCAACGCACCGACCTGAAGCGCAAGATGAGCCGCGCCCGTGAGATCGAAGGCGTGGATTCCAGACTTCAGTCGATCGCCTTCGATGTTGGTCAGCATTTTTCCGCCAATTTCAAGGGGACCGGGCTAAAGGGGCAGCTTGCGGCGCCCTCGAAACGGGCCGCCATCCAGCTCAAGAAGCTCTTCGATGACTTTGGTGTCGTCACCACGGAAGTGGTGATCTCCGCGCCGGAAATGCGCGAAAGCGAAGACGAGGTCGACGAGGCTGACGACGATCTCGTGCGCACCTTCTGGCGCAAGATGATGGAGCGGTATGGGGGCGAGGAAGCCTATAACAGAACCATCGTCGAGCAGTTCAAAGGCCCCGGCGACCCCGACATCATCATTGTCGTCGATAAGCTTCTGACGGGCTTCGACGCGCCGCGCAACACGGTGCTCTATGTGGCCCGCCGGTTGCGGGAGCATGGACTTTTGCAGGCCATCGCCCGCGTCAATCGGGTGTTCGACGAGGAGGGGGCGCCGGAGAAGCCCTTTGGCTTCATCATCGACTATACGGGCGTCCTGAAAGACCTCGGAGATGCGCTTGCGAGCTACGATGCATTGCAAGGCTTTAGTCCGGAGGACATCGCCAGCAGTGTCCTGGCTATTCGGGAAGAGGCGAACAAGGTGCCGGGCGCGCACGCCGCTCTGCTCGACGTGTTCAAATCCGTTTCGAACACCTTCGATGCGGAAGCCTATGCGCGTCTTCTCGCGGATGAAGAGATCAGAGCCGAGTTCTATGAGCGCCTTTCGGCGTTTTCTCGGGCTTTCACGGTGGCGCTTGCCTCTCCGGCCTTTATCGAGACGACGAAGCCGGAACTGCTGAAGCGCTGGAAGGATGATCTCGGGCGGTTCGTCTCTCTGCGTGCCGCAGTCACGCTTCGTTATGCCGAGCGCGTTGATTGGCGTGACTACGAGAAGCGCATTCGTCAGTTGCTGGATCGCCACGTCATCGCACGCGATGTCGTAACGTTGGTTGAGCCGTTGAATATATTCGACGACATAGCGATTGAAGAGCGGCGGCAGGAAAAGACCGAAAGCGACGCTTCGGTAGCGGATACGATCGCACACCAATTGACCCGATCGATTGAAGAGAAGTGGGATGAAGATCCAATCTTCTTCGAGAAATTCTCAAAACTTGTGCGCGACACAATTGCAGACTTCCACAAAGGGCGGATCGGCGACCTGACCTATCTTTCGAAGATCAAGGCGTTGCGGGACAAGGTGCTTACGCGGCAGGACGAAGCCGATCCGACGCCAGCCTGCCTTCGGGATGACAGCCATGCCCAGGCGTTCTGGGGATTGACCAAGCGCAACCTAGATAAGGCCGGCATGAATGATCCAGGCTTGGCTGCCGATATTGCTCTGCAGATCAGTCAGATCATCCAGCGTCGGCGCAAAGTCGGCTGGCAGTATGACCGCGATGTGGAGAACGCCATTCGAAACGATATCGACGATTTCTTTTTCGAGGAACTGCGGGGAGAACGGAGCGTTCTGATCGACCCCAGTGTTCTTGATGGTATCGTCGATGATGTTCTGGCATCGGCACGCGTGCGGCTGGCTCAGTGAGGATGGCCATGGCCTTGCCGACAGCCGAGCAAATCGAGATATGTTGGGGAGAGCGCAGGGTCACTGCGGAGTTGACCCGCACGGTGAGGCGGGCACTGCGCATCGATGTTCGCCCGACGGGAGAGGTGACTGTTTTTGCCCCGGTTGGCGAGGGCATTGAAGAGATCCGAACCAGGGCGCACCGGAAAGGCGCTTGGATATTCGCTCAGATCGATACCATTGCCCAAAGACCGAAGGTTACGCCGGAGCGTCGGTACATTTCGGGGGAGACCCATCTTCTGCTTGGTCGGCAGTATCGGCTCTCGGTCGAGGAATCAGAAGACCCTCATGTGCGGATCGATGGTGGCCGTATGGTGATAGCGGCCAGAGCCCCGGACGACCAACCACATTGCAGGCGTCTGCTTCAGGCATTTTATCGACTGAGAGCGCGTGAGGTGCTCCGGCAACGGTTCGACATCGTCTTGGAGCCGTTTGTTCGTAAAGGATTGAGGCGGCCTTCACTCGTCATTCGTCCGATGGCAAAGAGGTGGGGCAGCTATACGCCAAGTGGACGTGTCGTATTAAATATTGACTTGGTGAGAGCGAGCCCGCGGCTGATCGATTACGTCATCTGTCATGAGCTGGCGCATGCGTTCTACCCCGATCATGGTGATGGATGGCGTGCGTTACTTGAGACGGTGATGCCCGATTGGGAGGAGCGAAAGGAGGCGCTGGAGGCAGCGCTTAGGTAGCAATAGCGTACCGGAACTCTGCTTTTTGGGCCTTCCAAGTCGAACAGGGCCACCTTCGACCGGCCGACATCGGACCCGTCATCCTGGTTTCCTCCTCCTCAGAAATGTGATAAAACCTCTGCTACTTGCAAAATTTGCCGAGGAAATATCACATCGCTACCGCCATGGATTCTCAACGCGCTCAAGCGCTCAAGCTGCTGAAAACGTGCCCGATGATGCGGCTGAAGGACTTCGCCGCTCATGGCATCGCGCCCGAAACCCTGGCACGGCTCGTCCGGGACGGGGAGGTCATTCGTCCCGCTCGCGGTCTCTATCAGCTTGCGGATAGTTCAGGCGATGCCGCTCGCGTCCTTGCCGAAGCGTCGGCGCTCGTGCCCAAAGGCGTCATCTGCGTGATCTCGGCGCTGCAATTCCATGAGCTGACTCTGCACATGCCATCCGCCGTTTGGATGGCCATCGATCGCACCGCCTGGCGTCCCAAGATCGACTATCCACCCATTCGCTTCGTGCGCTTCACTGGTCCCGCGCTGGCGCAAGGTGTCGAGCGGCATTCCATTGATGGCGTCGAGGTGGCGATCACAAACCCGGCGCGGACGATCGTCGATTGCTTTCGTTATCGGGCGAAGGTCGGACTGGATGTTGCCCTGGAAGGTCTGCGTGAGGGGCTGCGACGGCGGAAAGTCACCAGCGACCAGCTCTGGACCTACGGAACGAAGGGCAAGGTCTGGACGGCCATGAAACCCTATGTGGAGGCGATGGTGTCCGATGGCGCGTGAACCCCGGAAAAACGTCGGCGCTTCGGTCCGGGCTCGTCTGCTCGGCCGGTCTCGCGTCGAACGCACGGATTTTCAGATTCTGCTGACGCGCTATGCGCTGGAGCGGCTTCTTTACCGGCTGAGCCAATCACCCCATCGCGACCGCTTCGTTCTGAAAGGGGCGATGTTGTTCGTGACCTGGGTGGAAGACCCGTTTCGGCCGACACGCGATCTCGATTTCCTCGGCTATGGCGAGAACAGCCCGGACGCGATCGGCGGGGTCTTTCGCGAGATCTGCGGGCAACCGGTCGATGATGATGGCGTGGAGTTCGATATCGGAGCGATCACGGCTGTTCCGATCCGGGAAGACGTTGAATACGGCGGCATCCGCGTGCGCACCTCCGCGACGATCGCCGGCGCCCGCGTTCCGATCCAGGTCGACATCGGCTTTGGTGATGCCGTCACGCCGGGACCCGTCGAGATCGTGTATCCGCCACTGCTCGACGCGCCAGCACCCCGCCTGCGCGCTTATCCGGTGACGACGGTGGTTGCCGAGAAATTCCAGGCGCTCGTCCAGCTCGGTATTGCGAACAGCCGGCTGAAGGATTTCTACGATCTCTGGCTGATCGCGCAGACGTTCGAATTTGATCGGGTATCGCTTGCAGAGGCTGTTCGCCAGACCTTTGCGCGCCGCGAGACCATGCTTCCTACCGAGAACCGATCGGTCCCAGCGATGCTTACGTCGAAGCTTGGGGGCGACAGTGGAGGGGCTTTCTGGGGCGAGAGCGAATGGCCTCGGCGCCGACGGAGCTGGCTGCCGTCGTGTCCGACCTCGCCGGATTTCTGCTTCCCCTGATCGAGCCTGCTGAAAGAGATGAGCGTTGGAAGCCCGGTGAGGGCTGGAGTGCATCGAATGCGTAGCCTGCAGAGCAGCGAGGAGCGCGCACACGGTATCGTTATCTATCGCAGTCAATCGCGAGCTTTTGCGATTGGCTCTAGCTATTTCTCTCGCACTTCGTATATAATGCAAGCGTACAGATTGATGTCGCGCACTGCGCCACATTTATTGTGGGAAATCAATTGCTTATGAATATGACGGTATATCTGACGGCAACTGTCGATTTCACCGTTTTACACTTATCGAAAATTCAAATACTTATCACTCCGGTCAATCATCGAGTGGGAATGATTTTGGCCCATCCGAGGGCATCCGAAAATACGCCCAAGCGCGATCTAACCTACTGAGAAAAATAAATAATCCATCTCCTACCTACCGACACCTATCGGTGGGTAGAGATCGTGCTAGGCAGTGTCCCCATAAATTTGCGTTATTGGGCTTGTGGTGATTCAAGCTCCCGAACCGGGAGCGTTCGAGATGCGCCGCCACGAACTGACCGACACGGAATGGGCA
>CALMSN010000125.1 GCA_937872325.1 uncultured Xanthobacter sp. | reverse complement strand
CACCGGGGGGGGGGGGGGGGAGAGGGCGGGGGGAAGGCCGCCCGGCGGGCGCCCCCCCCCCCCCCCCCCCCCGCCCCCCCCCCCGCCGCTCGCGCCCGCATCCTGTGCCATGGTCGTTCCTTCCGGTGAGGGCGGATCCCGGTCCGCCGTGCTGCGCCCGGATTGCCGCGCGCGCCGGCCGGTGGCAAGGGAAAACGATGGGATATCCGCCCCCGCGCCCCCGGCGATCGCCGCGCGCCGCGGCGGGCCCAGCGTGCGCCCTCATGCCATCGGCCCCGGTCTTCGAGCGGTGCCGCGCCGGTCACGCTCACGCGCCGCGCGGGCGCAAGCACGGACCCATGAGTCGTCGTCACGGGCCGTTGGTATCAGCCCGGATCGCGGAAGCGGTTGGTGATGGGATAGCGCCGGTCGCGGCCGAAATTGCGCACCGTCACCTTCACCCCCGGCGCGGCCTGGCGGCGCTTGTACTCGGCGAGGTAGAGCATGCGCTCCACCCGGCGCACCAGATCGGGATCGAAGCCTTCGGCGATCACCCGGGCCACCGGCTCCTCGCGCTCCACCAGCCGGAAAAGGATGGCGTCCAGGATGGTGTAGGGCGGCAGCGAATCCTCGTCCTTCTGGTCCTCGCGCAGCTCGGCGGTGGGCGGCTTGTCGATGAGCCGGTCGGGGATGACGATGCCGTCGGGGCCCAGCGCATCGGCCGGCTTCCACCGGTTGCGCAGGCGGGAAAGGCGCACCACCTCGGTCTTGTAGAGGTCCTTGATGGGGTTGTAGCCGCCGTTCATGTCGCCATAGAGCGTGGCATAGCCGGTGGACATCTCTGACTTGTTGCCGGTGGTCACCACCATGGCGCCGAACTTGTTGGAGACGGACATCAGCAGCGTGCCGCGGGCGCGCGACTGGAGGTTCTCCTCGGTGACGTCGCGCGGCTGGCCGGCGAACAGCGGCGCGAGCGCCGCCTCCAGCCCCTCCACCGCCGTCGCGATGGGCATGATGTCGTAGCGCACGCCCAGCAGCTCGGCGACCTCGGCGGCATCCGAGAGGCTCTCGTCCGAGGTGTAGCGATAGGGCAGCATGATGCAATGGACGCGCTCGGGGCCCAGCGCATCCACCGCCATGGCGGCGCAGATGGCGCTGTCGATGCCGCCCGACAGGCCCAGCACGACGCCGGGGAAGCGGTTCTTCTCCACATAGTCGCGCAGGCCGAGGACGCAGGCGGCATAGTCGGCCTGCTCGCCGGTGGTCCTGGCCGGCACCGCCACCTCCGTGCAGCGCCACCCGCTCTCCAGCCGCCGCCAGCGGGTGACCCGCATGCGCGGCTCGAAGGTGGGAAACTGCACCGCGGGGTAGCGGTCGGCATTGAGCACGAACGAGCCGCCGTCGAACACCAGCTCGTCCTGGCCGCCCACCTGGTTCACGTAGATCAGCGGCAGCCCGCTCTCCACCACCCGGGCGACCGCCACATTGTCGCGCTCGTCATAGACCGAGCGGCGATAGGGCGAGCCGTTGGGCACCACCAGGATCTCGGCGCCGGTCTCGGCGAGGCATTCCACCACGTCCGCACCCCAGATGTCCTCGCAGATGGGCACCCCGAGCCGCACCCCGCGGAACGGCATCGGCCCCGGCAGCGGGCCGGGGGTGAAGACGCGCTTCTCGTCGAACACGCCGTAATTGGGCAGGTCCACCTTGTGGCGGACCGCGGCGATCACCCCGCCGTCCAGCAGCAGCACGGAATTATGAAGCTTGCCGTCCTCCACCCAGGGGGCGCCGATGAGCAGCCCCGGCCCCTCGCCGCTCTCGGCGGCCAGCGCCTCGATGGCGGCCCGGCAGGAGGCCTGGAAGGCCGGCTTCAGCACCAGGTCCTCGGGGGGATAGCCGGCGAGGAACAGCTCGGGGAAGACCACGAGGTCCGCCCCCGAGAGCCGGGCGGTGTCGCGGGCCCGGCGCGCCATCTCCAGATTGCCGGCGACGTCGCCGACGATCGGGTTGAGCTGGGCGATGGCGATGGCAAGGGTATCGACGGGCATGCTCATGCTTCCGGTTTAACCCGCGCCGCGCGCCGGCGGGAAGCAAAAGATGCGCGGCCGCCGGACCGCCGCCGCCCATGGCCCGGGCAACCGTTCCGGCCATCGGCGGAGCGACCGGAAGTCGGCATTCGCCCGCGGGAGGTCGTCCCGCGGATCGCGCCTTGAGCAACCTCCGGGCGGAGGATCTTCGAGTCCTTCCGCTCCACCAGAGAGACGCCGGCCGTGATCGATTCCGGGGCGTCGTCGAGGGTCGGGGGCGCCGCGGGGCTGGAAGCACCGCCCCCTGCCCCCGCGGCGTTGCGTCCGGCGCCCTAAAGGCCGAGCCGGCCCCAGAGCGCGCGCTCCTCCATCGCATCGAGGGCGCCGGCCGCGGCCTGTCCGGCCATCGCCGCGCCGAAGCCGCCTCCGCGGCGGAGGAAGAACGGGGCGGGCCGCTCGATGAGCGGCATCTCCACGTCGTCGCCATAGCGCGCCTTCAGCACCGAGCGCACGTCGCCAAGCCCGTCCACGAGGCCGAAGCCGAGGGCCTGCGTGCCCAGCCAGAACTCGCCGGAGAACAGCGTCTCATCGTCGGCCGAGAGGGTGCTCCCGCGCCGGGTCTTCACCAGGTCGGCGAAGACGACATGCAATTCCTTGAGCAGGGCGTCGAGCCGGGCCACGTCCTCCGGCGCCTCGGGCTGGAAGGGATCGAGGCTGAACTTGCGCTCGCCGGCGGTGCGCACCCGCCGGTCGATGCCGAGCCGGTCGATGGCCCGGTCGAGGCCGAAGCCGGCGCTCACCACCCCGATGGAGCCGACGATGGAGCACGGATCGGCGAAGATCTCATCGGCGGCGCAGGCGATCATGTAGCCGCCGGAGGCCGCCGCATCCTCGACGAAGGCGAAGACATGCTTCTCCTTCTCCTCCGCCAGCGCGCGGATGCGCCGGTAGATGAGGTGGGACTGGGCGGCGGCCCCGCCGGGCGAGTTGATGAGCAGCGCCACCGCCGGCGCGCCCTTCACCGCGAACGCCTTGTCGAGGGCCTTGGCGACGCCGGCCAGCGAAAGGCTCTGGCTGAAGGGCGTGCGCACGCCGATGGGGCCGGACAGGCGCACCACCGGCACGGTGACGAGATCGGACCGCCAGCGCCGGGGAACCAGCGACAGCAGCGGGCGGGAAAGGGCGGAGAGGGAGGAATCGGCCATGGGACCTGACTACCGGCCGACTGCGACCCTCTCAAGGCGCCACCCCGGCGGGATATGGGTCGAGGGGGTGCGGAAGCCCGGCCGGCGGCGCGTTCGGCGGTGCTCGGAGGGGGCCGCGAAGGGAGTCGGGGAGCGGGAGTGACCATCTGCTCCCTCCCACCCCCAGGCAAGGCGGAGAGGAGGCTGGTCCCGGAATGGCGTGAAAAGAATACCAGCCGGACTCCCTCTCCCGTCTGCGGGGGAGGGTCGAGGAGGAGACAACGCCCCGTCCTCTCGGCGCCTTCATTTTCCATCGGCGGCATCGGCTTGCACCAACGCCGCGACCTGCACAGCCGTCGACAGTGACATGAGGCGGTTCAACCGGACCCAAGCACGGGTCGCGTCGCCCGGGCTGCCCCCCGCCGAACTTCGGGCGTGGCGTCGCGTACAAGCCATCGAGCTGTCGAAGGATGCCTCTTCCAGCCTATCGCGCCATGCGGGGAGAGGGCCCCCTCCCTGCCCTCCCCCACGAGCGGGAGAGGGTTCACCCTGCCCTGGCTTTCAGGCCGGCCCAGACCGGTCAGGCCGCCTCAATCGCGCGGATCGAGGGCGCCGGCGCCGCGCAACACGGCCTCGGCGAGGGGCGTCGGGGTGCCGTCGGCGGCGGCGAGGATGAGGCCGGGGCGAATCACCGGGGCGGTGCGGCGCCCCTTCACCGCCCGCACCAGCAGGCGGACCGCATCGGCCCCGGCGCGCGGATGGACGGGCAGCAACTCGGCCGCTCCAAACCGCCCGGCGAACGCCGCCAGCAGCGCGCCGAGGTCCTGCGGCCGCAGGATCATGCAGAGAAGGCCATGCGGGGCGAGGCAGCGGGACGCTGCCTTCACCCAGGCCTCCAGCAGCTCCGGCCCGGCCATGTGGGCCCGCGAGCGGGCGCCGTGCGGCGAGGGCTGGTGCGCCCCGGCAAGATTGAAAGGCGGATTCGTCAGCACCAGGCCGGCCACCCCGGGCGCGGGCTCGGCGGGACCTGCGCGGCGGCCGAGGGTCGCCACATCCGCGGCGACCACCCGGCAGCGTCCTGAAAGGCCGTTGCGGACGGCGTTGGCGGCCGCGAGGGCGGCCAGCGCGGGATCGATCTCCACCAGCGTCGCCCGGGCCTGCGGATGGCGGACGAGAAAGGCGAGCCCGGCCCCGCCGACCCCGGCGCCAAGGTCCACGGCCTCTTCGGCCGCCGGCGCGAAGGCAGCCAGCAGCAGCGTGTCGTGGCCCACCCGGTGGCCGCGCACCGGCTGTTGCAGCTCGAGCCGCCCCCCCAGCACCGGATCGAAGGTGGTTTCGCCCGCCGCCGGGGGCTGCGGATCAGCCGCCATCGCGCAATGCATCGCCGAATCCGGCCTCAGCCAGCAGGCGGCGGGTGCGCGGCAGATCGTCGTCGATCACCAGCAACCGCCGCGGCAGGATGCCGATGGAGCCTTCCAGCGCGCTGATATGCGCATCTGCGATCAAATGCCCGATACCGGCGGAGGCGAGGAGCGCCTCGACCGCCCCAAGCAGCACGATATCGTTGGTTCGCAGCACTTCCTGCATGATCCGCTCCCCGGGCGCGGCGGCCGCGCGCCACCGCGCCGGCCGGCCCGCGGCCGGGCCTTGCCGCCGAAACCGACCCCGCGACGGCGCAAAGTCGGCCCCTGCGCGGGTGGGGCGCTTGCACGGAACCCATCGGCATCCCTATGGTGCGCCCCGGAGAAAGACAAGCGGAGCGTTTCTTGGCCCTCGTCCTGCCGTTCGAGCCCAACGAGCCGTCCATCGAGGCCCTGGTTGCCCTGGTGAAGGCGGACATGGAGCGGGTGAATGCCGCGATCCTCGCGCGCACCGGCTCCGACGTGGCGATGATTCCCGAGGTGGCCAACCACCTCATCTCCTCCGGCGGCAAGCGGCTGCGGCCGATGCTCACGCTCGCCTGCGCGGCCCTCTCGGGCTACCGCGGCGACGGGCATATCAAGCTCTCGGCCTGGGTGGAGTTCATGCACACCGCCACTCTGCTCCACGACGACGTGGTGGACGAGAGCGACATGCGGCGCGGCAAGCTCGCCGCCCGCATGCTGTGGGGCAATGAGGCGAGCGTCCTGGTCGGCGACTTCCTGCTCGGCCAGGCGTTCAAGATGATGGTGGAGGTGGGCTCGCTGACCTGCCTCGACATCCTCTCGAACGCCGCCTGCGTCATCGCCGAGGGCGAGGTTATGCAGCTCGCCGCCGCCAAGAACACCCAGACCTCCGAGGACGACTACCTCGCCGTCATCCGCGGCAAGACGGCGGAATTGTTCGCCGCCGCCTGCGAGGTGGGGGCGGTGCTCGGCCAGCGGCCGAAGGGCGAGCAGGCGGCCTGCCGTTCCTACGGGATGAATCTCGGCATCGCCTTCCAGCTGGTGGACGACGCCCTCGACTATGGCGGCAGCCAGGCCAAGCTCGGCAAGAATGTCGGCGACGACTTCCGCGAGGGCAAGATCACCCTTCCGGTGCTCCTCGCCTTCCGCCGCGGCGACGAGAAGGAGCGCGCCTTCTGGCAGAAATGCCTGGAGACCGGCGCGACCGGCGATGCCGAGCTGGCCCAGGCCATCGGCCTGTTGACCAAGCACCGGGCCATTGCCGACACGGTGGAGCGGGCCCGCCACTACGGCGCCATCGCCAAGGATGCGCTCGCCCTCTTCCCGGCAAACCCGGCCAAGGCCGCGCTCGCCGAGGCCGTGGACTTCTGCCTTTCCCGCGCGCACTGAGCGCCGGGACGAGGCGGTTCTCAAGGGACGGCGGCGGGATGCGGACGTCGTGTCGCCGCACCCGGAGGACGACCGCCGGCGCGTCCTCGACACCCTGCTGGGCGTCAACCGGCCGGTGATACCGGCTAAGCACCCCTCACGCTTGGTCTGCGCGATGCCGACGGGGTCATCCGGGGCGGCGCCTATGGCGTGACCTTCTTTCGCTGGACCCGGATCGAGGCGATCGCCATCGATGCCGCCCATCGCGGGCAGGGCCACGGCCGCCGCCTGCTCGGGGCAGTGGAGCAGATGGCCGGCGGCGCGGGCAGCATCGGCGTCTGGCTGGATACCTTCGGCGTCCAGGCGCCGGGCTTCTACGCCCGGTCCGGTTTCGCCCCGGCCGGCGAGATCGGGGATTCCCCCCCCCCCGGGCCACCGCCGCTAGATCCAGGTGAAGCGCATCGCCCCCGCCGGGCCCTACCGGACGTTGCGGTGCCGGCGGGCGTTTCTCCCGATCCGGGCCTTTTCAGAGCGTCTGACAAGATCGCGGGGGCGGCCGCTCCGCCTCTTGGGCCTCCTGCGGCGTTGCCAATCCTCGCGGACTTTGGCTGCATCGACTGCGGTCGGCAGAGGCTAGCAGTCCCGGGACATCCTCAGCCCAGAGTTTCTGCCAAATGCTCTAAAGGCCTCAAAAAAACCTGGTGGGATCGGTTGGTCGACGTTCTGGGACGCCCGCGGCATCGATCACGGTCGGCGTATGGAGGTCGGACCCCAGTCCCTCGGTCACCCGACGCCAGAGGTTTTGTTACAGCCTCTTAGCCCCGCGGGCCGAAGACGATGACCGCCGCCCCGGCGAGGCACAGCGCCGCGCCGGTGGCATCCCACCGGTCCGGGCGCACCCCCTCCACCGTCCACAGCCAGGTGAGCGAGGCGACGATATAGATGCCTCCATAGGCGGCAAAGGCCCGCCCCGCCGCATCGGCCTCCACCCAGGTGAGGCTGTAGGCGAAAAGGCCCAGGCTGAGAGCCCCCGGCAGCAACCACCACGGCGAGCCGGCATGGCGCACCACATGCCAGACGGCGAAACAGCCGGCGATCTCGGCCAGGGCGGCAAGGAGGAAGGCGAGCAGCGTCATCGGTTCTCCATCGGGCCGGCGACACCGGTCCCGTCCGGGTCGCCGCCACACCACCCTATACCATCTGTCGCCGTCTTTGACTGATGGCGGGTAGTGTCTCAATTTGAAGCTTCTACGCTTCGCTTCTCGCCTTCAGGTCTATTCACCATCTGCCATCGCCTTACCGCTCCCCAGTTGGTCCCAGTATGTCCAGCGGAACTTTTCATTTCCGTCATCAGTGCAGAAGCGAACCGCATCGGGAGGTCTAGAGTTGGAGCCGCTGTGAATTCGATTCAGGAGTGCCTTTTTCGCCCATTTCTCAAACGCCGCTTTATTGTCAAAATGAATCCGCAGCATGGATATAGTCTCAATAATTTCTCCGACGCCGTCACCGTTCTCAAGCTTAAAAAATTGAACATAGTTAATTTTGGTCATTTCACACCCCATGTTTCTCACGAAATATGGCCATAGGATGCCGGTGGCTTCAATCGTGCCGGGCTTCAAACTGAGGCACTACTCCACGGCGGTGCGGCACAGGGGCTATTCTCGGCCGCAAGGCACCCTCGCAGGCGGCTCGCATGATCCCTCGGTCGAGATCCTGAGCGGGCAAACGCAGATCAGGTCCAGTCGGACCGACTGCCCAGGCGAAACGGAATCACCCCAGGATCAACGCTTCAGCGCAGCACCGTGGGGCTCACCCACCAGGATGGCTGCGCCGCCGCCACGCGGCGGGCCAGCGCCGCGGCGGCCCGGCAGGTATCGGTGAGGGCGAAGACCGTCGCCCCCGACCCGGACATGCGCACCAGCCGGGCCTCCGGCGCGGCCTCCAGCAACGCCATCACCACGGCGATGGACGGCGCGAGGGCCACCGCCGGCGGCTCCAGGTCGTTCGGAAGGTTGCGCAATACGCCGAGGAGGTCTTCGCGGGCGGCGGGGATCGCGGCCGGGTGCTCCGGCCCGGCCAGCAGGTCGCCGGGGGCAAGGCCGAGGGCCTGGAACACCGGCGCCGTCGGCACCGCGACCGCGCAGTTCACGAGCACCGCCGGCAGCATGGGAAGCGTTAGCGGGGCCGAGAGCCGGTCCCCCCGCCCCGTCATCACCCGCGCCCGCGGATCGAGGCACACCGGCACGTCCGAACCGGTGGCCGCGGCCGCGGCCGCCACGCGGGGATCATCGGCGGCCAGGGCATTGGCGAGGGCGAGGAGGCGCAGGGCCGCCGCGGCATCGGACGAGCCGCCGCCGAGCCCGGCCGCCACCGGCAGCCGCTTCACCAGCCGGAACGCGCCGAGCCGCGCCTGCGGAACCCGCGCCGCGAAGGCGCGCGCCGCCTTGAGCACCAGATTGTCGTCGTCCGGCCCCGCCGCGCCGGCGGTGGGACCGCCGGTGACGAGGCTGAGCGGCTCTCCAGGCAGCAGGCTCACCACATCGCCGGCGCCGGCGAAGGCGACCACGCTCTCCAGATCGTGATATCCGTCCGCCCGGCGTCCCTTGACCCGCAAGGTCAGGTTGATCTTGGCCGGAGCCCGGGCGAGAAGCCATGACATGGCAGGCTTATGCCGCGCCGCGGCGCGCCGGGCAAGGCGTCGCGGCCGCCCGGCGCCGGCCCTCCGGCCACCCGCCGCCGGCAAAACTTGCGGGGTTTGGGGAAAGCCGCCATCCTGCCGCCATCTCGCGCCGCTTTCATATCGCGTCGCAGCAGCAGCCGTGCCGGCTTATCGGGATCCTTATTCGGTGAAGATTTCTCGCCTCCTGTCCTCGACCGCCGTCGCGGCGACGATCTCGCTCGTTCTGGTCACCGGCTTGCCGGCTCAAGGCCTTGCCGACGCGCCCTCCGATATCGATACCTCCCTTTCCGGAAACTACCTCGCGGCCCGCTTCGCCAGCGCCGAGCGCGACAACGATGCGGCGGCGCGGTATCTGCGCAACCTGCTGCGACTGGACTCCCGGAACGAGGAGATCATCGAGCGGGCCTTCTTCGCGACCCTCGTGGACGGCCAGATGGACGAGGCCATGAAGCTGGCCGAGCGGCTGGTGAAGGCCGACCGCACCCATCGCATCGGCCGCCTCGCCCTCGCCGCCAAGGCGATTCGCAAGAACAACTACCAGGGCGCGCGGACCAACCTCTCGCTCTCGGTGCGCGCCCCCATCGGCGACCTCACCGCCACCCTGCTGGCCGCCTGGACCTTCTACGGCTCCGGCAACGTCAAGGGCGCGATTGACCTCATCGACCGCCTTCAGGGCCCGGACTGGTACGGCCCCATCAAGGAGCTGCACGCCGGCCTGATCCTCGACGCAGCCGGGCAGAAGAAGGAGGCCGGGCGCCGCCTCGACCATGCCCTGAAGGCCGACAGCGGCTCGCTGCGCACCATCGACGCCTATGCCCGCTGGGCCTCCCGCAACGAGGGGCCGGAGGCCGCGCTCGCCGCCTACGCCACCTTCGAGCGGGCGATTCCCAACCACCCGCTGGTGGTGCAGGCCACCGAGGCGATCAAAGCCGGCAAGACCCTGCCGCCGCTGGTGCGCACGCCCCAGGAAGGCTCGGCGGAGGTGCTCTACAGCCTCGGCTCCACCCTTGGCCGGCAGGGGGGCGAGGACCTCGCCCTCGTCTACCTGCAGCTCGCCATCTGGCTCAATCCCGATCACCCCTTCGCCAGCCTCACTTTGGCCGACCTCTACGAGCAGCTGAAGCAGCCGAAGAAGGCCATCGAGGTCTACGAGGCGGTGCCGGCCTCCTCGCCGCTCAAGCGCAATGCCGAGGTCCAGCTCGCCATCAACCTCGACGCCACCGACAAGTTCGCCGAGGCCCGCGAGCATCTCGAGACGATCATCAAGGCCAATCCCAAGGATATGGACGCGATCATCGCGCTCGCCCGCATCCAGCACACCCGCAAGATGTTCGCGGAGTGCGCGGTCAGCTACTCCAAAGCCATCGAGCTGCTGCCGAAGACCACCAAGTCCAACTGGACGCTCTATTATTTCCGCGGCATCTGCAACGAGCGCAACAAGAACTGGCCGGCTGCCGAGGCCGACCTGAAGAAGGCGCTGGAGCTCAATCCCGACCAGCCGCAGGTGATGAACTACCTCGGCTATTCGTGGGTGGACCAGGGCACCTATCTCGACCAGGGCCTCGATCTCATCCGCAAGGCGGTGGCTCTGCGGCCCGACGACGGCTCCATCGTCGACAGCCTGGGCTGGGCCTATTACCGCCTCGGCCGCTACGACGATGCCGTGACCGAGCTGGAGCGGGCCGTGGAACTGATGCCGCAGGACCCGGTGATCAACGATCATCTGGGCGATGCCTACTGGAAGGTGGGCCGCAAGCTGGAGGCCGGCTTCCAGTGGGCCCATGCCCGCGACCTGAAGCCCGAGCCGGAAGATCTCGACAAGATCGTCCGCAAGATCGACAAGGGCCTCGATGCGGCGACCGTGGTGCCGCCCTCCAAGCACGCGGAAGAGCATCCGCGCTGAGCGGGACGGACGGACCGGTCCGGGCGGCGAATCACGCTACGGCACCTTGCCGGCCGCGCGGATGTCGGGAGACCCGTGCTTGCGCTGCGCCGCGAGCGCCTTTCTCATCGGGACATGGCCGGCAATGCGTTCGCTGCCACAAGGCGGCGCCTCGCATAGGCTGGACGTTCCTTAGCGTCTGCTTCCCAGAGACCTCCAGACGGATCGCGCCAACGGCATCTGAATCCGCCGGAGCGCCGACACAGCCCTTTGATCATGAGTAAGGCCCCCGGCGGTGCCGGGGGCCTTCATATGCAAGCCGAAATGAAAGAGGAGCCCGAAGGCCCCTCTCGCATTCAGCGCTGGTCGCGCTTGGTATCGCGATCGGTCTGGCCGCCGCCATGCTGCTGGCGGTCCCGATCGTGCTGACCACCCTGCTGCTGGCCGCCCTTGTGACCGGGCATCTGGGCCTCCTGCTGCTCCCGGCGCGGATTGTCCTTGTCCTTATCCTGGTGCTGGACGGGATTGCGCTGGCCCTGGCCGGGATTCTGCGCCGCCTTGTTGTCCTGGTTGCGCTGATCCTGGCTCCGGTCATGGTCGCGATTGGTCATCTGACGTCCTCCATGAGCCCCGTCGACAAAACGGCCTGCGGGCCACCGAGGTTCCGCGCGGGGCCCCGCAAAAACGTCCGGCTGCGCATGATGGTATCCGGCAAGGCATTGACCCAACGCGAGACTTCCGCTCAGGAAGACCGGACGGGGGCGGACAAACGAAAAGGCCCGGCTTGCGCCGGGCCTTTGCCAACCGGAACGACCTGACAGAAGGTCAGGCGGCCTCTTCGGCCTCGATGTCGATGTCCGTTTCCTCGGCGACCTTGGCGGCGCCGCGGCGCGGACCCTTCAGCAGGTTCTGCTCGATGAGCTTGACCGCCTCGGTCTCGGTGATGTTCTGCACGGCGGAGAGCTCGCGCGCCATCCGGTCGAGGGCAGCTTCATAGAGCTGGCGCTCGGAATAGGACTGCTCGGGCTGGGCGTCGGAGCGGAACAGGTCGCGCACCACCTCGGAGATGGCGACGAGATCGCCGGAATTGATCTTGGCCTCGTATTCCTGGGCGCGGCGGCTCCACATGGTGCGCTTGATGCGGGCGCGGCCGAGCAGGGTTTCCAGCGCCTTTTCCACCGTATCGGCCTCGGCCAGCTTGCGCATGCCGACGCTGGCGATCTTGGGAACCGGAACGCGGAGGGTCATCTTGTCTTTTTCAAAGGAGATAACGAAAAGTTCCAGCTTGAAACCGGCGACCACCTCCTCCTCGATGGCCGTGATGCGGCCCACACCATGCGACGGGTAAACAATGTGCTCACCCGCCTTGAAGCCAAGGCGAGTCTGCGCGTTCTTCTTTGTCGACATGCTTTTGACCACTCCTGATCCGGCCCGGGGGCCGAACCTGTTGGCGCGACGGCCGACCGGTCCGGTCACCGGAACGACGCGCGACGTCTACTGCGAACATGGGCCTCGGCCGGAACGCCCGACAACCCGCTCTGCCAGTCGATGGCGATATCAAGTGCTCGCGCCGCTCCGGGTCTGCCGGTCGACACGCAAGATTCTCGTCCCTGAAGTCCCGAGAATGCGCCAATGGGTGGGCGCTGAGCAGTTGTAGTGGAGGCAATCGACTGTAAAGGCTCGTATATCACAATTCTTGTAAGAATCAAAGCGCTGTTGTCGCCAACCTTACCATTGCCCTTACGCCAGCGGGCCGCAAATGCTGTGCAGCCAGACCTGAGCAACCTCCGGCCCCGCCTCCCAGGCGCCCCGGCGCAGGCACCGCCGCACTGATATAAGCATTTCTTTATATCCTTATTGTCGTGCCACCCCCCCCCGTGCTAAAGGCCCGGACGACAGGCTGCACCGGATCGGCCGCCTCCGCGCGGCCGCCCTATCTGCGGCCCGGGAGGGCGGGCCGGCAGCCCGCGATTTCCACCGGACCCACCCAACCGGAGCCCCCTATGAGCAACGATTACCTGGTCAAGGACATCAACCTCGCGGACTGGGGCCGCAAGGAACTGGACATCGCCGAGATCGAGATGCCCGGCCTCATGGCCACCCGGGCGGAATACGGCCCGTCGCAGCCGCTCAAGGGCGCCCGCATCGCCGGCTCGCTGCACATGACCATCCAGACCGGCGTCCTCATCGAGACCCTGAAGGCGCTGGGCGCCGATGTCCGCTGGGCGTCGTGCAACATCTACTCCACCCAGGACCACGCCGCCGCCGCCATCGCCGCCGCGGGCACCCCGGTGTTCGCCGTCAAGGGCGAGAGCCTCGAGGAATACTGGGAATACACCCACCGCATCTTCGAGTGGGCCGACGGCGGCGCGCCGAACATGATCCTCGACGATGGCGGCGACGCCACCCTCCTGGTCCATCTGGGCCTGCGTGCCGAAGGGGGCGACACCGCCTTCCTCGACGGCGCCACCAATGAGGAAGAGGAAGTGCTGTTCGCGGCCATCAAGCGCCGCCTCAAGCACAAGCCGGGCTGGTACACCCTGCTCGCCAAGTCAATCCGCGGCGTCACCGAGGAGACCACCACGGGCGTGCATCGCCTCTACGAGATGCAGAAGAAGGGCACCCTGCTCTGGCCTGCCATCAACGTGAACGACAGCGTCACCAAGTCCAAGTTCGACAACCTCTACGGCTGCCGTGAGTCGCTGGTGGACGGCATCCGCCGCGGCACCGACGTGATGATGGCCGGCAAGGTGGCCATGGTCGCCGGCTTCGGCGACGTGGGCAAGGGCTCGGCCGCCTCGCTGCGCAATGCCGGCTGCCGGGTGATGGTCTCCGAGGTCGATCCCATCTGCGCCCTGCAGGCGGCGATGGAAGGCTACGAGGTGACCACCATGGAGGACGCCGCCGGGCGCGCCGACATCTTCGTCACCGCCACCGGCAACGTGGACGTGATCACCGTGGACCACATGCGGGCCATGAAGGACCGCGCCATCGTCTGCAACATCGGCCACTTCGACAGCGAGATCCAGGTCGCGGCGCTCAAGAACTTCCGCTGGCACAACGTGAAGCCGCAGGTGGACGAGGTGGAGTTCCCCGCCGGCAACCGCATCATCCTGCTCTCCGAGGGGCGGCTGGTGAACCTCGGCAACGCCACCGGCCATCCGAGCTTCGTGATGTCGGCGTCGTTCACCAACCAGACGCTGGCCCAGATCGAGCTGTTCACCAAGCCGGGCACCTACGAGAAGAAGGTGTACACCCTGCCCAAGCAGCTCGACGAGAAGGTGGCCTCGCTGCATCTCGACAAGATCGGGGTGAAGCTGACCCGGCTGACCGACCAGCAGTCGAGCTATATCGGCGTGTCGCAGACCGGCCCCTTCAAGCCGGAGCTGTACCGCTACTGAGCGCAGCCCTCAGGCTGGAAGAAAAGAAGGGCGGTCGCGCTGCGGCCGCCCTTTTTTCATGCCGTGTGCGATCGGCGGGACGCCTCAAGGGTTGTCGCGTGAACCCGCAGGCCCCTCGCCTCAGGCGCGCTCGGCCAGGAGCCGGGCCATGGCCGCGCGCAGCTCGGCAAAGCCCACACCGGTGTTGCTGGAGGTGGGGAAGACCTCGGGGTAGGCAGCCGGACGGCGGCGGATCTTCTCCTTCACCGCGGCGATCACCTGCGGCAGCTCGCTCGGCTTCACCTGGTCGATCTTGGTGAGCACGATGGCGTAGGAGACGGCCGCCTTATCCAGAAGGTCGAGGATCTCCTCGTCCACCGGCTTGATGCCGTGGCGGGCATCGATGAGCACGAACACCCGGGCGAGATTGACCCGGCCGCGCAGGTAGGCGCGGATGGTGCGGGTCCAGGCGTCCACCTTCTCCTTCGGCGCCTTGGCGAAGCCGTAGCCCGGCATGTCCACCAGCGACAGCTCGGGCCCGACCCGGAAGAAGATCAGCTCCTGGGTGCGGCCCGGCGTCACCGAGGTGCGGGCCAGCGCCTTGCGCCCGGTCAGCGCGTTCACCAGCGACGACTTGCCCACATTGGAGCGGCCGGCGAGCGCGATCTCCAGCCCCTGCATGGGCGGCAGGGTCTCGATGGTGGGCGCCGCGGACACGAACTGCCATTCCGCCGCGAAGAGCAGGCGGCCGGCATCGATGAAGGGATCCTCCCCGTCCTCGGCGGGCACGGGGGAGGCAGAAGCGGGAGACGGGGATTTGGCCGTGGTCATGCCCCGCTTATCCCGCGCCGGCGCGGCCGCGACAAGGCGCTCCGGCACAAACCGGCGGCGGCTGTCGCCGTTGGGAAGCGCCGGGATGGGTGCTCCGGCGTCGGTCGGGCCTTTGGAGCCTCAGAGCTTCTGGCAAAACCTCCGGGGTCGGCTGACCGGGCGTTTTGGCCTCGTGCGGCGTTGCAGATCCTCACGGATGCTTGCGGCATCGACGGCGTTCGGCGCCTGGCAGGAGACGCAAAAGTCCTCGGCCAGAGGTTTTGTCAGAAGCTCTCAAGCCCCCTCCGGACGCAGGATGATGGAGGGATCTATCCTGCCTGGCACCGGGGGTTCCGTGCAGGACGCAAGGATCGGCAAAGCCGCCGGCGGCCGAAAGACCCGCCCGGCACGACACGACAGGGCATGACAGGCGGCGCGCCATTCGGCCCATCTGGATTTCCGAAGGGAGGCGCCCGATGCGCCGCGACGCGGCCGCCTATCGCCGGCCCTGGCCGAGGAAGGTCTCGCCGAACCAGCGCTCGAAGGTCATGCCCTGCTGCTGCGGCTGGGGCGCACCACCGCGACCGGGGATGCCCGCCGGCGGCAGCTGGCCCACCACCGCGGCCGGGGGATCGTCCGGCATGCGGTCGGCGCCTCCCGGCTGGGCGCCGGGCGAGCCGCCCGGCTGGCCGCCGAAGAAGCCGCCCGGTGCGCCGTAGCCAAAACCGCCGTAGGCGGCGGTGCGGGTGCCGCCGGGCAGCTCGGCCACCGGCACGTTCTGGTGCTCGGCCTTCATGAAGCGGCTCCAGATCTCCACGGGCAGGTTGGCGCCGGAGGCCTTCTTGGTGGGCGAGGAATCGTCGTTGCCCAGCCACACCGCGGTGACGTAGCGGGCGGTGTAGCCGACGAACCAGGCGTCGCGGTAATCCTGCGAGGTGCCGGTCTTGCCCGCGGCTTCCCAGCCCGGCAGATCGGCGCGCCGGCCGGTGCCGGTGACGAGGGTCTGGATCATCATCCGGTTCATCATGGCGGCGTAGGCCGGGTCGATCACCCGCCCCACCCCGCTGCCCTCGTGGCGCAGCAGCACCCGGCCATCCGCGCCCTTCACGGTGTCGATCACATAGGGGGCGGCGCCGATGCCGCCGGTGGGGAAGGGGATGTACGCCCCCGCCAGTTCCAGCACCGAAACCTCCGAGGGGCCCAGCGCGATGGAGGGATTGGGATCGAGCGGCGAGACGATGCCGAGCCGCTGCGCCGTCTGCACCACCGCCTTGGGGCCGGCCTCCAGAGCAAGGCGCACCGAGACGGTGTTCAGCGACAGGGCCAGCGCCTGCTCCAGGGTCACCGGGCCGCGATATTCGTGGGTCGAGTTCTCCGGCCGCCAGCCCTTGAGCTGCAGCGGGGCATCCTCGCGCACCGTGTCGGGGGTCAGGCCGCGCTCGAGGGCGGTCAGGTAGACGAATGGCTTGAAGGCCGAGCCGGGCTGCCGGCGGGCGGTCACCGCGCGGTTGTACTGGCTTTCGGCATAGGAGCGCCCGCCCACCAGCGCCTTCACCGCGCCGTTGGTGTCGAGGGAGACCACCGCCCCCTGGCCGACCCCGAACTTGGCGCCGGACTTGTCCAGGCTTTCGGTCAGCGCCTTCTGGGCCGCCTCCTGCAGGCCGGGCTCGATGGTGGTGCGCACCACCACGTCGCCGGGTAGCTCGCCGATGAGGGTGTCGATCTGGTCGCTCACCCAGTCGGCCACGTAGCCCATGGAATCGGGGGCACTGGGCCGGGCGAGCTGGGCCGGGCGGGCCAGTGCCGCCTGGGCCATCTCGGGCGAGATCAGGCCCTGCTGCTTCATGGCGGCCAGCACAAGGGCGGCGCGCGCCTGCGCTCCCTTGAGGTTGCGCGTCGGGGCAAGGCGCGAGGGCGAGTTGACGAGGCCGGCCAGCATCGCCGCCTCGGCCAGCGTCACCTGCCGCGCCGACTTGCCGAAATAACGCTGCGCCGCCGCCTCCACCCCATAGGCGCCGGCGCCGAAATAGACCCGGTTGAGGTAGAGATCGAGGATCTGCGCCTTGGAGAACTTGGTCTCCAGCCAGCCGGCCAGCACCAGTTCCTGGATCTTGCGCGAGGCGGTGCGTTCCTGGGTGAGGAACAGGTTCTTGGCCAGCTGCTGGGTCAGGGTCGAGCCGCCCTGCCGCAGCCGGCCGGAGGTGAGGTTGGTGACGAAGGCGCGGGCGAGGCCTTCCGGATCGAGGCCGAAATGGCTGTAGAAGCGCTGGTCCTCGATGGCGATGAAGGCCTGCGGCAGATATTTCGGCAGCTCGCCGATAGGCACGGCCACGCCGCCCATGTCGCCGCGGGTGGCGAGCGTGCGCCCGTCCGCGCCCTGGATGGTCAGGGTGGGCGGGCGCTTGGGGATGACCAGGCTCTGGATGGGCGGCAGCTTGGAGGCCTCGTTCACCACCACCGCGGCGGCCACCAGCACGCCCACGATGCCGAGGGCGAACATCCACTTGATCAGGGTGAAGGTGATCGAACGCCGTGCCCGTCGCGGCCGCGACGGCTTCGCCGCAGCGCGCGCAGCGCCCTTTCCTGCAGCGCTCATGCCGGCGGCGCCTCCGCCTGAAGCGCCCCGGCCTGAAGGGCTTTTCACTGAAGCGCCCTTGCCCATGGCGGCCGCCCGTTCCGTGTCGCCTTCCCGGGGCCCGGCCGCCCGCAACCCGGCATCCGCCGGGCGGGAGGGCTCGCGCTCCGCCCGCATGCCCGATGGTGCGGCGGCTGAGCCGCGGGCCGACAGCACCGGCTCGACCCGGCCGCCGCCGGCCGGACGCTCCGCAGCCCGTCCGCGCGGAGCCGCCGCACGACCGCCCGGGCGGTCGCTCGGGTCGAGGCGGATGTCGAACATGCCATCGCCCCGGCCGCGCGCAGGCTCGTGCCGTTCGTCTCCATCCCTGCCGCCCTGCGCCATAGCCGTCCTGTCGCTCTGTCTCCGAACCCTCGTTGCAGCATTCAAATGAGGCGGAAGCGGGTGCGGTGTCCTGACACCTTCAGCCGGAACGCGCCGCCGCCGGGCAGATTGGCCTGCCGGGGCAAACAGCGGGTTAAGACGGCCAGGGGCGGGATCGAGCGGGATTCCAGGCAGAACGGTTCTGCCGGGTGCCGGAAGGGTTGGGGCGGGGATAAGGGGGAGCGACGCCCGCTCTTTGCCAGCCCTTCAGGTCAGCGGTTGAGGCCTCCCCGGCCCCCAAGCGTAAGGGTTTCGCCACGTCTTCGACAGCAAGCCGGAGCCCAGGCGGCTCCCGTAAAGACAAGGGAGCGCCCGAAAAATCAGGTCGGCCGCCCCGCCGGCTTTCCGGACCGGCCCCGAAGGTATCGGCGGGTTTCACGCCGCTCTCGCCGCGGCGGCGGGTTTGCGATAATCGTAGGGGCTTCCCCGGCGTTCGGGGAGCGCGGACACCAGACCCAGATCGCACCCCATGAGCACCATGCGTACGCCCCGTGCCCAGCGCGTCATCGGCGAACTCTTCGAGGGTGATCGCCTGAGGGCCGACATCCGCCAGATCGCCCGCTCCCACGCGGGCGCCGACGGCGACCTGCGCAATGCCGTGGTCGTCCGGATGAAGGAGGCCATGCAGGAAGGCCGCGCCCAGGCCGAGCGGCTCCTGAAGGAGGACGGCTGCGGGCGCTGCTGCGCCATGCGCCTCTCCGCGCTGCAGGATGCCATCATCGCCGGCGCCCACGAGGTGGCGACCCAGTTCCTCTATCCGGTGGACAACCCCTCCCGCTCCGAGCGGATGGCGGTGGCGGCCGTGGGCGGCTACGGCCGCGGAATGATGGCGCCGGGGTCCGACACCGACATCCTCTTCCTGCTCCCCTACCGGCAGACCGCCTGGGGCGAGAGCGTCGCCGAGGCGATCCTCTACATGCTCTGGGACCTCGGGCTGAAGGTCGGCCACGCCACCCGCTCGGTGGAGGAGTGCCTGCGCCAGTCGCGGGCCGACGTCACCATCCGCACCTCGATCCTGGAGGCGCGCTTCCTCGTCGGCGAGCGGGCGCTGTTCGACGACCTGCAGAAGCGCTTCGACGCCGAGGTGGTGGAGGGCACGGGACCGGAATTCGTCGCCGCCAAGATGGCCGAGCGCGAGGAGCGGCTGCGCCGTTCCGGCCAGTCGCGCTATCTCGTCGAGCCCAACGTCAAGGACGGCAAGGGCGGGATGCGCGACCTGCACACCCTGTTCTGGATCGCCAAGTACGTCTACCGGGTGCAGACCACCGGCCAGCTGGTGGCCAAGGGCGTCTTCACCCGCGAGGAGGCGCGCCTCTTCACCCGCTGCGAGGACTTCCTCTGGTCCGTGCGCTGCCACCTGCATTTCCTCACCGGCCGGGCGGAGGACCGCCTGTCCTTCGACCTCCAGCGGGAGATGGCGCTGCGGCTGGGCTACACCGAGCACCCTGGCCAGCGCGACGTCGAGCGCTTCATGAAGCACTACTTCCTGGTGGCGAAGGACGTGGGCGACCTCACCGCCATCCTCTCCGCCGCGCTGGAGGCGCACCACGCCAAGCCGGTGCCCGGGCTGAAGGGCGTGGTCGAGCGCTTCCGCTCCAGCTCGCGCCGCTCGGCGCTGAAGGACACGCCCGACTTCATTCTCGACCACGACCGGCTCAACGTCGCGGATCCTGAGGCCTTCAAGCGCAATCCGGTGAACCTGATCCGGATCTTCCACATCGCCGACAAACGCAACCTGGCCCTGCATCCTGACGCGATGCAGCTCGCCGCCCGCTCGCTGAAGCTGATCGATGCCGACCTGCGCGAGGACCCGGAAGCCAACCGGCTGTTCCTGGAGGTGCTGACCTCGAAGAACGCGCCCGAGGTGGTGCTGCGCCGCATGAACGAGGCCGGGGTGCTCGGCCGCTTCGTTCCCGAGTTCGGGAAGGTGGTGGCGATGATGCAGTTCAACATGTACCACCACTACACGGTGGACGAGCACCTGCTGCGCTGCATCGGCGTGCTCTCGGAGATCGAGCACAAGGTCAATCCCGACAACGGCCTTGCCAACGAGTTGATGGGCACGGTGAAGAACCGCTCGCTGCTCTACGTCGCCATGCTGCTGCACGACATCGCCAAGGGCCGGCCGGAGGATCACTCCATCGCCGGGGCGCGGATCGCCCGCCGCCTGTGCCCGCGCTTCGGCATGAGCGCGGTGGAGACCGAGACCGTCGCCTGGCTGGTGGAGGAGCATCTGGTGATGTCCACCGTCGCCCAGTCGCGCGACCTCTCGGACCGCAAGACCATCGAGAACTTCGCCGCCGTGGTGCAGAATCTGGAGCGCCTGAAGCTGCTCACCGTGCTCACCACCGCCGACATCAAGGCGGTGGGCCCCGGCACCTGGAACGGCTGGAAGGCGCAGCTGCTGCGCACCCTCTATTACGAGACCGAGCTGCTGCTCACCGGCGGCTTCTCGGAGGTCGACCGCGGCAAGCGGGTCACCGCCGCCCAGGTCCAGTTCCGCCACGCCCTGGCCGAGTGGCCGACGGCCCGGCTCGACGCCTATGTGGGGCGGCACTATCCCTCCTACTGGCTGCGGATGGACCTCGACACCAAGCTCAGCCACGCCCGCTTCATCGATGCCGCCGAGCGCGAGGGCAAGAGCATCGCCACCCAGTCGGTACTGGAGCCGGGGCGTGGCATCACCACCCTCACCGTCCTGGCGCCGGACCATCCGAAGCTGCTGTCGATCATCGCCGGCGCCTGCGCGGCGGCGGGGGCGAACATCGTCGACGCCCACATCTCCACCACCACCGACGGCCTCGCCCTCGACACCATCTCGCTGCGCCGCGCCTTCGAGCGGGACGACGACGAGGAGCGCCGCGCCACCAAGATCCAGGAGGCGCTGGAGCAGGCGCTGACCGGCGAGGTGCGCCTGCCCGAGGTGATGGCCCGCAAGCTGCCCAAGGGCCGGCGCACCTTCTCGGTGGAGCCGGAGGTGACGGTGAACAATTCCTGGTCCAACCGGCACACGGTGGTGGAGGTGTCGGGGCTCGACCGGCCGGGCCTCCTGTTCGCCCTCACCAACACCTTGTCGCGGCTGAACCTCAACATCGCCTCGGCCCACGTCGCCACCTTCGGCGAGCGGGCGGTGGACGTGTTCTACGTCACCGATCTGATGGGGGCGAAGATCACCGCCGCGGCGCGCCAGTCGGCGATGCGGCGGGCCTTGCTGACGGTGTTCGAGGGGACCGCCGACGAGGAGGAGGCCCCGCGCCGCGCCGCGCGGGGCTGAGGCCGGCGCGGCGCGCGGCCGCACCGGCGCCTGGCGTCACTTGTAGAGGTAGCCCACCGGCTCGCCCTGGGAGCGCATCGGCCGCTTGTTCTTGGCGGTGATGATCTGGCCGGCGAGGCCGTCGATCTCGTCGCGCTGGGTCGGGGTCCACCGGCGCAGGTTGTCGATGCCCTTGAGCAGGCCGAGCCGCACCACCTGCGTGTTCTCGCCAAGGCCGCAGAGGGTGAGCGCGCCCTGCCCCATCGTCACCGTGTCGCCGGTGCCCAGCGCGATGGTCGTGCCCGCCTCGTCCCTGAACTCCGCCGAACCGCGGATGACGCGGTAGATCACCACCTCGCCCTTCGCGAGCCCCTCGGCCTGCGCGGTGCCGGTGGTGCTCTTCGGCAGCAGCGACTGCCGCGCCGGATCGGTGGCAATGATGTGGCCGGTGGCCAGATGGCCGCTGGGCGCCTCGATGCCGAGGTCCCGCACATAGACCGGCCCCGCGGCGGCGATGCCGGCCGCATCGCCGGCCGCCAGCGGCTTGAACAGCGCGTCCAGCGACAACGGATCCTGGAACCAGAAGCCGGCATCCCTGGGCCGGTCATGCAGCGGATGGCTGAAGGCGGTGCGCGCCGTCTCCGCCTCGTCGATCAGGTCTGTGGCCACCACAGTGGGGTTGGGGAAGGTGACCGGATCGGTGATGAAGGCCTCGAGGAACTTGCCGGAAAAGCCCATGGACATGGGATCGGGAACCACCGATTGCGGCGTCCTGAGGTTCTCCTCCGTCGACAGGCCGGACCAGGTGTAGAACAGCTGCCGGTGGACGATGGCGCTCTGCAGGATCACCGCCCCGGGGCCGACATAGAACATCTGCCCATCGTAATCGAAGGTGAACATGCCCGAGGTGACCAGCACCAGCTGGAAGCCGCCCGGCGGCAAATGCAGGTGGAAATCGGTGGGGCCGGTATCCTCGCGATAGATGGGCAGGTTGGTGGCCACCTCCTGGAAGAGGAAGGTCTCGTTGTTGGCGATGAACCCTTCCATCGCCCGGTTGTAGAGCGCCTGCGGCCGGTAGATCGGGTCGAAGGCGGCATCGCGATTGCGATCGACCGCGATGAATTTCTCCTTGTTCAGCCGAAGCGGATCGCCGGCCGGACGCGCCAGGCCTCCCCATTTCGCATCGACCGCAGCATGCACACCCATGTCGCCCTCCAGGAAAAGGCGTTCAAACGATAACGAGCCATTCACTCGAACTATTCAAAATGCATCCCCGGACGTCAATGAAAAGCAGCGGTAACTTATTCAACCCAGTCATTCGAAATGCGAAATAATCGCCAGCCTGTTTACGCTGCCGAAAAATACTTCAGTATGATTTATTTGAGAGCGAAACGGATGATTATTATGAGGCAGTTGCCGAGAATCCGGGCAGGCTCGGCGCCGGTGCCGTCGCCCGCCTCGCGCCCGCCCGATTCCGCCACCCCCGGTCAGAGCGGGGGATAGCTCACCGCCGCCAGATAGAGCCCGGCCGACGGCGCCATCGGCCCGCAGCGGGCGCGGTCGGCGGCCTTCAGGGCGGCCTCCAGGTCGTCGGCACTCCACCGCCCCTCCCCCACCCGCATCAGCGAGCCCACCATGGAGCGCACCTGGTGGTGGAGGAAGGAACGGGCCGAGGTGACGATGCGGATCTCCTCGCCGACCCGGGCGACATCGAGCTGGTCGAGGGTCTTCAGCGGCGAGGCGGCCTGGCACTCGGCGGCGCGGAAGGTGGAGAAATCGTGCTTGCCGAGCAGCCGCTGCGCCGCCGCGTGCATCGCCACGGCATCGAGCTTCTGCGGGACGCGCCACGCCCGGTCGCGATCGAGGGCGAGGTCCGGCCGGCGATTGACGATGCGATAGAGATAGGGCCGCTTCACCGCCGAGAAGCGGGCATCGAAGCTGTCGGGCACCTTCTCCGCCGCCAGCACCGCCACCGGATGCGGGCGCAGGCGGGCGGTCATGGCATCGCGCACCGTATCGGTGCGCCAGTCGCGGGCGAGGTCCACATGCGCCACCTGCCCCGTGGCGTGGACGCCCGCATCGGTGCGCCCGGCGCCGGCCACATGCACCGCCTCGCCGCAGAAGCCCAGGAAGGCTTCCGCCAGCACGCCCTGCACCGTCGGCAGCCCGGCCTGCACCTGCCAGCCGGCGAACGGCGTGCCGTCATATTCTATGGTGAGCTTGTAGCGCGGCATCAGCAGGTCTTCGGCAAGCGGGGAAACCCTCCTTCTGTCCAATGGGGGACGCCATCACAAGCCCTCGTCGCAGGCGGGGCCGCCCGGACCCCCCGCCCCGCCCCGCACCCCCAGGCGGGAGAGGATGAAATGCCCCAGATCAGATGCGTATTTCATGGCCCGGCTCAAGCATAACCCCTACCTGATTCGCCAGGACCACAAAGCTCAAGCCGATCTGATGGAGGCTCCGCCTGGAACAGCCTGCCGGCTTTGGGCGTTGCACCAGCAGATGACTTCAAAACCGGAGGAAAATCCTGTGCATACCGACATCCGCGACCCGAACATCACCGAGACCCACAGCCTCGTCGCCAGCGACATGGTGGTCGGCACGGCGGTCTACGATCCGCACGACAAGCGGATCGGATCGGTGGAAAAGCTGATCCTGGAGAAGACCAGCGGCCGCGTCTCCTATGCGGTGCTCAGCTTCGGCGGCTTCCTCGGCATCGGCGAGGACTACTATCCCGTCCCGTGGTCCATGCTGACCTATGACGAAGCGGTGGGCGGCTTCCGGGTGAACCTCACCAAGGAGCAGGTGGAGAATGCGCCGCGCTTCGCCGCCAATGCCGATTATGACTGGAGCAGCGAGAACAGCCGCCGGATCTCCGACTATTACAGCGCCGGCCCCTACGGCTCCGCCAAGCCTATGTGAGGGCGCCCGCGCGCCTTCCATCCAGCCTGAAACATCCGGAGGCCGCCCCGCGCGGCCTCCTTTTTCATGAGCGCATCCGGGCGGCCGCTGCGGGTGTGCGATATCCCCAAAACGCATGACGTCAAATCCGGTCCGCGCCGCCATCGTCCGGCCCCGTTGCCATCGGGGATGCGCACATGGCCTGGACCGATCCGCTGCCGCTGCTGACCTTCGCTTTCAGCTACGCCGCGCTTGCCGCGGTGCCGGGCACCAACTTCCTCGCGGTCAGCCATGCCAGCATTCAGGGGCGTGCCTTCGGCCTTGCCGCTGCGGCAGGGGTGGCGTGCGGCGCCAGCGTGCTGGCCGCCCTGGCCTTCATCGGCCTGGCGCTGGTTCCCATGCCGCCGGCGGCCGGGCCGGTGCTTGCCCTCGCCTATGGGGGCGTCCTGCTGCATACCGGCCTCGCCTGCCTGAGGGCGCGCCGCGGCGGCGGCACTGGCCAATGCCCGATCGCCCGCGAGGCCCTGCGCCGGCCGTTCCGCTTCGGCTTCGCGGTGGCGGCGCTCAATCCGGTCAGCCTGGCCTTCTTCGCGGCTGCCGCCGCAGACGCCGCGGCCACCGATGCCGCGGCGGTCGCGATCTGCATCGGCGCCGTCTTTGCCATCGCCTTGGGGTGGTTCGGGGGGATCGGGCTGGTGCTCTCCACCGCAGGACTGCGGGCCGCCTATCTTCAGGCAAGGCGGCTTCCCGAGCTCGGGATCGGGGTGGCGCTGGTGCTGATGGGCGGGACGGCGCTGGCGGACGCCGCCATGGAAATCTGGACCAATTCATTTTTACTGAACCAGCCATAATTTTCATTGCTGCTGAAATCCGCCGGCGCTAGCGTGCCGCCATGAAGCTTGCCGAGTGGCTGGTGGCCACGGGAACCACACGCAGCGCCTTCGCCCGCCAGGTCGGCCTCTCGCCGGCCAGCGTCACCGCCTTGTGCAACGACGCGCGCGCCTGGATCTCCCGCGAGACCGCCGCCCGCATCGCCGACGCCACCGGCCAGGAGGTCACCCCCAACGACTTCCTGGGCCTGTCCGCCCCCATCCAGTCCGCCCCCATCCTCCGAGGTTTGCCCGTGACCGACAGCACCCAGGCCCGCGTCCAGTCCGCCATCGATGCCTTCGCCCGCGGCGAGATCATCGTGGTGACCGACGACGACGACCGCGAGAACGAAGGCGACCTCATCCTCGCCGCCTCCCTGGCGACGCCCGAGAAGATGGCCTTCGTCATCCGCAACACCTCCGGCATCGTGTGCACCCCGCTGCCGCCCTCCGAGGCCAAGCGCCTGCGGCTCGACCCGATGGTGTCCAACAACGATGCCCCCATGGGCACCGCCTTCACCATCTCCATCGACGTGAAGCACGGCACCACCACCGGCATCTCCGCGGAAGAGCGCACCAACACCGTGCGCGCGCTCGCCAATCCCAACATGGGCGCGGCCGATTTCGTGCGGCCGGGGCACGTCTTCCCGCTCATCGCGAGGGAAGGCGGGGTGCTCATGCGCTCCGGCCACACCGAGGCGGCGGTGGACCTGTGCCGGCTGGCCGGCGTGCCGCCGGTGGGCGTGATCGCCGAGCTGGTGAACGACGACGGCACCGTGCAGCGCGGCCCGCAGGTCAGCGCCTTCGCCGACAAGTACGGGCTGACCCGGATCTCGGTGGCCGACCTCATCGCCTATCGCCAGGCGCGCGAGAAGCTGGTGTCGCGCGCCGCCGAGTTCCCGGTGCCCACCTCCATCGGCGAGATGCAGGGCTTTTCCTACATTACGCAGTTCGATCCGGTGAACCATCTGGCGCTGGTGCTTGGCCGCATCGGCGACGGCGAGAAGGTGCTCGTGCGCCTGCATCGCGCCGATCCGGTCGCCGACGCCTTCACCGGCGGCAAGGCGATCCACCAGGCGCTGGAGCGCATCCGGGCGGAAGGTCGCGGCGTGCTGGTCTACCTGCGCGACGGCACCACGGGCGTTCCCCCGGTGGCCATCGGCCAGGGCGAGAAGAGCGCCAGCGAGGCCATGCGGGACCGCCAGTGGCGCGAGGTGGGCCTCGGCGCCCAGATCCTGCGCGACCTCGGCATCGTCTCCATCCGCCTGCTCTCCACCCGGTCGCGCAACTATGTGGGCCTGTCCGGCTTCGGCATCGAGATCATCGGAACCGAGCCGCTGGAAGGCTGACGCGGACCCCGCCGGGGCCGGATCCGCACCGGCCCCGGGGTGTCCGGACCTACGGGTTCCGGCGGTGCCGGAGCCGAGCGGGTCCGCGAAGGCTCCCGCTGGAAAGGGCCGAATCAACTCCCAAGCACGGCCCGATGCCCGATCCTTCGGCGCCTGCCGCCCCATTCGCGACCGCCGGCCGAATTTCCGTCGCTGCGTCCCATGCACGAATTTTGCGCACGGCAGCATCGGCTAAGCCGTTGCGTCATATGACTGTCATGTTACGCAACACCGCACCGCCCTCCGCGATGCCGCGGCGCGCCGCGAACCGTGGCATGAAAACAGGCGGCGCAATGCTTTCTCGCCGGCCACGACGGTGTCACCATCGAGGTGACGCGACACTTTCGCGCCTTTCCGGATCGGGAAGGAGTGAAGCATGGGTAAGAGTTCCCTGCGCCGGCTGGCCGGCGTGGCCGCCGCCCTGGCGCTGTGCGCCGCCATCCCGCCCGGCCCCACCACCGCCGCCGGCGCCCGCGGCAAGCAGCCGGTCGACCTCGAGCTGGTGCTGGCGGTCGACATCTCCTACTCCATGGATACGGAGGAGCAGGCGCTCCAACGCCAGGGCTATGCCCACGCCGTCGTCTCCACGGAGTTTCTCCAGGCCCTGCGCCTGGGGCCCCTGGGCCGGATCGCCGTGACCTATGTGGAGTGGGCCGGCGAGAACGAGCAGCAGGGGGTGGTGGACTGGCAGGTCATCGACGGGGCGCAGAGCGCGAAGACCTTCGCCGACCAGATCGCCGCCGCGCCGCTGCGGCGGGTCTACCGCACCTCGATCTCCGGCGCCCTGCTCTACAGCGTCGAGCTGTTCGAGGAGAACGACTTCGAGGGCATCCGCAAGGTCATCGACATCTCCGGCGACGGCGTCAACAACCAGGGCCCGCCGGTGGACGCCGCCCGCGACATGGTGGTGAAGCGCGGGGTCACCATCAACGGCCTGCCCCTGCTGCTGCGGCGGGGGGGGGCCCCCCCCCCCCACCCGGCCGGGCCCCCCACATACTAACAGGATTGAGTGTTCGGGCGCGCACGCGCCCCCCCCCTCCCGCCGCGTGAC
>CALMSN010000124.1 GCA_937872325.1 uncultured Xanthobacter sp. | reverse complement strand
GCTGGTGGTGGCCAAGACCGATGCCGCCCATCGCGGCCTTGCCGCCCAGTTCGCCGACCATGGCCGCACCGGGCCGCTGGAGCGGGCCTACCTCGCCTTCGTCTGGGGGGTGCCGGAGCACCGCGGCACGGTGGATGCCGCCATCGACCGCCATCCCGCCCATCGCCAGAAGATGGCGGTGCGGGCCGGCGGCCGCCATGCGATCACCCACTGGCGGGTGCTGGAAACCTATGCCGGGAGCGACGGCACGCCGGTGGCGAGCCTCGTCGAATGCCGGCTGGAGACCGGGCGGACCCACCAGATCCGGGTCCACATGGCCCATGCCGGCCATCCGCTGCTGGGCGATGGGGTGTACGGCCTGGGCTTCCGCACCAAGGCGGCGCGGCTCTCTGAGGCGGCCCGGGCCCAGCTTGCCGGGCTCGACCGGCAGGCGCTGCATGCGGCCCGCCTGGGCTTCGCCCATCCGGCGACCGGCAAGGCGCTGTCCTTCGAAAGCGAGCTGCCGGCGGACCTCGCGGCTCTTCGCACTGCACTCGCAGACGTGACCGCGTGAAACCTATCGGCATCTCGCGCGTCTCTATATGATGCCGGGTTGCGGTCGGCGTCATGCGGTCGCTGTGCGGCCGCCCGATGGGGTCGCAGGTTGAGGAGGCCTTGTCCTTATGGCCCAGATGAGAAGCTCGCCCGTCCCATCCGCGGAAGGCGGCCTGACGCGGTATCTCGAGGAGATCCGCCGGTTCCCGATGCTGGAGCCGCAAGAGGAATATATGCTCGCCAAGAGCTGGCGCGAGCACGGGGACCGGGATGCCGCTCACAAGCTGGTGACGAGCCATCTGCGCCTCGTGGCGAAGATCGCCATGGGCTATCGCGGCTATGGCCTGCCCATCTCCGAGGTCATCTCCGAGGGCAATGTGGGCCTGATGCAGGCGGTGAAAAGGTTCGAGCCCGACAAGGGCTTCCGCCTCGCCACCTATGCCATGTGGTGGATCCGCGCCTCGATCCAGGAATACATCCTGCGCTCGTGGAGCCTCGTGAAGATGGGCACCACGGCGGCGCAGAAGAAGCTGTTCTTCAACCTGCGCAAGGCCAAGAGCCAGATCTCCGCCCTGGAGGACGGCGACCTGCGCCCCGACCAGGTGAAGCAGATCGCCACCAAGCTGGGCGTCTCCGAGCAGGACGTGGTGGACATGAACCGCCGCCTCTCCGGCGACGCCTCCCTCAACGCCCCCATCCGTGAGGAGGCCGACGGCGGCGAGTGGCAGGACTGGCTGGTGGACGACAGCCTCGACCAGGAGGAGCGGCTCGCCGAGTCCGAGGAGCTGAGCAACCGCCGCGCCGCTCTGTCCGGCGCGCTCTCGGTGCTGAACGATCGTGAGCGGCGGATCTTCGAGGCCCGTCGGCTCTCGGAGAATCCCATGACGCTTGAGGATCTGGCGGCCGAGTTCGGCGTCTCCCGCGAGCGGGTGCGCCAGATCGAGGTCCGCGCCTTCGAGAAGGTGCAGAAGGCGGTGGTGGATAAGATCCGCGCCGCCGAGGCGCCGAAGCTGGAGCCGGTCTCCGCCTGATCCGCGGTGGGGCTTGATCCACCTCCGCGCGCGCAAAACCGATCCGTGCTGAACTCTCCCCCGTCGTGAGGGAGGGTTTCGCATGGAGGCAATGGTTCTGCGCGCGCCGCACACCCCGCTGGTGATGGAGCAGCGGCCAGATCCGCTGCCCGGCCCCGGCGAGGTGGTGGTGAAGGTGCTGGCCTGCGGCGTCTGCCGCACCGACCTGCATGTGGTGGATGGCGAGCTGCCGCAGACCCGCCTGCCCATCGTCCCCGGCCATGAGATCGTCGGCCGGGTGGCGGCCTTGGGGGCGGGGGCGGCCCACCTCGCGCTCGGCCAGCGGGTGGGCATCGGCTGGCTCGGCCATGCCTGCGGCACCTGCCCTTATTGCGCGGACAACGCGGAGAATCTCTGCGACGACCCGGCCTTCACCGGCTGCACCCGCGACGGCGGCTTCGCCAGCCACACCGTGGCGGATGCGGATTTCGTCTATCCCCTCGGCGAAGCGGGGGACGATGCCGCGCTGGCGCCGCTGCTCTGCGCCGGGCTGATCGGCTGGCGGACCCTGAAGATGGCCGGCGAGGGCAAGCGCCTCGGCCTCTACGGCTTCGGCGCGGCGGCCCACATCATCGCCCAGGTGGCGCGCCATCAGGGGCGGGAAATCTATGCCTTCCCCCGGCCCGGCGACACCGCCGCACAGGATTTCGCCCGGCAGATGGGGGCGGTCCATGCCGGGCCGTCCGATGCGCCGCCGCCGGTACCGCTGGATGCGGCGCTGATCTTCGCTCCCGCCGGCGAGCTGGTGCCGCAGGCCCTGCGCGCGGTGCGCAAGGGTGGGCGGGTGGTGTGCGGGGGCATCCACATGAGCGACATCCCCGCCTTCCCCTATCGCTGGTTGTGGGAGGAGCGGAAGATCCTCTCGGTGGCCAACCTCACCCGGCAGGATGCGCACGAGTTCCTGGCGCTGGCGCCGGAGGCGGGGGGGACCACCCATGTCACCCGCTACCGGCTCGCCGACGCCAACATCGCCCTCGACGACCTGCGCGCCGGCCGCCTCAGCGGCGCTGCGGTGCTGGTGCCGTAGGCAAAAGCCGCCCCCCGAGGGCGCCTCAGCGCTGCATCACATAGGTGCCGGGGGCGGGGCCGAGCAGCGGCAGGCCGGCGGCGCCCAGCGGCGGCAGGCTGTAGCGGCCCGGCGCCGAGTGGGCGGCGAGCCAAGCCTCCCAGGCCGGCCACCACGAGCCCTCCCGGGGCGGGGTGGCCTCGACCCATTCCTGCGGGCCCAGGTGCAACGCCCCGAGCCGGGTCTCGTGGATGCGGTAGGAGCGGTGGCGATGCCCTGGCTCGCTGACGATGCCGGCATTGTGGCCGCCGGAGGCGAGCACGAAGGTGACGTCGGTGTCGGTGAGCTGGTGGATCTTGTAGACCGATTTCCACGGCGCCACGTGGTCGCGCTCGGTGCCGACCACGAACAGCGGCATCCGCAGGTTGAGCAGCGACACCGGGCGTCCGTCCACGCAATAGCGGCCGGCGGCGAGATCGTTCTGCAGGAACAGCTTGCGCAGATACTCCGAATGCATGCGGAACGGCATGCGGGTGGCATCGGCGTTCCAGGCCATCAGGTCGTTCATGGGGGTGCGCTCGCCCATGAGGTATTCATGCACCAGTCGTGACCAGACGAGATCGTTGGAGCGGAGCATCTCGAACGCCCCGGACATCTGGCCCGCGGTGAGGAAGCCCTTGTCCCACATCATGCTTTCAAGGACGTAGAGCTCGCTTTCGTCGACGAAGAGCTGCAGCTCGCCCGGCTCCGAGAAGTCGGTCTGGGCGGCGAACAGGGTCACGGAGGCGAGGCGGTCGTCGCCGGCCCGGGCCATGGCCGCGGCGCCGATGGAGAGCAGCGTGCCGCCGAGGCAGTAGCCGGCGGTGTGCACCTTCTGCCCGACGCACACCTTGCCCACCACGTCGAGGGCAGCCATCAGCCCCTGGCGCAGATAGTCGTCGAGGCCGAGGTCGCGGTCCGCCGCCGAGACGTTGCGCCAGGAGATGCAGAAGACGGTGTGCCCCTTCTCCACCAGGTAGCGCACCAGGGAGTTATGGGGCGACAGGTCGAGGATGTAGTACTTCATGATCCAGGCAGGCACGATCAGGATCGGCTCGGCGGCCACGTCGGCCGTGACCGCGCGGTACTGGATCACCTCGATGAGGTGGTTGCGGTAGATCACCTCGCCGGGCGTGCCCGCCACGGTCTTGCCGGGAACGAAAGTTTCGGCGCCCACCGGCACCTCGTCGAGCGCCTTGCGGGCGAGGTCCTCGATGGCGTTGCGCGCGCCTTGCAGGAAGTTCATCCCCAGGGTCTGGCGGGTGCGCTCCACCACTTCCGGATTGGTGAAAGGCGAATTGGCCGGCGAGGCGACATCAAGAATCTGCCGGGCGGCGAACGCCACCCGCTTCTCGTTGTCGGCGGCGACGCCCGGCACCCCGGTGGTGGCGTTGTGCCAGAACTGCTGGGTGAGCAGGAACGCCTGGTACCAGATGCGGTAGGGCCATTCCTGCCATTGCGGCGCGCGAAACCGCTCATCGCCCTTCAGCGGCGCGATGCAGGGCGGGGTGTGCGGATCCAGCGTGGAGGCCACCACGTAGCTGGCGAAGCGGGCCGACTTGCGGGTCGCCTTCAGCCACAGCTCCGCCTGCTTGCCGGGGG
>CALMSN010000123.1 GCA_937872325.1 uncultured Xanthobacter sp. | reverse complement strand
CCCCCCCCCCCCTCCCCCTCCCCTACCGGGGGTGGGGCGTCGGGGGGGGGGGGCGCGACTTTACAGCCCGTGCCGCCCCGCGGATGCGGGCGGGCTTTGACCCACCCCGCCGGTCCGACCCGTCGCACGCTGATGCCCGAGCTCACCACCGTCCTGCGTCATGCCGCCCGCGCCTTCCGGCGCGCCGGCGGGGCCGCGCTGGGTCTGGCGTTGCCGCCGACCTGCCTCGCCTGCGGCGCGGTTACGGGCATGGCGGGCGGGCTGTGCGGAACCTGCTGGGGCGGGCTCGCCTTCATCACCCGGCCCTATTGCGAGCGCACCGGCGCCCCCTTCGCCTTCGACACCGGGGCGCCGCAGATCTCGCCGCAGGCGCTGGAGCGTCCCCCCGCGTTCGACCGCGCCCGCGCCGCGGTGCTGTTCACCGACGTGGCGCGCGATCTGGTCCACAATCTGAAGTATGCCGACCGGCTCGATTACGCCCGCCCCATGGCGCGGATGATAGCCCAGGCCGGCCGCGAGCTGATGGAGGAGGCGGACCTCATCCTGCCGGTGCCGCTGCATCCGTTCCGGCTGTGGCAGCGGCGCTTCAACCAGGCGGCGCTGCTGGCGCGGCATCTTGGCGCCCAGCACGCGGAGACCGGCGGCCGGCGGATTCCGGTGCGGGCCGACCTGCTGCTGCGCCGCCGCGCCACCCGCACCCAGACCGCGCTCGGCCGGGCGGAGCGCCATGCCAACGTCGCCGGCGCCTTCGCCATGGCGGCGTCGGCCGGGGCGATTCTCTCCGGCCGGCGGGTGCTGGTGGTGGACGATGTCTTCACCACCGGGGCCACCCTGGATGCCTGCGCCCGGGTCGTCCGCCGCGCCGGAGCTTCACAGGTGGATGTGCTCACGTTTGCGCGGGTTGTCGATTTCGCCTAGATGCCTATCATAAGACGCTTTCGTGACGGGGTCCGTCCATATGCCAGAAAGACCGGCAACAGCTTCATGAAGCCCATCGTCATCTATACCAAGAGCTGGTGTCCTTATTGCCATTCGGCGAAGGAATTGTTTCGCCGAAAGGGTCTGACCTTCACTGAGATCGACGTCACAACCGACCGGGACGGCCAGGTGGAGATGACCCGCCGCGCCGGCGGTCGCACCAGCGTGCCGCAGATCTTCGTCGGCGACACCCATGTCGGCGGTTGCGACGACCTCTACGCCCTCGAAAGGGCCGGCCGCCTGGACGCCCTCACCGCCGCGTGACATGGCGCGCCCGCTGGCAAAGCGCAGGTGCGGGGCTCATCTGGAGCGTGTAGGCTGGTCCGCCGCCGTTGAGTGAGCCCATATCATGACGCCTGATCCGTCCGCGCCGTCCGGCACCCTGCGGGTGGCCCTGATCCGGATGCGCAGCGCCCGCAGCCCCGCCGCCAATCTGGATGCGGCCCGGGCGCTGGTGCGGCAGGCGGTCGAGGCCGGCGCGCGCTACGTCCAGACCCCCGAGACCACCAACATCATGGAGCTCGATCGCAAGGTCCTGTTCCAGACCCTGGCCGAGGAGGACAAGGATCCGACCCTGGCCGGGCTGCGGGAGCTGGCGCGCGAGCTCGCGATCACCCTGCATGTGGGCTCCCTGGCGCTCAAGGTGTCGAGCCAGAAGGCGGTCAACCGCGCCCTGGTCATCGATCCGGATGGCGAGATCACCGCCCGCTACGACAAGATCCATATGTTCGACGTGGACCTGGGCAACGGCGAGAGCTATCGCGAATCCACCGCCTGCCGGCCCGGCGAGCAGGCGGTGTCGGTGACGGTGGGGCCGGCGCGAATCGGGCTGTCCATCTGCTACGATCTCAGGTTCCCGGCGCTCTACCGGGCCCTGGCGGAGAGCGGGGCGCAGGTGCTCACCGTGCCGTCGGCCTTCACCCGGCCCACCGGCGAGGCCCATTGGCATGTGCTGCTGCGCGCCCGGGCGATCGAGAACGGCGCCTTCGTGCTCGCCGCCGCCCAGGGCGGCCGGCATGAGAACGGGCGCGACACCTACGGCCATTCCCTGGTGGTGGACCCCTGGGGGCGGGTGATCGCGGAAGGCGGCAGCGAGCCGGGCATCGTCGTCAGCGAGATCGACCTTGCCGCGGTGGCGGCGGCGCGGGCCCGCATTCCCTCGCTCTATAACGGCCGCCGCTTCGAGGCCCCGGAGCGCGAGACGGCGGGCCGCTTCACGGTGGTCGGCGGCGGTGCGGCGGGGGAAGCGACATGATCCGCTACGACCTGCGCTGCGCCGACGGCCACGATTTCGAGAGCTGGTTTCCCTCTTCCGCCAGCTACGACGCCCAGCGCGCCCGCGGCCTGGTGGCCTGCCCGGCGTGCGGCTCCATCGCGGTGGAGAAGGCGGTGATGGCGCCGGCCGTCGCCCGCAACGACCGTTCCACGCCCCGCGCCGCCGAGGCGCCCGCCGCGGCCCCGGGCGCCGACGCCCCGCCCGCGGTGCCCACTCTGGCGCCGGCGCCCCATCAGGAGGCGCTGCGGGCGGTGCTGCGCGAGTTCAGGGCCCACGTGGTCCGCACCGCCGACTATGTGGGCGACGACTTCGCCCGCCTCGCCCGCGACATGCACGAGGGCGGGACCGAGCATCGGGCGATCTATGGCGAGGCCTCGTCCGACGAGGTGCAGGCGCTGCGCGACGACGAGATCGAGATCATGCCCTTGCCGGCGCTGCCCGACGACTGCAACTGACGCCCGAGCGATCCGGCCCGGCGGCCCGGTCTACCGGCGCGCGCCCGGCGGGGGCGGCGGCAAAGGCGGCGCCATGAGCTGGGCCGGCCGGCTCTGGTTCTGCTCGGTGAGCTGGACGGTCCAGGACTTCTGCTCCTGGGTGTCCACCTCGATGAAGCCGGTGCGCTCGAAGCCGCGGGCGAGGCAGTCCTCCGCCCCGCGAATGGTGAATTCCTTGTCGCGCGTGCACATGTGGGCCTTGCCGGCCCACTCGCCGCCCTGGTCGTAATCCACCGCGTAGAGGTAATAGAAGCGGGCCGAGAGATCGCCGCGCAGCAGCGTCTCGCAACTGTTGGCGGCGACGTTCCACCAGCCTTCGGTGGTCCAGATCTCACCATCGCGATACCCGATGGCGATGCCGACTCGGCTCTGGGTGCGGTTGCACAGGCGGAAATCGGCGGCCGCCGGAGTCGGGGGGAAGACGCTCCCCGCGGCGAGCAGCGCGACGGCAAGGCAGCCGCCGCCCGGCAGGCGGCGCGGCTGGCGCAGATCGGTCGGGCCGAGGGTGCGTCGGAGCATGGGTGGAGATGTGCCTGCCCCGGGGCCGGGCGTCAATGGGGATGGGATCTGCCCGCAGCCATGCCCGGCGATCGCGGCGGCAGCGAGGCCGCCGGCCGGGAAAGCGCCGCCGGCGAGGTGGAAAGCGGGGACGCATCCTTGACGCCGGCGCCTCCGGCGGCCTCTATCGGGGGCTTGCAGATCAAGGAGGCCGATCAGGTGGCGCAGGACGAGGTCGCAGATGGCCCCGCGGGCTTTGCCAAGGAACAGCTCAAGTCGTTCATCGAGCGGATCGAGCGGCTGGAGGAGGAGAAGAAGGCGATCGCCGACGATATCAAGGACGTCTTCGCCGAGGCCAAGGCCAACGGCTTCGACGTGAAGGCGCTGCGCTCCATCATCAAGATCCGCAAGGAGGATGCCGACGAGCGCAAGGAGCACGAGGCCATCGTGGACCTCTACCTCCAGGCCCTCGGCATCATCGTGTGATCCGGCGCGGCGCTCGGTTCCGCGGCGTTCGGCATCTCCCGCCGGCGCAGCGCAGCATTGCGCTGTGAGCGGGGCAGGGCGCGCCGACGCGGACCGGGCCGCCGGGTCGGGGATCCCGGGCGGGTCGCCTGATCCAGCCCGGGCGGACAAGGCGCCGCAGGGCGTTCTGCCGTTTCCGGGGCCAGGGCC
>CALMSN010000122.1 GCA_937872325.1 uncultured Xanthobacter sp. | reverse complement strand
GGACATTCCGTGGACGGCCGAACTGCCGGGTCTTGAGGTCAAGAAATTCGACATCGTGATCGCTCCCGTGACCATTACGCCCGAGCGGCTTGAGCGCTATGCCTTTTCCCTGCCGATCGCGGATGCGACCGTCTCGCTGGTCAAGTCGGCCAGGAATGACAAGCTGAAAAAGCCCGAAGACATCAAGGGCAAGACTGTCGGCGTTCAGCAGGGCACGGCGCAGTTCCGCCAGCTTGAGGCCTATGGCAAAACGCTGGGCGGCGTGAACGTCAAGGAATACGGCACCACCGAGGAAGCCTATGCCGACCTCGCCGCCCATTTCGGCCGTGCCGCCGCGCTGTCCAACGCCATCGGCATCCTGTCCTGGGACAACAGCACCATGATGCCGGCCGGGGCCTCGGACACCCGTGCCGAGAGCCTCGCCGTGCTGCGGGTGCTGCACCACGAGGCCATCACCGATCCGCGGATCGCCGACCTGCTGCCCGGCGCCGAGGCCGGCAACTCGCTGACCCAATGGGAACGCGCCAATCTGCGCGAGGTGCGCCGGCTCTACACGGTGGAGACCGCCCTGCCCGCCGACCTCGTCGCCGCCTCCTCGAAGGCGGTGTCGGTGTGCGAGATGACCTGGCGCCAGGCCCGCGCCGACGCCGACTTCAAGGCCCTCCTGCCCGCCCTCGCCGAAGTGCTCAGGCTGCAGCGGGAGATCGGCGTCGCCAAGGGCGAGAAGCTGGGCCTCAGCCCCTACGACGCGCTGCTGAACGACTATGAGCCGGGCGGGCGCGCCGCGCGCATCGACGTGCTGTTCGACGACCTCGCCGGCTTCCTGCCCGGCTTCACCGAGGAGGCGCTGGCGGTGCAGGCCGAACGCCCCGCCGATCCCGCCCTCGGCGGCCCCTTCCCCATCGCGGCGCAGCGGGCGCTGGGCCTCGAGATGATGAAGGTGGTGGGCTTCGACTTCGACCGCGGCCGGCTCGACGTCTCCGCCCATCCCTTCTGCGGCGGCGCCGACAACGACGTGCGCATCACCACCCGCTACGACGAGGCCGACTTCACCAAGGCGCTGATGGGGGTGCTGCACGAGACCGGCCACGCCCTCTACGAGCAGGGCCGGCCCGCCGCCTTCCTCGACCAGCCGGTGGGTCAGGCGCGGGCGATGAGCATCCATGAGAGCCAGTCGCTGCTGATGGAGATGCAGGCCTGCCGCAGCCGGCAGTTCCTCGCCTTCGCGGCGCCACGCATGCGGGCGGCGTTCGGCGGCGCCGGCCCGGCCTGGGACGTGGATGCGCTCTACCGGCTTTACACCAGGGTCTCGCGCGGCTTCATCCGGGTGGATGCGGACGAGGTGACCTATCCGGCCCACGTCATCCTGCGCTACCGGCTGGAGCGGGCGATGATCGCCGGCGACCTGCCGCTGGCCGACCTGCCCGCCGCCTGGGCGGAGCTGATGCAGAAGCTGCTGGGCGTGGTGCCCCCCGACGATCGCCTCGGCTGCCTGCAGGACATCCACTGGCCGAGCGGCGGCTGGGGCTATTTCCCCACCTATTCCCTCGGCGCCATGACCGCGGCCCAGCTCTTCGATGCCGCCACGACGGCCGATCCGGACATCCTGCCCGGCATCGGCCGCGGCGATTTCATGCCCCTGCTCGCCTGGCTGCGCGTCAACGTGCACGAGAAGGGCTCGCTGCTGGAGACCGACGACCTCGTGACCGCCGCCACCGGCCGGCCGCTCGACGCCGAGGTCTTCAAGGCCCACCTGAAGCGCCGCTACGGCCGGGGCGGCGCGGCGTGATCGGCGACGCCATCCGCCTGGTCCTTGGCAATGTCATGCCCATCGCCCTCGTGGTGGCGCTGGTGGGGGCGGCGGTGACCAAGGGGCGCGCCCCCTCGCGGGCCGAGCATTTCCTCGCCTGGCTGCTCGGCGCCTTCGGCATCCAGAGCATCTGGGGCGGCGTCTTCAACGCCTTCGTGCAGGATGTGGCGGCCCGCTCCATCGGCTGGGCCCCGAGCCCGTTCGAGTTCGAGATCGGCTGGGCGGACATGGCGATCGGGGTCGCGGCGTTGGTCGCCGCTTGGCGCAGCCTCGACTTCAAGGCGGCGGTGGTGCTGGTGATCGCCGTGTTCTCGTTCGGCATCGTCTGGGGGCACATCGACCAGCGGTTCGTGCACGGCGACACCGCGCCGAACAATTTCGGGGCGATGCTCATCGCCACCATCATCTGGGCCGTCCTGCTGGTGCTGCTTTATCGGCGGGCCGCCGGCGCCCGGCCGCAGGCGGCGCCCTGACCGGGGGAACCTTCGCCCGCGCGCGGCGCTTGACCCGCCGACGGGAGGACAGGATGGATCCGATCACCGACAAGGACCAGTTCATCGCCGAGGTGAAGGGCGGCATTACCCCCTATCTCGACATCGAAGGCGCGGTGAAGGCGGCGGACTTCTACGTCCGCGCGTTCGGCGCCACCATCGCCGCCGCCGTGCCGCCGGACGAGACCGGCCGCACCATGCACGTCCATCTCTACCTCAACGGCGGCTCGCTGATGCTGAGCGACCCCTATCCGGAATACGCCCCCGGCGGCACCGGCAAGCCCAGGGGGTTCAACCTCACCCTCCAGGTGGACGACATCGAGGCCGTCTTCGGCCGGGCGGTGGCGGAGGGGTGCACCGTGGTGATGCCGGTGGAGACCATGTTCTGGGGCGCCCGCTACGGCCAGGTGCGCGACCCGTTCGGCGTCCTCTGGGCCTTCAACCAGCATATCTGACGCCCAAGACCCGCGGGCGGCCGAGCGCTCCGCGGCATTTTCGGCGTTCCTGAAGAAGCAAATGCAGGCGCGATGCCGCGCATCGGGCCAAGCGCTCGGCGCTCCGGGCGGCGGAAAGGCCCGGTGGCATGAAAACCACCTCGGCCCGTTCGACTTTTAAAACAGTCGCCAAGCGCGAGCGCGGGGTCCAGGCGGTTGCGTGCACCATGGGCCGGCCGTGGAAGATCACGACGCCGGCGGGATATCCAAAGTCCGGGCGCGGGGCTGGCAGGCCTTTTGGCCAGGATGACGCGAGGCTTGAGCCCCAACCGGATCGACACCGCTCGAAGGCCGGGGCCCGGCGTACGATTCTCCGCCAGATCCGTGCCTTCACCGGCCTGAAACGCAAGACGGGAGGGGCAAGCCCCTCCCGTCCCGATCTGTTGCAGACGCTCTCGTTCCCGATCGACCGGCACCAGTGCTTCGGCGTTTCCAGGAAACGCTGAAACGTCCGGGCCGCGCCGGCGGGGGATCAGCCCGGCTTCTTCACCAGCGGGCAGCCGCCGTCCGCCAGCGGGCGGAAGGCCTGGTCGGCCGGGATGGTGGCGATGAGCTCGTAGAGGTCCCACGGGCTCTTGGAATCGGCCGGCTTCTTCACCTTGAACAGGTACATGGGGTGGGTGACGCGACCGTCGATGCGAAGTTCGCCCTTGCCGAACAGCGGATCGTTGATCGGGGTGGCGCGCATCTGCTCCATCACCTTCGGCGCGTCCTTGGTCTTCGCGTCCTTGATGGCGTTCAGGTAGTGCATGGCGCTGGAATACACGCCGGCCTGCGCGCTGGTCGGCATCTTGCCGTTGAACTTATCGGCGAACTTCTTGGAGAAGGCGCGGGTATTGTCATCGAGGTCCCAGTAGAACGCCTCGGTGAGCAGCAGGCCCTGCGCCGCCTGGAGGCCCATGGCCTTCACGTCGGAGGAGAAGATCAGCAGGCCGGCCAGCGACTGGCCGCCCTGGGTGATGCCGAACTCGGAGGCCTGCTTGATGGCGTTGATGGTGTCGCCGCCGGCATTGGCGAGGCCGATCACCTTGGCGCCGGAGGACTGGGCCTGCAGCAGGAAGGAGGAGAAGTCGGTGGCGCTCAGCGGATGCTTGACCTGGCCGGCCACCTTGCCGCCCGCGGACTTCACAGCGTTCGCCGCGTCGCGCTCCAGCGCCGCGCCGAAGGCATAGTCGGCGGTGATGAAGAACCACGGCGTGCCGCCGGCCTTGGTCAGGGCGGAGCCGGTGCCGTTGGCGAGCGCCCAGGTGTCGTAGGTCCAGTGCACGTTGTTGGGCGAGCACTTGGCGCCGGTGAGGTCGGAGGAGCCGCCGCCGGAGATGAGGAAGATCCGGTTCTTCTCACGGGTGACGTCACTCACGGCCAGGGCCACCGACGAGGTGGTGGTGTCCATGATGGCGTCGACGTTTTCCTGGTCATACCACTTGCGGGCGATGGCAGAGCCGACGTCGGCCTTGTTCTGGTGGTCGGCGCCGATGACCTCGATCTTGAAGTCCTTGTTCTTGGCCATGAACTCGTCGGCCGCCATCTGCGCGGCCACGACCGAGCCCGGGCCGGAGATGTCGGCATAAAGGCCCGACATGTCGTTGAGGACGCCAAGCTTCACGGTGGTATCGGCCGCCAGGGCGGTGCCGGACGCCAGCGCGGCCATGGCTGCTGCCAGCAGGAAAGTCTTTGCCTTCATTCGCGTTTTCCTCTCTCTGGGGTATTTAAATACGCCCCCTGCGCGCAGACTGTATAGCAGCTATGCGTTTTTCGCCATGCCGGCAAGAGGTACCGGCATTCAACTAAAGGCGAACGCCGGGGGCGGGGATTTTCCCCTCATCCGGGCACCGCTGCGGCCGCCACCTGCCGCAAGGGCCGCCATTCGGCTGTCGCAGCCCGGAAGGGCGCCAGGAGGCGCCCGGCGGGCCGTCTCCTGTTACCCTACGCCCAACGCTCTAGGCGCCGATGGCGCCCGCCACCTCGGCGAAGGCGCCCGGCACCAGCTCCGCCACCAGGATGCGGGCCGGATCCGCCGGTCCCGGCAGGCTCACCCGCCCGGCCGGCACCGGCCGGAAGCCGAAGCGGCCGTAATAGGACGCATCGCCCACCAGGAAGACGAGCCGGTGCCCGCCCGCCGTCGCGGTGGCCAGCGCCGCCTCCATCAGGCGCGCCCCGATGCCGACGGAACGGAACGGCGGCTCCACCGTCAGCGGGCCCAGCAGCAGGGCCGGCGCCCCGCCCGCATGCACCGGCGTCAGCCGCACCGAGCCCACCAGCATGCTGCCGAGCCGGGCCGTGAACGACAGCGCCAGCGCATGGGGCGCCTGCTCGCGGATGCGGAAGGCGGTGCGGGCGAAGCGGCCCGGGCCGAAGGTGCGCTGGTGCAGCCGCTCGATGGCGGCATCGTCGGCGGGGGTTTCAGGGGCGAGGGTAAGGGGCAGCTCGGTCATGGCGATGGGGTCACGGCAGCTTGAGGCGATCGGACCGGCCCGGGGCGCCGGGGCCGCGCGCCGCGGCGGATGCCGGGGGCGAGGGCGGGCGTCAGGCCGGCAGCGGACGGCAGGCACCCGGGCATGAAGCCGGCGAGGTGCCCTCGTCTCTCACCGTCGCTGCGCGGGAAGCGGCATCCACCTTCTCTCCGATCGGTCGGCGCCGATAGCATGCCCCCCACCATCGGTCCAGCATGGAACGCGCCGCGGGCCGGGCCGCTTTATGCACGCCGGCAAGGCCGGCTTGCAGGCCACGGGCTGGCATCCCCGCGCCATCCGGTGCATGCCGAGGCGCAAAGGAAGGAGAGCCTCATGGGACTGCTCATCGACGGGGTCTGGCACGACCAGTGGTACGATACCGCCGCCAGCGGCGGGCGCTTCGAGCGGCAGGCCTCGCGCTTCCGCAGCTTCGTCACCGCCGACGGCGCCCCCGGCCCCACCGGCGAGGGGGGATTTGCGGCCGAGGCCGGGCGCTACCACCTCTACGTGTCCTATGCCTGCCCGTGGGCGCACCGCACCTTGATCCTGCGCGCGCTCAAGGGGCTGGAGGGGGTGATCGGGGTGAGCGTCACCGATCCCTACATGGGCGCCGAGGGCTGGACCTTCCCCGCCCCCGATCCGGTGCTCGGCAAGACCCGGCTGCACGAGATCTACACCGCCGCCGACCCCGGCTACAGCGGCCGGGTGACGGTGCCGGTGCTGTGGGACAAGGCGCGCGGCACCATCGTCAGCAACGAATCGGCGGAGATCATCCGCATGCTCAACTCGGCCTTCGACGCCTTCACCGAGGTGCGGCACGATTTTTATCCGCCGACGCTGCGCACGATCATCGATGAGGTGAACGGCGTGATCTACGACGAGGTGAACAACGGCGTCTACAAGGCCGGATTCGCCACCCGCCAGCCGGTCTACGAGGCGGCGGTCGACACCCTGTTCCGCCGGCTCGACGCCCTGGAGGACGTCCTTTCCGCCCAGGCCTTCGTGGCCGGCCGGGTGCTGACCGAAGCCGACGTGCGGCTGTTCACCACCCTGGTGCGCTTCGATGCGGTCTATGTCGGCCACTTCAAGTGCAACATCCGCCGCATCGCGGACTATCCTAACCTTTTCGGCTACCTGCGCGCGCTCTACCAGATGCCGCAGATCCGCGAGACGGTGCATTTCGACCATATCAAGCGGCACTATTACGAGAGCCACAAGACCATCAACCCGACCGGCATCGTGCCCGTGGGGCCCGACCAGGACCTCGACGCCGCCCACGACCGCGGCCGCTTCGAGGGCTGAACCATAAGCGGGCGCCCACGCCCGGCCTCGCGGCCACGCCGCTCGGCGGCCCGTGCCGGGCGTAGACGCCTGATCATCCAGGACAAGACGCTTCAAGCCGCACCGCTCATATGGTCCGAGCCCACATGCATGCGGGTCCCGTGCCTGCGCTGCATAGAGAGCCGTGAAGAACCGCCCCGCGCCCGCATGCGTGCGGGTTCCGCCCACACAGGCCGGCGGCGGCGGCAGTCGTCTGCGACACGCCCGGCCATGGCGGCGATGGCGCGCCAGCTCCGGCGGGCGCCGCCTCTCCGGGCAACGCTCCCATAAGGGCGTCAGGCCTTCAGGCCGTTCACCAGCATGTCGAAATAGTCCTCGGCCACCTCCCGCGCGGACTTCTTGCCCGCCGGATCGAACCAGCGCGCCATCCAGCTCAACAGCGAGAGCACGGCGCGGCCGGCCATGGCCGGGTCGGCGCCGCCCAGCGCGCCCCGGAACGCCCCCTGGGCGATCCCGTCGGCGAGGATCCGCCGCAACAGGCCCTCATGGACATCGCGCAGGGCCAGGGCATCGGCCTTCAGGGGGGCGTCCGCCATGCCGCTGAAGCCCACCAGCATGGTGACGAAGCTGTCGTAATTGTCGCTGAGATAGGTGGCGTGGGCCACCATGTAGGCCTTGAGCTGGTCGGCGGCTGGAGCGCGGGGGTCCACCGCCGCCTCCGCAGCCCGCTGCAGGCCGCCCAGCGAGGCGATGATGATCGCGTCGTACAGCTCCTGCTTCGAGGAGAAGTAGTTGTAGATGGCGCCCTTGGAATAGCTCATGGCCGCCGCCAGCTCGTTGAGCGAGGACGCCGCATAGCCCTTCTGCGCGAACAGCTTGGCCGCCTGGCGCAGGATGTGCTCGCGCGGGTCGTCCATCAGCGGCGGCCGGCCGAGGCTGCGCCCCGCCCCGCTTTCGGCCTTCGCCGGCTCGGACGGCGCAACGCTCGCCTTCGCCGACGACGGATCCGCCCCTGCGGCGTGAGGCCCGCGGGCGGCGCCGCGCGCCGTCCTCGCTCCAGCCGTCTTTTCAGGCCTCGCCGGCACATCGGCCGGCGCTGGTTCCGGGGCATTCGTTCCGGTTGCGGCCCTGCCCTGCCGGCCACGCGTTCTGGTTCCGCTCATGCCCGGTGGCCCGCTCCTCGCCGCGACGCATCCCGCTTGACCCGTCGCCGATATTTATATACCAACTGGTCGGAATGTAAATAAACGCCGCTCATGGCACTCTGCAAACACACAAGGGAGAACGCAATATGGCCGCCGCCACCTCAAAGCCGGTCTTCGACTGGGCCGACCCCTTCAACCTCGAAGGCCAGCTCACCGAAGAGGAGCGCCTGGTCCGCGACACCGCGCGCGACTATGCCCAGGAGAAGCTGCTGCCGCGCGTCACCTCCGCCTATCTCGACGAGCGCTTCGACCGCGAGATCATGAACGAGATGGGTGAGCTCGGCCTTCTCGGCCCCACCATTCCGGGCGAATACGGCGGCGCCGGCCTCGGCTATGTCGCCTACGGCCTCGCCGCACGGGAGGTGGAGCGGGTCGACTCGGGCTACCGCTCGGCCATGAGCGTGCAGTCCTCGCTGGTGATGCACCCCATCTTCGCCTACGGCACCGAGGCGCAGAAGATGAAGTACCTGCCCAAGCTCGCCACCGGCGAGTGGATCGGCTGCTTCGGCCTCACCTAGCCCGACGCCGGCTCCGATCCCGGCGGCATGCGCACCCGCGCCGAGAAGATCGACGGCGGCTATCGCCTGAACGGCGCCAAGATGTGGATCACCAACTCGCCCATCGCCGACCTCGCGGTGGTGTGGGCGAAGTCCGCCGCCCATGACGGCGCCATCAAGGGCTTCGTGGTGGAGCGCGGGACCAAGGGCTTCTCCACCCCCAAGATCGAGGGCAAGCTCTCGCTGCGCGCGTCCATCACCGGCGAGATCGTGCTGGAGGACGTGGAGATCCCGGAGGAGAACCTGCTGCCCAACGCCTCGGGCCTCGCCGGCCCGTTCGGCTGCCTCAACCGGGCGCGCTACGGCATCGGCTGGGGCGCCATGGGCGCGGCGGAAGCCTGCCTGGCCCAGGCCCGGCAGTACACGCTGGACCGCAAGCAGTTCAACCGGCCGCTCGCGGCCACGCAACTGGTGCAGAAGAAGCTCGCCGACATGGCCACCGAGATCGCCCTCGGCCTGCACCTGTGCCTGCACGCCGGCCGCCTCTTCGATGCCGGCCAGCTGCCGGTGGAGGCGATCTCTGTGCTGAAGCGCAACAATTGCGGCAAGGCCCTCGACATCGCCCGCGTCGCCCGCGACATGCACGGCGGCAACGGCATCTCGGCCGAGTTCCACGTCATCCGCCACGCGGCGAACCTCGAGACGGTGAACACCTACGAGGGCACCCACGACATCCACGCTTTGATCATCGGGCGTGCCATCACCGGGCTCCAGGCCTTCGCCTGATCACGCTTCCTCCCGCGGACAGTCCTCCCGCGCACCTGCCGCCCCGGCTCCGGCCCGGGCGGCATTTTTTTGGGATCGCCTGAGAGATTTACGGACGATCGGAGGAGGCGAGCCGCCGCTTTTTTTCGGCGCCCGGGGCATCGAGCACTTGGCCCGATGGGCGGCATCGCGCCGGAGCACCAAAAATCCGTCGCTGGCCTCCAGTCGCCGATATCCCAGACGGCCTCTTAAAATACCGCGCCAGGACGCGAGGGGCAGCGCCCGCTCGGGCGGGACGTCAACGCACCGGCAGGACGGAGACGACGCAATAGGTGTGCAGGCGATCCTCCTCGCGGATCGAGACATACTCGCCCACCCGGAAGTGCTCGCCGCCGAAGCGGTAGCCGGCCTCGTCGTCGTCATCGCCGGAGATATCGTAGCGGAACGCCCAGCTGCCGCCCGGACGGCGGACCAGATGGCCGACCTCGTCGGCCTCGCCGGTGTGGAACTTCACCACCCGGCAGGCATCGCGATGCTTCGTCCACAAGGCCGGCTCGATCTTGCCGTCGCCATCGAGCGGCGCGACGAAGCTGTAGCCGATCCCGCGCGCCCCCTCCGGGTGGCCCTTCTCGCGCGCCAGCTCAAGCCGGATCTGGCGGAAGTCGTGGGGCAACGCGGTCATGGATGTTCTCCCGGGGCTGGAACCTTTTTGGCAGGTTCGGTGTTCTACCTAATTGCCCTTAGCCGAAGGCGCCGCTGCATAGAAGGCAGAATCTGAATGCCATCGATTCGGTGAGATTTATACTGCTTCTCACAGTCCGAATTTGACTTTCGTCAAAGGAAACTTGTGTGATAAGTGTAATATGCGGCTGGATAGCATTGAAAAACTAAAATAACTCAAGCTTGCCCGCATCCTCAGGGAGGTTGAACCATGAATGATTCGGCTTTTTTTCAAGGTATGTCACGAGCTTGGGGCCTCGGCGGGCAGCCGGCGTCGCCGTGGCCGATGACCGCGTGGCAGAGTCTGTTCGAGTGCCCGATCGCGGTGTCCTCGCACCTGCAGCAGTTCCTTGCGCACCGGGTGCAGGAGCAGGCGCGGTTCCTGGCGGAGCTCTCCCACGAGCGTAACCCCAATGACATCCTCGCCAAGCAGATGTCCTACCTCCAGCAGGCCGCCATGGCCTGGAGCACGGAGATGATCCAGGTGGGCGAGATCGCCCAGTCGCGGCTGATGGGTGCCGCCTCCGGCGCCACGGCCGGCTTCGATATCCCCGAGCCCCGCTACGCCCGGGCGGCGTGAGCCGGGCCGCCGGCGGGCCTCAAGCCAGCGGCGCCAGGCGTTGAAAACAGCGGTGCTCCCGCAACCGCGCGGGTGCATCTTTTCACGGCGAGGCCGGCCGGCGCCGATGCGGCGTCGCGGTGCCTTTCCTGACGACCCGTCCGGCGCTAAGGTCGCGGCGCTTTCAGGATAGCGGGACAGGCGAAATCCATGTCGGACACGGGCGGCATTCCTCACTTCTGCAACGACCTCGGCGTGACCCTGATCGAGGTCGGCAGCACCGAGTTCATGTGCATCGGCGCCAAGCCGCCCTTCGATCATCCGCACATCTACATGGATCTCGGCGGCGATCCGGAGAAGGTTTGCCCCTACTGCTCCACCCTCTATCGCTACAATCCCGCTCTCGCCGCCGGCGAAGCCAAGCCCGCGGACAGCGTCTGGCACGGCGATGAGGCGGACGAGGCGGCCCGTCCGGCCGCCTGAGGCGACCTGCGGGCAGCACGCGCCGGTCTTTCCCAACCGGACGCTCCGCCGGTGATCCGGGAGCCCCTCCCCCTTCGTGACCCGAGCCCGGCGGATCGCGCCTTTCCGGATCCATCATGTCCGCACCGCTTCCCTTCCGGCCGCACACAACCGCAGCGGCCCGCAGTGCGGTGATCGTCGGCGGCGGGATCGGCGGGCTCGCCTGCGCCCTCGTGCTGCGGCGCATGGGGCTTGCCGTGCAGGTGGTGGAGCAGGCGCGCAAGCTGCGCGAGGTGGGGGCCGGCCTGCAGCTTTCCCCCAACGCCACCCGGATCCTGCGCGATCTCGGCCTGCTCCCCGCCCTGGAGGCGGTCGCGGTCGCCCCGCGCGCCCTTGAGGTGCGCGACGGGCGCACCGGCGGCACTCTTGCCCGGACGGACTATGCGCCCGCCGCCGAGCGGTTCGGCGCCCCGTTCCTGGGGGGGCACCGGGCCGACCTGCCAGGCATCCTCGCCGAGGCGGCGCAGGAAGCGGGATGCGCCATCGCGGTCGGGGCGAGCCTCACCGCCGTCGAGCCGGGCTCCGGCACGGTGCGGGCGGTGGTGCAGCAGGGCGGCGACCTCATCGCCCATGGCGCCGACATCTTGGTGGGCGCCGACGGGGTCCGCTCCGCGGTGCGTAGCCATATCGGGCTCCGGCAGGCGCCGGTATACAGCCGGCGCCTTGCCTACCGCGCCACCATCGACGCCCCGGAAGAGCACCCGCCCGAGGTGCGGCTGCATCTCGGCCGCGATGCCCATCTCGTCACCTATCCGGTGAAGGGCGGGAAGCAGCTGAATCTGGTGGCCATCGTCCGGGAAACCCGGCCGGTCGCCCGCTGGAATGCGCCCGGCGAGGGGGCGCCGGTGCACGCCGCGTTCGCCGGCTGGTCGGACGACGTCCGCCGCCTGCTGGAGCGGCCGGGGCACTTCCTGTGCTGGGGCCTTTACGACATCGACCCGCTGCCGCGCTGGGGAAGCGGCCGCATCACCCTGCTGGGAGACGCCGCCCACGCGATGCTGCCGTTTCTCGCCCAGGGCGCGGCCCAGGCGATCGAGGATGCGGCGGCGCTCGGCGCCGCTCTGGCACAGGAAACCGATGCGGCGTCCGCCCTGCGGGCCTACGAGGCGGCACGGCGGTATCATACCGCGCAGATCCAGCAGGCGGCGCGGCGCAACGGCGGCATCTATCATTTGTCCGGCCCGGCCCGCATCGCCCGCGACCTGGTGCTGCGCCGCGCCACGGGCGCCCTGCTCGACCGCTACGACTGGATCTACAGCCGCTGAGCGGCGCTGCCGCCCACGTCTTCATCCAAATTCGGCAGCCTGCATGCTGCTTTTGGGAGCCAGGCAAGAGTCTGCCGCATAAAGGCCGCTTTATCGGCCTGTATTCATGGTGCGGTGCGGGATATAAATTCCCCTGCAACACAGCGCAGGCGGGAGCGAAACAAGAGTGGGGGCGGATCGGCACGACGATCCATGAAATTAGTCAGCGCCCCTGCCCAAATCACAGATGCAAGCACATAGCAGTACGGTGATTCGCGCACCACACGAAGCTTGGCTACGCCTGGAGCGACAAGTCTTATCAATTCATTAATTGAATAAATCTTGATTAATCGTGATCTACCTCCGATCGCTTGCGCAAGCGCGGAATCGGCGCACTCTGTGGGAAGAGCACAACGGGAAACCATGCCGCGGGCCGCTTTGGCACGCGGGCGAGCTTATCGACCTCGGCCTCATCGCGACCGCGGACAGCGGGCCGGTGACGTTGCCCAAGGAGAAGGATCGCCGCCAGTGCTGGATCGAAACGGAAAGACCATGGGATTTGATCCGCTCCACGACGAAGCGGTCCGCTGGGTGTCGCATCTGGCCACCGGCACGGCCACCGATGCAGACACCGAGCAGCTCGCCGCGTGGCGCGCCCGCAGCCCGGCCCATGAAGCCGCTTTCCGCCGCGCCCTGATGGCGTGGCGTTTTGCCGGGGCGGCGTTGCTCGACGAAGCCAATGCCCGCGCGCACCGGCGTATCGGCAGGCGGCGATTCCTCGCCGGCGGCATCGCGGCCGGCATTGCCGGAACCGCTGGCTGGAGCAGCATGAAGCTCGGCCTTTTGCCGGATATAGATACCTTTTCCGCCGATTATGCCACCGGCATCGGCGAGCAGCGGGAGCTGGCCCTCGCCAGCCGCCACTCGGTTCACCTGAGCGCCGCTTCGGCGCTGACCTATGCGCCGACGCCCCACAGCATTTCGACGGCCAAGCGGGCACCGACCGCCGACCGGTTGAAGCTCCTCAAGGGGTCGGCCTATTTCAACGTCGGCAACGAAGCGCCACCGCTGGTTGTGTCCGCTGGAGACGGAATGGTGATCGCCAGCGGCGGCGCCTTCGCCATCACCATCGCCCCGGATGCGGTGGTAGTGAGCTGCCAGTCCGGCGCCGCGACGGTCATCAAGGATGGGCCGCGGTATCTGAAGCCGGCCCAGCGGGTGCTTTACAACAAGGCCGGCTGCTCGCGCCCGGGTCCGGTCAACCCGGACAGCATCGGCTCCTGGCGGAACGGCCTGCTGATGGTGGAGGACCGGCCGCTCACCGCGGTGGTGGACGCGCTGAACCGCCATCGGCCGGGCCATGTCTTCCTCGTCAATCAGAAGAAGGGCCAGCAGACCGTCAACCGGGCCTACGACCTCAAGCAGCCCGAAGGGATCCTGCACAGCCTGGTGGTGGAGCACGAGCTGGTTCTGACCCGCCTTCCCGCCGGCATAGCCATCCTGGCCTGAGGGAGCTTGGCACGAGGGAGCTTGGCCTGAAGGAGTCGCGGGGCTCCTCCTCTCGCCCGGTGTGCGGATGGTGATGTTCTCCGAAGGGAACCTGCGGCACCCGGCCGCCGTTGTCCTTCACCGGCGCCGCCAAGACGCCGGCAGCACGGAGGACGACATGCCCAGCAAGCAGACCCAGGCCGCCGAGCAGTCCGACGCGAAGGACTTCCAGATTTCCGAAGCGACTCCCCAGCTCTCCGACTGGGAGCGCGACCGCATCCGCCGCCGCGCCCACGCCCTGTGGTGCGAAGCGGGGTTTCCGCAGGGGCGCGACCGCGAGTTGTGGGCCCAGGCCGAGCTTCAGGTGCTCAAGGGCGCGGCCTGAGGTCGCCCGGTACCGGGGGCTGTCCCAAACCCATGGAGCGGCGCATGCCGGCAAAATCCAAGGCGCAGCAGATGGCCGCAGGGGCTGCCCTGGCGGCCAAGCGCGGTGAGCGCAGCACCCGGGCTCTCAAGGGCGCCTCCCGAGAGATGGTACGTAGCATGAGCGAGGCGGAGCTGCGCAAAATGGCCAGCACCCCGCGCAAGGGAAAGCCGGACCGGATCGGCGACTGACCCGCTCCGGTGATGCCTTTCGTCAAGGCCTTGAAATTGAAGCGATGGCGCGCTTCCCGGCTTCCATAAGGCCGGGACGCGCGCCTCGGTGCGTCCGGTGCCGGAGCAGGCGTGCCCGGCCGGCGCCCGCGATCCGCCTGAAGCTCGAACCTCCGGCATCCGCCCCTCCGCCGCCCGCCGCAAGGCCGGCGCGCACATCATCGACGAACTCGGTGATCGAGCCCGGCACGCGCGTCGCCGCAGCGCGCTCCTTCATGCCGAGATCGGCACACCACTGCAGGCGCCGCGACGTGGCCTCCGCCATCGTCGGATCGAGGCCGAGCTCGCGCAGCGTCGTCGCCACCTCGCGCATCTCGCCTGCGCGCCGGCCCGAGTGCTGCGCGGCGCCGC
>CALMSN010000121.1 GCA_937872325.1 uncultured Xanthobacter sp. | reverse complement strand
GCATGGACATCAAGCACCAGGTGCTGGCCGGCGTCGAGGCGGCGGTGCGCGACGACTGCATCATCGCCACCAATACCTCGTCGCTGCAGGTCACCGGATTTGCCGCCGCCGCGCGGCTGCCCGGGCGCATCGCCGGCTTCCACTTCTTCAATCCGGTGCCGCTGATGAAGGTGGTCGAGGTGATCGGCGGCGTGCTCACCGCCGACGACGTGCTCGATCGCCTCGTCGCCATCGCCCGGCGCATGGGCCACCATCCGGTGCGGGCCAGCGACACGCCGGGCTTCGTCGTCAACCATGCCGGGCGCGGCTACCTCACCGAGGCGCTGCGCATCGTCGGCGAGGGCATCGCCAGCTTCGCCGATGTGGACCGGGTGATGACCGAGGGCGCCGGCTTCCGCCTCGGCCCGTTCGAGCTGCTCGACCTCACCGGCCTCGACGTCTCGCAGCCGGTGATGGAATCCATCTACCACCAGTATTTCGAGGAGCCGCGCTACCGCCCCTCGGTGATCGGCGCCACCCGTCACCTCGGCGGGCTGCTCGGCCGTAAGACCGGGCGCGGCTTCTACGCCTATGCCGACGGCAAGGCGCAAAAGCCGCCCGAGGCGCCAGTGCCGGCCTGCGACCTCTCCGCCCTGAGCGTGTGGATCAGCGACGCCGACCCGGCCGCCGCCGCGGCATTGCGGGCGCTGGTCGAGGGCGCCGGCGCGCGGCTGGAGGACAGCGCCCGCCCCTCGGCTGGCGCGCTCGCCGTCCTCACCCCCTGGGGAGAGGACACCGGCACCGCGGCCCTCGCCGCAGGTCTCGATCCGGCGCAGGTGGTGGCGGTGGATCCGTCCACGCTGGGCCGGCGGCGCACCCTCATGGCCTCGCCGGCCATAGATCCCGTTTTGCGGCAGGCCGCCCATGCGCTGCTGGCGGCGGACGGCGCGGCGGTCACGTCGATCCACGACAGCCCGGGCTTCATCGCCCAGCGCATCCGTGCGGCGATCGTGAATGTGGGGGCCGACATGGCGCAGCAGCGCATCGCCGCGCCCGCCGACATCGACCGGGCGGTGGAGCTGGGGCTCGGCTATCCCCGCGGCCCGCTCAAACTGGGCGATACGATCGGGCCGGCGCGGGTGCTCGCCATCCTCGAGGCGCTCAACGACTTCTACGGCGACCCGCGCTATCGGCCGAGCCCCTGGCTCAAGCGCCGCGCCCGGCTGGGACTCGGCCTGCATGCCCCGGATTGAGGCGCTGCGCCCCACCCGCGATCGGCCGCGAGGATTTCCGCTGCCCGGGTCAGGCCGACTTGATGTCCTCCACCACCCGGATGGGGGCGCTGGTCGCCTCGTTGTTCAAGGTGGCGAGCCGGTTCAGGAGCTTCACGAACTGCTTGCGCTCGGCCTCGGTGAGGGGCGCGAGGATCCGCTCCTGCACCCGCTCGACGCTGGCTTCCGCCTTGCGCAGCAAAGTGGCGCCTTCGCGCGAGAGGAACAGCAGCTTCTGCCGCTTGTCCTCGGTGCTGGGCTTGCGCACCACGAGGCCCCGGCTCTCCAGCCGCTCGATGACGTTGCCGATGGTCGAGCGGTCGAAGGCGATGAGCGAGGACAGGCGGGTGGCATCGACGCCCGGCCGCTCCTCGATGGCCACCATCGCCGCATACTGGACCGGAGTGATGTTGAACGGCGCGCATTCGTCAAGAAAAAGCGCCCAAGAGATCTGATGCGCGCGACGGATCAGATGGCCCGGCTTTGTATATAAATCGCTCAAGGACATCGATGAACAACTCCGGTTGATCAAACGTGCGCGGTCGGCATCAGCCGATTGACAGAATGCTGAACAATGACGAGTGTGACCCAGCTTGAGGCGTGAGGCAACGCAGCCATTGGAATGAGCGGCTCGTGAAGCCGGACCATATCCGCTCCGCCCGGCAATAAGCAAAACAAGCATTTGATGGGAGACGCCCATGGGTCGCCTTGAGGGCAAGGTCGCAATCATCACCGGCGGTAGCCGGGGACAGGGCGCGGCGGAAGCCCGCATGTTTGCGCGGGAAGGGGCGGCGGTCGCCATCTGCGACATCCTCGACGCGGAAGGCGAGGACCTCGCCCGCGCCATCAGCAAAGACGGCGGCGCCGCGCGCTACTTCCACCTCGACGTGGCCGACCCGGCCAACTGGGCGGCGGTGGTGGACGACGTGATGGCCTGGCAGGGGCGGCTGACGACGCTGGTCAACAATGCCGGCATCCTCAACCGCACCGGCGTGATGGACACCGCGCCCGAGGCCTGGAACCGCGTGCTCGGCGTCAATCTCACCGGTGCGATGCTGGGGATCAAGGCGTGCGCGCCGGCGATGCGGGACAGCGGCGGCGGCGCGGTGGTGAACATCGCCTCGGTCGCCGCCTATGTGGGGCACAGCGATCCGGCCTACAGCGCCACCAAGGCGGGGCTTTTGGGCCTCACCCGCAGCGCCGCCATGGAGCTGGTCGGCTGGGGCATCCGGGTGAATGCGGTCTGCCCCGGCATCATCCTCACCGGCCTCAATGCCGGCGGCGCGCATCTGGAGCCGTGGCGGCAGGCGACGCCGCTCGGCCGCTACGGCACCATCGAGGAGGCGGCGCGCGCGGTGCTGTTCCTGGCCTCCGACGAGGCGAGCTTCATCACCGGCGAGGACCTTGCCGTGGATGGCGGATTCAAGGCCGGCGGCGCGGCCCGGCGGATCTCGCTGGAAGCCGGCATCGCCCTGCCCTCGGCCCCCTGATCCGGCCCCCGGGCCGGCCTGAGGCGAACCGGAACGCAATCGCGGCGCGGTTTCAAGTCCCGGTCCGCGCCAGGATGTCGAGGGAAGGCCCGCCTGCGTCTCACGTCGGCGTTCCGCCCATCCGTGGTGGCGGGCCCGGCGCTCTGACCGGCGCGCCGCGCCCAGGCCATGTCGCACGATTGCGCACCAGCGAAGCGCGGGAGAGGTTGCATCGTTTTTTCATTTTTTGTATGTATACATAATATCAGTGTTCTGCCTAAATAACGAAGCAACCCGGAATGGAATCGCCCTCCGGGCGGCTCGGCCACCAAAAACAACGCCTCGCGCATGCCGGTCCGGGCCTGCGGAAACCAACGCCACGCCGTCATGGCCCCGGCGCGCGACGTCGAGACGATCCCAGGGAGAAACCATGACCCAGCCCGGCCCCACCGGCGCTCCGGCGACGCAGGAAGAAACCGACATCGTCGTGGTCGGCGGCGGCGGATCCGGCCTCACTGCCGCGATCTTCGCCCGGCAGGCCGGCGCGCGGGTGATCCTTTTGGAGAAGCACACCGAGCTGCGGGGCAGCACCGGGCTTTCCATCGGCTCCATCACCGCCACCGGCACCTGGCACCAGAAGCGTGCCGGCATCGCCGACACCACCCAGGCGCATTTCGAGGACATGGCCAAGTTCGCAGGCGACCTCGCCGCCAGCGACAACGAGGCCCTGCGCCGGATCCTGGTGGAGAATGTCGGCGAGAGCGTCGCCTGGCTGATGCGGCTCGGCGTGACCTTCTACGGCCCCATGCCCGAGCCGCCCCATCGCCAGCCGCGGATGCACAACGTCATCCCCAACTCGCGGGCCTACATCTATTTCGTCGCCCGGGAAGCGGCGCGGGTGGGCGTCGATGCCCGGGTGAATGCCGCGGTCGAGCGCCTCATCGTGGAGAACGGGCGCGTCGTCGGGGTGGTCGCCGTCATCGCCGGCCGGAGCGTGGAAATCCGGGCCCGGCGCGCGGTGATCCTGGCCACCGGCGACTATTCCTCGAGCCCGGAATGGAAGGGGCGCTTCAACCCCGCCGTCGCCGACGTGGACGGGGTCAACACCACCAACACCGGCGACGGGCACCGCTTCGGCGAGGACCTGGGGGCGGCGGTGAAGTTCGGCGAGGTGGTGTATGGGCCGAACCTGCGCTTCATGCCGCCGCCCAAGCCGAGCCTGCTGCTCAGCCTGCCGCCGCATCCCTGGCTGACCAACGCCATGCGCATCGCGCTGGAGCGCCTGCCGGCGGCGCTGCTGCGCCCGTTCATCCTGTCGTTCGTGACCACCTATCTCAGCCCGGAGCCGAGCCTGTTCCGCGAGGGCGCCATTCTGGTCAACAAGAATGGCGAGCGGTTCGCCGACGAGCTCGACAAGCCCAATTACGCCTTCGGCAAGCAACCGGACAAGATCGGCTACATCGTCTTCGACGAGCGCGTGGCGAAGAAGTTCCGCAAGTGGCCCTACTTCATCTCGACGGCCCCCGGCGTTGCCTACGCCTACCTGCAGGACTACCGGCGAAACCGCCCGGATCTCTTCCACAAGGGCGCCAGCCTGGGCGCGCTGGCCACCTCGATGGGCGTCCCGGCCGACCGGCTGGAAGCCGAGGTCGCCCGCTACAACGCCGCCTCCGGCCGGCCGAAGCTCGCCAGCGGCCCCTATTATGCCCTCGGGCCGGTGAAGAGCTGGATCATCCTCACCGACGGCGGGCTGACCGTGAACACCAGCCACCAGGTGACGCGGGCCGACGGCAGCGTCGTGCCCGGCCTCTATGCGGTGGGCTCCACCGGCCAGGGTGGCCTGCTGCTGGAGGGCCACGGCCATCACCTCGCCTGGGCCTTCACCTCGGGGCGCCTCGCCGGCCGCCATGCCGCTAGCGCGAACGCCTGAGCCTCGCATCGCAGCATGGATTCAAGGCGTTGGGTTATTGACAGTATACGTCAATTACGTATTCATACTAATAACGACAGGTCATCGGCGCATCATGGCGCCGGCCGCAAGAACAGGCGCTGCAGACGGCGCCGCACGAGGAACGCCCCGGGGACAGCCCCCGCTCCGCCGCACTGCCGGCGGCGCGGGCCGCGCCCTGACGTCCCGTGCCGATCTCGGACTGGAGGACGTCCATTGGCATCAGACGAATACAAGGTTCCGACCTATCCGGTGGTGAGCTTCCTGGTGAAGCACGGCCTCGTGCTGGCGGTGGCGCTCGGCGTAGTGCCGGTGGCCGCCGCCCTCGCACTCGCCTTCGCCGGCTGGAGCGCGTGGCTGGTCGTCGCCGGCATCGCCGCCAGCCTCGTGCTGAGCGCCCTGCTTGTCAGCTATGTCGAGGTCCTGCGGATCATCGCCGATACGCTGATGCCCAAGTAACCCGCGCCCGCACCAAGGCTCGACTTGATACTACCATTCGCAATGAGGCGAAGACCAAGATGAGCGCGTCCCAAAACCTCGATGTCTTGGTCGTCGGCGCCGGCCTCGCCGGACTGACCGCCGCGTTGCGCGCCGCGGAAGGCGGGCTTCGCGTGCGGGTGATCGAGCAGAGCGCCGAGGAGGCCTATCTGTGCAACAGCCGCTACACCGGCGGCCTGTTCCACGTGGCCATGGACGACATGGGCGGCGATCCCGCCTGGGTGGCGGACAATGTCCGCAAGGCCATGCACGGCGAGACCGACGAGGCGCTGGCCACCACCCTCGCCGCCAACGCCCGGCGCACCCTCGCCTGGCTGAAGCAGCAGGGCGTGCGCTTCATCAAGGCGGGGCCGGACGGCCTGCGGCAGAACTCCCTCGCCCCGCCCGGCGTGCGCCAGACCGGCCTGCACTGGCAGGGGCGGGCCGGCGACGTGATGCTGCGCACCCTGGGCGATGCCCTGCGCCGGCGCGGCGGCACGCTGAGCCGCGGCGTCGAGGCCCGCGAGCTGGTGATGGAGAACGGGCGCTGCCGCGGCATCGTGGTGCGCGAAGGCGGCGCCGACATCACCCTCCCCGCCCGCGCGGTGGTGCTCGCCGACGGCGGCTTCCAGGCCGACATGGAGCTGATGCGCCGCTTCATCTCGCCGGCGCCCGAGCGGCTCCTCATGCGCAACGCCCGCACCGGCCGCGGCTCCGGCGTGCGGATGGCGGAGGCGGCGGGCGCC
>CALMSN010000120.1 GCA_937872325.1 uncultured Xanthobacter sp. | reverse complement strand
AAGGCACCCGGCGGCGGCCGGCGCGGTGCAGCTCGCGCGTGCGCACGACGACGGCCAGCTCCTTGCGGATGGCGTCGATGCGCTCCTGGATCAGGCGGCGGTCGGCCTCGATCTGCGTCTCGCCGGGGCCGCCGAGGAAGCCGAAGCCGCCGCGCTGGCGCTCCAGGTGGGTCCAGGAGCGGACGAGGCGCGAGCGCTGGTAGTTGAGATGGGCCAGCTCCACCTGCAGCGCGCCTTCCTTGGTCCGCGCCCGGCTGCCGAAGATTTCGAGGATCAGCGCCGTGCGGTCCACCACCTTGGTGGCCCAAGCCTTTTCCAGGTTGCGCTGCTGCACCGGCGACAAGGCGGCGTCGAAGAAGACGAGCCCCACCTCCTCCGCCTTCACGATGTCAGCGATCTCTTCCACCTTGCCGGTGCCGAGATACGTTGCCGGCCGGATCTCGGACAGCGGCACCAGGGCGGAATGGACCACATCGAGATTGATGGCCGCGGCAAGCCCCACGGCCTCGTCGAGCCGCGCCTGGGGCGTGCGACGGTCGGAGCCGGTAAAGCCTGAGGGCCGGGTCGCGGAAGCCCCCTGCCCCGCCCCCGCTACAGGCGCGCGGCCGCCGGAGCGGGCGCCACGGCGGGAGACGACCGGCGTGATGACGGCGCAGCGCGTTGGCGGCAGGCGCCGGTCAACGCCTTTGGCCGCAGGATTGCGCGCGGGTCCTGATGATGGCGAGGGAGCATCCGGCCCGCCGTGGGTGGGCATGCCTTCGGCGGCGCCGAGCTCCGGGGTGGTGCCCTTGTTGATTATGCTTTTTCGGCCCCTTCATCCGTCGGATCGAAGAGTTGGATCGGGTGTCCGGGCATGATGGTGGAAATCGCGTGCTTGTAAACCAGCTGGGAATGGCCGTCGCGGCGCAGCAGCACGCAGAAATTATCAAACCAAGTGACGACCCCCTGCAGCTTCACGCCGTTGACCAGGAAAATGGTGAGGGGGGTCTTGTTCTTGCGAACGTGGTTGAGAAAGGTGTCCTGAAGGTTCTGAGTTCGTTCCGCCGCCATTTTCGTATCCGCTTTTTCCGGCGTTGAGCCCTCGAGGCTCTGCCGAAGCAGACCCGGGGCAATTAACAGCGTAGCATGCCACAGTCATGTGGCGGTGCAATAATATTTTGCCGCACTACGGTGAGGACAAGTTTTCCCGTATTTTCCGACTGCCTACACTGCGCCTCAGGCCTGCGCGGCCAGCTCCGCGAAGTCGTGGAAGGCTTTGCGCAGGCGAGAGGCCACCGCGCCCGGCCGGCCATCCCCCACCACCGCATCGTCGATGCGCACCACCGGCATCACCAGCGTGGTGGCGGCGGTGATGAAGGCCTCGCGGGCGGCCTTTGCCTCGGCGACGGTGAACGCCCGCTCCTCCACGCTCAGCCCCGCCGCGGCAGCCGCCGCGAACACCACCGCCCGGGTGATGCCGCCCAGAATCCCGCCGATCGCCGGCCGGGTCACGAGCCGGCCGTCCGCGGTCACGATCCAGGCGTTGGAGGAGGCGCCTTCGGTGACCTTGCCGTCCGCATCCACGTACCAGGCCTCGCGGGCGCCCGCCTCCTTGGCGGCCTGCTTGGCGAGCACGTTCGGCAGCAGCGCCACCGACTTGATGTCCACCCGGGGCCAGCGGTTCTCAGGCACCGTGATCACCTTCACCCCCGCCGCCGCCGCCGCGTCCTGGAGCGCGCGGTCGGAATTGCGCGCGGTCACCACCAGCGACGCGGGCGTGCCGGCCGGCGGAAACGGATGGTCGCGCCGGGCGGTGCCGCGGGTCACCTGCAGGTAGACCAGCCCGTCGCCCACCCGGTTGCGGCGCACCGTCTCGCGCAGCACGATCTCCAGCGCCGTCCGGCCCATGGGAGGGGCGATGCGCAGCTCGCCGAGGGAGCGGTCCAGCCGGTCGAGGTGGCGCCGGGAATCGACCAGCCGGCCGCCCAGCACCTCGCACACCTCGTAGACCCCGTCGGCGAACTGGAAGCCGCGATCCTCCACGCTCACCGCGGCCTCGCGGTGGGGGACATAGCGGCCGTTGACATAAGCAATGCGCGACATGGGGGCTCCGCGAGCGGCAATGGGCGTCAGATGCGCCACATGGCGAGATGGACGACGACGAACATGCCGATGATCTCCAGCCGCCCGGCCACCATGCCGAGGGCGGCCGCGATCACCGATCCGGCCGGCAGGGTGCCCAGCGCCGGCCACCCCTGCCCTGCCGCGTCATAGACCGGCCCGCAATTGGCGACCACCGCGGCGGCGGCGGTGAGGGCGGCGGCGAAATTGGGCAGGCCGGGACTGAGGGCGATGACGCACAGGCCGTAGACCACGAACAGCATGGCGGTGCCGATCCACACCCCGCGCATGGCCGAGCCCACCCCGCCCTCGGCCAGCGCGGCCGGCTGCACCAGGTTGGGCGAGACGAGGCGGGTGAGGTCGCCGCGGATGCGCAGCACAATGGCCCGCAGCCGCAGCATCTTCAGCCCGCCGGCGGCGGAGAACATGCCACCGCCCAGCAGCACCACGCCGAGCACCAGCCCGGCCGGCAGGGCGGCATAGGTGCCGTCGGGCGGGCCGATGCCGGAGGTGGCGACCAGCGAGGCGGCGGAGAACAGGCCGTCGCGCACCACGTCGAGCGTGCCCTGGTCGCTGGCCGGCACCAGCAGGGCGGCGATCAGCACCCCCAGCATCAGCACCCAGCCGATCAGCAGCAGGCTCTCCGGCTGCTCCGGCGCGGCGTGGATGCGGCGGGTGAGCAGCGCCCGGTGCCAGCGGATGCTGGTGGCGCTCCACAGCAGGAAGGGCAGCACCAGCCACTTGGGCGCGGCATCCACCGTCAGGGCGATCTGCGCTTCCGGCGGCAGGTGGGCGCCGGCCGAGGTGGCGGCCGTGGCAAGGGTGAAGGCGACGTAGAAGGACTGGCCGTCGAGCAGCAGCACCAGGATCAGCAGCAGCGTGCCGGCGGCGTAGATGGGCGCCATCTCCCGCACCACCCCGCCGATCTCCACCGCATCGAGGGTGGTTTCCCGCCCGCACGCCCGGTCCGGCAGGCCGCCGATGCCGGCGGGGGCCAGGGTGGTGAGCGCGGAGATGATGGTGAACAGCCCGCCCGCCCATTGCAGCAAAGCGAGGAACACGAACAGGCTCACCGGCCCGCGGGTGAGCGAGGTCGCCCCCGTTGTGGTGAAGGCGGAAACCGCCTCCAGGAATGCGGCCAGCGGCGGTAGGCCGGACACGGCGGCGATGGCCGGCATCGAGGCCAGCGGCACCACGAACCACACCAGCAACAGGCTGGAGATGCCGTGCGCCCGGCCGGGACGGGACGGCGCCCCGCCGACGCTGAAGCGCAGCGCCCCGGCAAGGAAGAGGCAAACGGCGCTGGTGCCCACGAACACCGCGGGCCCGGTGCCGGTGCGGGCCGCCACCAGGGCGGCGATCAGGCTCATCAGCCCGGTGGCGGCGAAGGCGCCGGCCAGCAGCCGGGCGGCGTGGATCATCATCGCCGGCGGCTCAGAAGAACTCGAGGGCGACGCGGAACAGCTGCTCGACCCGCTTGATGCGTTCCGGCAGCGCGAACAGCACCACCCTGTCATGGGCGCGGACCACGAAGTCGCCGCGCGGGATCATCGCCTGCCCGTTGCGGACCACGGCGCCGAGCCTCAACCCGTCCGGCAGCTCCACGTCGCGCAGCGGCTTGCCCACCAGGGGCGAGGTCTCCAGCGCCTCCGCCTCGATCATCTCGCCGGAGCCGTCGAGCAGCGCGTGAACGCCGCGGATGCGGCCGCGGCGCACATGCTGGAGCACCTTGGAGACCGTGATCTGGCGCGGATTGACGTGGGCGTCGATGCCCAGCCCCCGGGCGAAGGCGGCATAGCCCTGCTCGTTCAGCAGCGCCAGGATGCGCCCTGCCCCGATCTGCTTGGCGAGCTGGCAGGAGAGGATGTTGATGCGATCGTCGTTAGTGAGGGCGATCATGACGTCCGCCTCGCTCACGCTCGCCTCGTCGAGGATGGTGCGGTCGAGGGCATCGCCGTGCAGCACAACGGTGCGGCCCAGCAGTTCCGCCACCGTCTGCGCCCGGTCCTTGGACGATTCGATCAGCTTCACCCGCGCCATCGGGTTGCGCACCTCCAGCTCGGAGGCGACGTAGAAGCCGATATTGCCGCCGCCGGCGATGACGATCCGCTGCCCCGGCACCTCGTCGTGGCCGAAGATGCTGAGCGCCCGCTGCACCTGGTCGGCCGGCGAGACGAAATAGGCGATGTCGCCCTGCTGCAGGCGATCCTCGGAGCGCGGCACCAGGGTCTTGCCGCGGCGGCTCACCGCCACCACCACGGCGTTCACTTCAGGGAATAGCTGGGTGAGCTGCTTCAGCGGCGTATCCACCACCGGGCAGTCCTCGCCGCAGACCACGCCCACCGCCACCACCGCCCCGTCGGCGAAGCTCACCGTATCGATGGCGCCGGGCAGGGAGAGGCGGCGCAGCACCATCTCGCCGACCTCGATCTCCGGCGAGATGACCACGTCGATGGGCAGGTGATCGCGGGCGATCAGGTCGCGCCATTCGGGGGCGAGATAGTTCTGCGCCCGGATACGCGCCACCTTGGTGGGAACGTTGAACAGCGCGTGGCCGACCAGGCAGGCCACCATGTTGGCCTCGTCCGAGAGGGTGACGGCGATCAGCATGTCGGCCGATTCGACCCCGGCCCGCGACAGCACGTCCGGATGGGAGCCGTGGCCCACCACCCCGCGCACGTCCAGCTGCTCGGTCACCATCTGGATCCGGCGGGGATCGCGGTCGATGATGGACACGTCGTTCTGCTCGCTGGCGAGGCGCTCGGCGATGCCGAACCCCACCTGCCCCGCCCCGCAGATCACGACCCGCATGCTCGTCCCCCTCCCCGACGCGTGCCCTAGGCGCGTTCTGCCGGCGCGTGCGATACGCCGGCATCAGGCGCCGGTCAGCCTACGCCGAGCGCCTTCAGTTTGCGATGCAGGGCGGAGCGCTCCATCCCCACAAATTCGGCGGTGCGCGAGATATTTCCGCCGAAACGGCTGATCTGGGCGGAAAGATACTCCCGCTCGAACACCTCGCGCGCCTCCCGCAGCGGAAGGCCCATGAGGTGCTCGCCGCCATTGCCGTTGGGCAGGCTGGGCACCAGCGCGCCGACGTCCGGGGGCAGGAGATCGGCGGTGATGGTGGCGTCGGCGTCGCCGCCGGCGAGGATCAGCAGACGCTCCACATTGTTGCGCAGCTGGCGCACGTTGCCCGGCCAGTCGTGCGACTGCAGCACCGCCATGGCGTCCTCGCCGATGGGCCGGCGCGGCAGGCCGGTGGTCTGCGAGATGGCGTCGACGAAGAACTCGACGAGGTCGGGGATGTCCTCGCGCCGCTCGGCCAGCGGCGGCACCCGGATCGGCACCACCGAGAGGCGGTGGTAAAGGTCCTCGCGGAAGCGGCCCTTGGCGATCTCCTCCTCCAGGTTGCGCCCGGTGGAGGAGATGATCCGCACGTCCACGCTCACCCGCTCGCTCGAGCCGATGCGGGAGAAGGTCTGCTCCACCAGCACCCGCAGCACCCGGTTCTGTGTCTCGCGCGGCATGTCGGCGATCTCGTCGAGGAAGAGGGTGCCGCCGTGGGCCTCCTCCAGCGCGCCGCGCTTGGAGGCGTGGCGGGCGTCGCCATTGGCGAACTCATCCGCGCCGTCCTGCGCGCCCTCGTGCCCGGGGGGCGGCACCTTGGCGCCCTCGGCGACGCCGAACAGCTCGTATTCCAGCCGCTCCGGCGTGATGGCGGCGGAATTGAGCACCACGAACGGGCCCTGGGCGCGGCCGGAGGTGGCGTGGACCATGCGCGCCGTCAGCTCCTTGCCGGAGCCGGAGGGGCCGACGATCAGGATCCGGCTGTTGGTGGGCCCCACCCGCTCGATGGCGGCCTTGAGCTGCTGCACCGCGCCGGAGCGCCCCACCAGGACCCGGCCGTGGGGGGCGAGCTGCTTCAGCTCCTTCAGCTCCCGCTTCAGCCGCAGGGTCTCCAGCGCCCGCTCGGTGATCATCATCAGGCGATCGGCATTGAACGGCTTCTCGATGAAGTCGTAGGCGCCGCGCTTGATGGCCGCGACCGCGGTCTCGATGTTGCCGTGGCCGGAGATCATCACCACCGGGATGTCGGGGTGCTGGGTCTTGATCTCGTTCAGCAGCTCCAGCCCGTCGAGCCGCGAGCCCTGGAGCCAGATGTCGAGGAAGATCAGGTTGGGCCGCCTCGTGGCGATGGCGGCGAGGGCGCTGTCGGCATCGCGGGCGGTGCGGGCGGTGTAGCCCTCGTCGTCAAGGATGCCCGCGACCAGCCCGCAGATGTCTGCCTCGTCGTCGACAATGAGGATTTCCATGGCCATCGCTCAGCTTCTCCCCATTGTCACCGGGGCGTCCTGGGGGGGAGCACCCTGTTGGGCGGCGCCCGGCTGGCTCTCGCCCTCGGCCGGCCCCTCGGCGCGGATCCGCAGACGGATCCAGGCGCCGCGACCGGCCGGGGCGTCGTTCAGCTCGATGCCGCCGCCGTGTTCTTCCATGATCTTGCCGACGATGGCGAGGCCGAGCCCGGTGCCCTTCTCGCGCGTCGTCACGTAGGGTTCCAGCAGCCGGCTGCGATTTTCCTTGGGCAGGCCGGCGCCGTTGTCGACGATGTCCATCACCAGCATGTCGTCCACCCGCTCGGCCTTGATGCGGATCAGGCCGCGGCCGCGCTCGGCCTCCGGCACCGCCTCCACCGCCTCGGCGGCGTTCTTGAGGATGTTGGTGAGGGCCTGCGAGATGAGGCGACGGTCGAACCGCGCCGGCAGCGCGGCCGGCAGCTCGGTCTCGAACACCATGTCCGGATGGCCCACCCGCATGAGGAACACCGACTGCCGGATGGTCTCGGCGAGGTCCTGGGCATCCACCACGGGCTTGGGCATGCGGGCGAAGGAGGAGAACTCGTCCACCATCCGGCCGATGTCGCCGACCTGGCGGATGATGGTGTCGGTGCACTGGTCGAACACATCGCGATCCTGGGTGATGTGCCGCCCGTACTTGCGCTTGAGCCGCTCGGCGGAAAGCTGGATCGGCGTCAGCGGATTCTTGATCTCGTGGGCGATGCGGCGGGCGACGTCGGCCCACGCCGAGGTGCGCTGCGCGGTGATGAGGGCGGTGATGTCGTCGAGCGTCACCACCCGGCCGTGCGCCTCGTCGGAGGACTGCTCGGTGGTGACCCGGACGGCGAAGATCCGCTCGCGGCCGTCGCGGTGGATGGTGATGTTGCCCTGCACGATGCGCTGGCCGGCGGCTTCCGCCTCGGCGAGCAGCGCCGCGGTCTCCGGCACCACCTCGGCCAGCGCCTCGCCGAGCACGTCGGCCTCGCTCAGGCCCAGCAGCCTTTCCGCGGAGCGGTTGAGGATCGATACCCGGCCGCACGGATCGATGCCGATCACTCCCGCGCCGACGCCCGACAGCACCGCCTCGGTGAAGCGGCGGCGGGAATCGATCTGGTCGCGCGCCCGCACGATGTCGTTGCGCTGGGTCTTCAGCTCGCCGGTCATCTTGTTGAAGGTCTCGCCGAGGGTGGCTAGGTCGCCCTCGGCCCGGTGCACCGGCACCTGGACGTCGAGATTGCCGGCGGCCACCCGGTCGGCCGCCCACATCAGCCGGCGGATCGGCGCCACCAGCCACTTGGAGAAGTTGATGCCGAGCCAGACCGCGGTCAGAAGCACGATCAGCGTGATCACCGCATACATCAGCGCGAAGGCGAGCTGGACGTTGAACCGCCGCTCCTCCAAAGCGCGATAGTCGGCCAGGGTGTCGCGGGTCACCTTCAGGTAGCCGATCACCCGCGGGTCGATGGGCCGGGCGGCGTAGAGATAGAGGTCGTCGAAGCCCTGGAGCGGGATGACCGCGGCGACGAAGTCGGCGTCCGAGGGCAGGTAGATGATGGGCTGCTCGGTGCTCGCCTCGCCGATGGCGATGTTGGCGGGCACCAGGTATTCGCGCTCGGTGCGCAGGTTGGCGCGCTCCACCACGGTGAGGTCGCGGCGCACGAGCTGCGCCCCGGGCAGGTTTCGCAGCGCCGCCTGCGCGGTGAAGATCTGGCGGAAGCGCTCCGGATCGTTCTCATAGAGCTGCTTCATGCGCGAGACGTCGTTGCCCATGGCCATCACGTCGCTGCGGATGGAGAGGGCATGCTCGCGCACATAGGTCTGCGCCACGGAGGCGGCGCTGCCGACGATCTCCTGGGTGCGGGTGGAGAACCAGCGGTCGAGGCTGCGGTCGAGGGTGAGGCTCGCCACCACCGCCACCACGATGGCCGGCAGCACGGCGACGCCGGCGAACAGCCCGACGATGCGCACATGCAGCCGCGCCGCCGCCCGGCCGAGCCTGCGCGCCTGCAGGATGCGCCAGACCTCGCGGGCGATGATCGTCAGCAGGATGAGGACGCAGACCCCGCTGCCCACCAGCACGCCCACCACCACCTGCGGGCTGGGGACGATGGAGGTGAGGCCCATCAGGATCAGGAAGGTGGCGAGTGCCGAAGCGAGCGCCGCGACCACGACCACCGGCGCGAAAAGCCGCGCCGAAAGGCTGCGCCGTACCGGGGTTTCCGGCGCGGGCGTGGATGAACCGGGCACCTCGCTCATGTGGCTGCGTCATCCCCCGATTGCCGGCGCGCAGAGATTCGCCCTCCGCCGGATGGATGATGCAGTGGAACAACACTGGTGCAAAAATGTGACAGAGATCGGCCCTGCCCGCCGCATTCCCCCGGTAAAGCCCAAGGTTGGTAGCCGGGTGACGACCTCGCCGGGGCGATGCCTCCTCGCCGCGGCGGTCGCCGAGGCGCCAAGCGTCCGCGTGGCCGGCCGGGATCTTCCCTCCGCCCGGCGCCGACGGCGGCCATGGGCGCGGCACGGGCATCTTTCAGGCGCTATCCCGCCCCCGCCGGCGACCGCAGGTCACCTGAAACCTCGGTTCACCTGAACCTCTGGATCACCGGGAGGTCCGGATGACCTGGATGTCGAGATCCCGGATCTTCTTGCGCAGAGTGTTGCGGTTGAGCCCGAGCAGCTCGGCCGCCTTGATCTGGTTGCCGCGGGTGGCCGCCAGCGCCGCCGAGAGCAGCGGATACTCCACGTCCTTCAGGATCCGGTGATAGAGGCCGGGTGGCGGCAGGTCGTCGCCGAAGCCGGAAAAATAGGCATTGAGGTGACGCTCCACCGAGGCGGCGAGCGTCGCGTCCACCGGCGCCTCCTCGGAGAGCGCGCTCGGCATCGGCTCGGAGAGCTCGGCGTCGATGATCGCCGGGGTGATTACCTCCTGCGGATAGAGCGCGGCGAGGCGGCGGACCAGATTCTCCAGCTCGCGCACGTTGCCCGGCCAGCGATAGCGCTTCAGCCGGTCGAGGGCGGCGATGTCGATCTGCTTGGCCGGCAGGCCTTCGCGCTCGGCCTGGAGGAAGAAGTGGCGCACCAGGTCCGGCACGTCCTCGGAGCGCTCGCGCAAGGGCGGCAGGCGCAGCGGCACCACGTTGAGGCGGAAGAACAGGTCCTCGCGGAACAGGCCCTGCTGGATCAGGGTCCGCAGGTCCTTGTTGGTGGCGGCGATGATGCGCACGTCGGTGCGGATGGGGGTGCGCCCGCCCACCGTCGTGTACTCGCCCTGCTGGAGCACGCGCAGCAGGCGCGTCTGCGCCTCCATGGGCATGTCGCCGATCTCGTCGAGGAAGAGCGTGCCGCCCTCCGCCTGCTCGAACCGGCCGGGATTGCGGGTTGTGGCGCCGGTGAACGAGCCCTTCTCGTGGCCGAACAGCTCGGATTCGATGAGGTCGCGCGGGATCGCCGCCATGTTGATGGCGACGAACGGCCCGGAGCGGCGCTTGCCGTAATCGTGCAGGGCGCGGGCCACCAGCTCCTTGCCGGTGCCGCTCTCGCCGGCGATCATCACCGTGAGGTCGGTCTGCATCAGCCGGGCGAGGAGGCGGTAGATCTCCTGCATGGCGGGCGAGCGGCCCACCAGCGGGATGTTGTCCTGCTCGCCGTCGACCCTGGCGCCGTGCTCACCCTTCTTGGGCTCGGCGAGGGCGCGGCCGACGATGGAGATCAGCTCCTTCAGGTCGAAGGGCTTGGGCAGGTACTCATAGGCCCCGCGCTCGGAGGCGCGGATGGCGGTCATGAACGTGTTCTGCGCGCTCATGACGATGACCGGCAGGTCCGGCCGCGCCTTCTTGATCCGGGGGAGAAGATCGAAGGCGTTCTCGTCGGGCATCACCACGTCGGTGATGACGAGGTCGCCGTCGCCCTGGCTCACCCAGCGCCAGAGGGTGGCGGCGTTGCCGCAGGACCGCACCTCGTATCCCGCTCGCGACAGGGCCTGGTTGAGCACCGTGCGGATCGCGGCGTCGTCGTCGGCTACGAGGATGCTTCCCGTGGGCATGGACACCTCAGCTATCCTCTTGGGCGCGGGTCTTGCCGCGATACATCGGCAGGAGCACGCGGAAGGTGGTGCGGCGGGGCTGGCTGTCGCATTCGACGATGCCGCCGTGGTCACCGATGATCTTCGCTACCAAAGCAAGACCGAGGCCAGAGCCGGTCGGCTTGGTGGTGACGAAGGGGTCGAACAGATGCGGCATGAGGTCGTCGGGGACGCCCTTGCCGTTGTCGCGCACGCAGAATTCCAGCGGCAGGCTGACCCGGCTGGAAGCTCCCGGCACCGTGAGCCGCACCCCGGGGCGGAAGGCCGTGGTGAGCTGGATCTCGCCGTCCTGGTCGGGCTCGATGGCCTCCGCCGCATTCTTCACCAGGTTCAGGAAGACCTGGATGAGCTGGTCGCGGTTGGCCAGCACCGGCGGCAGGGAGGGGTCGTACTCCTCCACGATGCGGATGTGGCGGGCGAAGCCCGAGGCGGCCAGCGTGCGCACATGCTCCAGCACGGCGTGGATATTCACCGGCTCGCGCTCCACCGGGCGCTCGTCGGAGAACACCTCCATGCGGTCCACCAGCTTCACGATCCGGTCGGCCTCCTCGCAGATGAGGCGGGTGAGGGCGCGATCCTCGTCGCCGGCGGACTGCTCCAGGAGCTGGGCCGCGCCGCGGATACCCGAGAGCGGGTTCTTGATCTCGTGCGCCAGCATGGATGCCAGCGCGCTCACCGAGCGGGCAGCGCCGCGGTGGGTGAGCTGACGGTCCATCTTGTCGGCGATGGTGCGCTCCTGGAGCATCACCACCACATGGTCCGGCCGCTCGTTCACCGGGGCGACATGGATGTCGACGATCCGCTCGCCGCCGTTGCGCGGGGTGCCGAGATCGACCCGGTACTCGTTCACCGGCGCGCCGCGCTTCCTCACCTGCTCGATGAGGCCCAGCAGCGGGGTTCCGAACGGCACGAATTCGGTGACCGGGCGGCGCTTCAGCAGCGGCGCGCTGACCTCGAAGAAGGCCTCCGCGGCGACGTTGGCATCCACCACGTGGCCGCTGCCGGAGACGGTGAAGACGGGGTGCGGCACGGCATCGAGGATGGCCCGCGTCATGCCGTGCTCGTCTTCCGGTTTGCGCTTGGGATCTGGCTTCATGCCGCCGCCCTCTCCATGAGGGTCTCGAACGCCGCCTGGATGCCGGCCTTCACCGTTTCAGGAGCGTCGCTGGTGAGCAGGCGCCGGCGCCAGAAGGCGACGAAGTCGCTGCCGTCCGGCCGCCCGGCGGCCCCCGCCTCCAGCGCCCAGCCGATATGCTTGCGGGCCTGCCGCACGCCCAGTTCCGTCCCGTACAGCGCCAGCCAGCCCTCATAAAGCTCCAGAAGCAGGTCGCGCTGGGTGGCGAGGTCCGGATCGGCCGGGGTGCGGCCGGTGGCGAGGTGCCGCGCCACCTGGCCCGGGAACCAGGGCCGGCCCTGCGCGCCGCGGCCCACCATGACGCCGTCGGCGCCCGAGGCGGCGAGGATCGCCCGGCCGTCGGCGGCATCGGTGACGTCGCCGTTGGCTATCACCGGGATCGCCACCGCCGCCTTCACCGCGCCGATGGCCGCCCAGTCGGCATGGCCGGTATAGAACTGGCAGCGGGTGCGGCCGTGGACGGTTATGGCGGCAAGGCCGCTGTCCTGCGCCATCCGGGCGACCGTGACCGCGGTAGGTGCGTGCTCGTCCCAGCCGAGGCGGGTCTTCACCGTGACCGGGATCGCCACCGCCCGGCGGACCGCGTCGAGGATCCGCCCGGCAAGGCCGAGATCCAGCAGCAGCGAGGCCCCGGCCGCGCCGGCGGTGACGCGCTTGGCCGGGCAGCCCATGTTGATGTCGATGATGCCGGCGCCGGCGCCCTCGGCGAGGCGGGCCGCCTCGGCCATCCAGTAGGGATCGTTGCCGGCGATCTGCACCGCGTGGAGCGGCATGCCGTCGCCTTCGGCCTTCAGCAGCATCTCGGGATGGCCGTCCATGAGGGCGGCGCTGGCCACCATCTCGGAGACGGCGAGGCCGGAGCCCAGGCGCACCGCCATCCGCCGCACCGGCGCATCGGTGATGCCGGCCATCGGCGCCAGCACGACGGGCTGCGGCAGGAGGTGCGGGCCGATCCGCAGGGGGGCGACAAACGGGATGGAGTTATCTTGCACAGAATTTAAGCCGAATGGACGACTGCCTATATCTCAGACATATGCCGCGCTTTCGCAAGTGCATTCTGCGCACGCAACTTGCGTTTCCCCCAGCCGGCTTGCCCGGATGCCGCCCTTGTGAACCCGCCCGACCCTTGGCCGGCCTCGCGCCGCGGGCTCCGGCGGGGCATCCCGGCCCCCTCTTGCGCGCGCCGGCGGTCCGGGCTTGAAGGGGGCGCAAATCGCACGAAAGCTTCCGATGACCCTCATCGCCCTCGTCGTCGCCGCCGGCCGCGGAACCCGCGTCGGCGGTGACATTCCAAAGCAGTACCAGAAGATCGGCGGGGAGAGCGTGCTGCGGCGCACGCTCCGGCGGCTGACGGCGCACCCGGCGGTGGACGGCGTGCTGGCGGTCATACATCCCGATGATTCGGGCCAATTCGCGGACGCCGCCCGCGGCCTGCCCAAGATGCTGGCACCCGTCGCGGGCGGGGCCACGCGCCAGGCCTCGGTGAAGGCCGGGCTCGACACCCTCAGGTCCGATCCGCCGCGCGCGGTGCTGGTGCACGATGCCGCCCGCCCCTTCGCCAGCGATGCGCTGATCGCCCGCGCCGCGGCGGCGGCGGTGGCCGAGGTGGCTGCGGTTCCAGCCCTCCCGGTCACCGACACGGTGAAGCAGGTAGACGCGGCGGGCCCGGTCGGCGCCACCCTGGACCGGTCGTCCCTGCGCGCCATTCAGACCCCGCAGGCTTTCTGCTACAACAGCCTCAGCGCCGCCCATGCCGCTGCGGCCGCCGCCGGCATCGACACCCTCACCGACGACGCGGCGGTGATGGAATGGGCCGGCCATCCGGTCACCACCTTCGCGGGCGAGGCGGACAACGTGAAGATCACCACCGCCGATGACCTGCAAAAGGCCGATTCCGCTTTGCGCGCCGACGCCTTCGCATCGCGGCCGGACGTGCGCACCGGCACCGGCTTCGACGTCCACGCCTTCGGCGCCGGCGACCATGTGATGCTGGGCGGGGTCGCGATCCCGCACGGCTTCGGCCTCGCCGGCCACTCAGATGCCGACGTCGGCCTGCACGCCCTCACCGACGCCCTGCTCGGCGCCCTGTGCGACGGCGACATCGGTGCCCACTTCCCGCCCTCGGACCCGCAATGGAAGGGCGCCGCCTCCCATCTCTTCCTCGCTTACGCGGCGGACAAGGTGCGGGCCCGGGACGGGCTCATCGCCCATCTCGACCTGACCCTGATCTGCGAGGCCCCGAAGGTGGGTCCGCACCGCGACGCCATTCGCGCCCGGGTGGCCGAGATCGCCGGGGTGCCCCTCGGCCGGGTGAGCGTGAAGGCCACCACCACCGAGAGCCTCGGCTTCACCGGCCGGCGCGAGGGCATCGCCGCCCTGGCCAGCGCCACCATCCGCCTGCCCCTCGCCGACGACATCGCGTCGGATCCGGCATCGGCGCGATGATCGCCGTCGATGCCTATGCCCGCGCCGAGGCGGTGCTCGCCGCCTTCCGGGCCCGTGGCTGGACCCTCGCCACAGCCGAATCCTGCACCGGCGGCCTCGTCGCCGGAAGCCTCACCGCGGTGCCGGGATCGTCCGACGTGGTGGACCGCGGCTTCGTCACCTATTCCAACGCCGCCAAGACGGCGCTGCTCGGCGTCCCCGAGGCGCTGCTCGCGGCCCGCGGCGCGGTGAGCGCCGAGACCGCCCGGGCCATGGCCGAGGGCGCCTGCCGCGCGGCCGGGGTCGATGCCGCGGTGGCCATCACAGGGGTCGCCGGGCCGGGCGGCGGCTCGGCGGAAAAGCCGGTGGGGCTGGTCCATTTCGCCTGCGCCCGTCGCGACGGCTGGTTGATGCCGCTGGAGCGGCGCTACGGCGACCTCGGCCGGGATGAGGTCCGCCACCGGGCGGTGCTCGACGCCCTCGACCTGCTCGCCGCGGCGGCGAAGGACTGACGCGCCGCATGGCCGACACCCCCTCCCCTCCCCCGCCGGTGGGCCTGCTGGCCGAGATCGCGCCCGTGCTGCCGGCGCGCGGCGCGCTGCTGGGGCTCGACCTCGGCACCAAGACCATCGGGGTTGCCACCTGCGATCCGGACCGTCGCCTCGCCACCGGCGTGGAGACTGTGCTCAGGACCAAGTTCGGCGCCGATGCCGCCCGCCTGATGGCGCTGGCAGCGGACCGGCGGGGGGGGGGCATCGTGCTCGGGCTGCCCCCCAACATGGGCGGCAGCGAAGGCCCGCGCGCCCAGGCGAGCCGGGCTTTCCCCCCCAACCTCCGCCCGCTTTTCCGGCCTGCCGGTGGCGTTCTGGGACGAGCGGCTCTCCACCGTCGCGGTGGAACGGGCGCTGATCGCCGCCGATGCCAGCCGGGCGAAGCGGGCGGCGGTGGTGGACCAGCATGCCGCGATCTTCATCCTCCAGGGCGCGCTGGATTTCCTCAACCGGGTCCTGCGCGGGAGCGATGCCGGAACCGGCGCCATGGAGTGACGCCATCGGCGGCCATCCCTCTCGCCCGAGGCGCTCATCCTGTTTCGCAGTGCCGGATATCGCCGGACATTGAAACGTCGCAGCGATGGGGCGCGCCGGCTCAGGGCATCACGGTTTCCGGCGGCCTTTGGTGTGCCCGGGCCGGATGCGATTTTTCCAGCCGCGTCTTCACCACCGCGCCGGAACGATCCGGCAACCCGGGCCGCGGACCGATTCGGTCATGCAACGATCCCGCCCTGTTCCGCGCCGGCGCGCCGGAAATCCCGCTGCGGGACCGGCATTGGAGGATGGCGGGCTTGGCCTTAGAAGGGCGCCATGATGACCGATACCAGCAGCACCGATTCCGGCCGTGAGTCGTCCTCCGCGCATCTCCTCACGCTGCCCGACGAGGCGGCGGCCGATGCCGCGATCCTGTCCCTGGCCGCCGCCTGCGGGCCGGAGCGCACCATCAGCCCCATGGACGTGGCGCAGGCCCTGCTGCCGGCGCCTGCGGAATGGCAGCGGGCGCTGCCGGTGGTCCGCCGCGCCGCGGTGCGCCTCGCGCTCGACGGGCGGCTGATGATCTATCGCAAGGGCAAGCCGGTGGATCCCGCCGACTTCCGCGGCGTCTACCGCCTCGGCCTGCCGCAGGACGGCTGAGGCACGGCTGAGCCGGCCACCCACTCGCTCCTTGAGCGATCCGGGCGGCTCAAGGCTCAAGCGCCGCGCAGGCTCGGCAGGGGCCGCTTTGGCCGCAAGGCCCGTAGGCTCAGGACGGGCCGGGCATGAGCTCGCTGGTGCGGCCGGTGAGGCGGTAGGCGATCAGCCCGATCCATTCGCGCACCGCGACATCCGCCAGGTTGAGCCCGGAAGCCACCCGCGAGAACGGATCGGTGAGGCTCTCCGGCCCGGCGGTGCGGAAGTCGGTCGGATAGGCCGTCACCGGAAAGCCGGCGGCGCGGAAGACCCCGATCGCCCGCGGCATGTGCCAGGCACTGGTGACCAGCAGCCATCGCTCGCCCGGCTTCGGTTGCAGCATCGCGCGGGCGAAGGCGGCGTTCTCCGCCGTGTTGCGCGACTTGTCCTCGTAGCTGACGCGGGCGCTGTCGATGCCGAGCATCGGCACCACCTCGCGCATCATCCGCGCCTCGATGAAGTCGCCGCCGCCGAGCAAAGCGCCCGAGCCGCCGGCAAAGGCCAGCCGGGCCTGCGGATAGCGCCGTGAAAGATCGGCGAAGGCAATCACCCGCTCCGCCGCATCGTTAAAGGTGGGCGCGCCGCGCCGGGCCCAGATGTCCGGAACTTCCGCCCCGCCGAGCATGATGATGCCGTCCACCGGCCGGCCGTCGTCCTTGAACGGCGGAAAGCGGTTCTCCAGCGGCGCGGCCAACAGGTTCGGCAGCGGCGAGAGGCCGAGCCCCACCAGCAGCGCCAGCGCCAGGGCGAGGAAGACGCCGCACAGCCGGCGCCACGGCAGGGCGAGTAGCGCCAGCGCCACCAGGATCAGCACGAGGTTCGACGGCGCGGCGAAGAACCACAGCACCTTCGAGAGGGTGAAGAAGGAATCCATGCCCGCAGTGCCGCCCCGCTGGTTGCGCCAGGACGGGCGTCAGCGCCCACCCTGGCCGTTTCTACCGCAGCGCAACAGATAAGTCCCGATGCCGCCCGCCGGGCGGGTGACCGGCGGAAGCCTCAGGCGGTCTTGTCGAACAGCTCGCGGCCGATGAGCATGCGGCGGATCTCGGAGGTGCCGGCGCCGATCTCGTAGAGCTTGGCGTCGCGCAGCAGGCGGCCGGTGGGATAGTCGTTGATGTAGCCGTTGCCGCCCAGGGTCTGGATCGCCTCCAGCGCCATCCAGGTGGCCTTCTCCGCCGCATAGAGGATGGCGCCGGCGGCGTCCTCGCGGGTGGTGGCGCCGCGGTCGCAGGCCTTGGCCACCGCGTAGACGTAGGCGCGGGTGGCGTTCATCGCCACGTACATGTCGGCGATCTTGCCCTGCATGAGCTGGAAGCTGCCGATGGGCTGGCCGAACTGCTTGCGCTCGTGGATGTAGGGCAGCACCACGTCCATGCAGGCCTGCATGATGCCCACCGGGCCGGCGGCCAGCACGGTGCGCTCATAGTCGAGGCCGCTCATCAGCACGTTGACGCCCTTGCCGACGGTGCCGAGCACGTTCTCCTCCGGCACCTCGCAATCCTCGAACACCAGCTCGCCGGTGTCGGAGCCGCGCATGCCGAGCTTGTCGAGCTTCTGGGCGGTGGAGAAGCCCTTGAAGCCCTTCTCGATCAGGAACGCTGTCATGCCGCGGGCGCCGGCGGCGGGGTCGGTCTTGGCGTAGACCACCAGCGTCTCGGCGCACGGGCCGTTGGTGATCCACATCTTGTTGCCGTTGAGGACGTAGCGGTCGCCCTTCTTCTCCGCCCGGGTGCGCATGGAGACGACGTCGGAGCCGGCGCCGGGCTCGGACATGGCGAGCGCGCCCACATGCTCGCCGGAGATGAGCTTGGGCAGGTACTTCTTCTTCTGCTCGGCCGAGCCGTTGCGGCGGATCTGGTTGATGCACAGGTTGGAGTGGGCGCCGTAGGAGAGCCCCACCGAGGCGGAGGCGCGGGAGATCTCCTCCATGGCGATCACGTGCTCGAGATAGCCGAGCCCGCTGCCGCCATACTCCTCCTCCACCGTGATCCCCAGCAGGCCGAGCTCGCCGAGCTTGGGCCACAGGTCGCGGGGGAAGGTGTTGGTCTTGTCGATGGCGTCCGCGCGCGGCGCGATCTCCGCCGCGGAGAAGGCGCTGACGGTCTCACGCAGCATGTCGGCGGTCTCGCCGAGGTCGAAATCGAATCCGCGGTGGCTGTTCGGCAGCATCGGTATGTCCCTCCCATGCCTTCCCGATTGCTGTTCTGCGCCCGGCATTCGAACCTGCGGCCGGGAGGGGAAAGGCGGCGCTAGAATAAAACGGTTGTCCGTTTATTCAATCGAAAACGCACGGCCGTGCAGGATCGCCATGCCGGCCCCGGGGCACGGGCCTAAAGCCTTGAAAGCGGCCGGCTTCGCTTTTGTGCCGCAACCCGGGCCCGTTCCCTTGCCGCGACGGTGGTTCTAGATTGGTGGCGCGGCGGTGAGCACAAAGGAGCGGCGGATGGAACAGGCGGGGGTCTATGATGTGGCCGTGGTCGGCGCCGGTCCGGCGGGTCTGGCGGTGGCACTGGGGCTGGCGGCGCACGGCGTGCGCACGGTGCTGGTCACCGGGCCGGAGCGCGGGGCGGACCACCGCACCACCGCCCTGCTCGACGGCTCGGTGAAGATCCTGGAACGCTTCGGGGTGTGGCACGCGCTCTACGGGGCGATCGCGCCGCTGCGCGACATGCGCATCGTCGATGCCACCCGCCGCCTGCTGCGGGCCCCGGAAGTGACCTTCCGCTCGGCCGAGATCGGGCTGGACGCCTTCGGCTACAACATCGCCAACGACGACCTGCGCGGACGCCTGCTCGCCCTCGCCCGCGAGGCGGAGGCGCTCACCCTGGCCGGGGCCAGCCTGGAGCACATCGAGGCCGGTCCGCAGGCGGCCGTGCTGGCGCTGACCGACGGCAGCCGGATCGCCGCCCGCCTGGTGATCGGCGCCGACGGACGCAATTCCACGGTGCGGGCGAATGCCGGCATCGCCATGGTGACGCGGGCCTACCCGCAGGCGGCCTTCACCGCCACGGTGCGCCATACCCGCGCGCACGAGGACACCTCCACCGAGTTCCACACCGAGACCGGTCCCTTCACCCTGGTGCCCCTGCCCGGGGACCGCTCCAGCATCGTCTGCGTGACCTCGGATGCCGATTCGGTCCGTCTGCGCGGGCTCGACGATGCCGCGCTGGCGCAGGAACTGGAGGGGGGCGCCTTCTCCGTCCTCGGCCGCTTCACGGTGGAGGATGGTCGCGGGGTGTTCCCGCTGGCCTCGCAGACCGCCGAGCGGCTCACCGCCCCGCGGATCGCGCTGATGGGCGAGGCCGCCCACATCATGCCGCCCATCGGCGCGCAGGGGCTCAACCTCGGCCTGCGCGACGCGGCGGCCCTGGTGGATCTGGTGGCCGAGGCCTGCGCCACCGGCCGCGACCCGGGCGACGAGGCCCTGCTGCAGCGCTATGCGTCAGGCCGGCGGCGCGACCTCGACGGCCGGATGACCGCGGTGGACCTGCTCAACCGCTCGCTGCTCTCGGCCTTCCTGCCGGTGCAGGGGGTGCGCAGCGTCGGCCTTTACCTGCTGGATCGCGTGGGCCCGCTGCGCCGGGCGGTGATGCGCCTGGGGGTCGGCGGCAAGGCGGCCTGATGCCATCGGCTGCGGTCTGAAGCCGGGGTCAGAAGAGCTGCAGCGGCAGGATTTTCTCCTTCAGCAGGTACAGCACGGTGGTGAGGGTCGCCACCGAGGCAAGGGTGCCCAGCAGCACCGCGGCGGAGGCCTCCTCAAAATAGGTCCGGTTTTTTTGGGGAATGATGAAGCCGTTGAGCGCCGGGGGCACCCCCGCGATCATCCCCAGCGTTTGCCCCCAAATGGGAGAGAAACCGCCGATCAGGCTGAGAGCGACCAGCGCCAGCAGGGGATGGACCACCAGCTTCACCGCCAGCAGCGGCGCCAGTTCCCCCGGCACCCTCTTGAGCGGCCGGATCCCCACCGACATGCCGAGGGTGAACAGGGCGCAGGGCGCCGCGGCGTTCTTCAGGTATTCCAGCAGCCGCCCCACCGGCTCCGGCTCCTGGAAATGCAGCGCGGCGGCGGCGATGCCGAGCAGGGTCGCGACGTTGAAGGGGTGAGTAAGCACCCGCTTCACGATCAGCCAAAGCGTCGCCGGCAGGCTGTCGCGCCGCCCCTCGGCCTTCTGCAGCGCCATCAGCAGCGGCACCATGGTGAAGAAGAACACGCTGTCGCAGGCGAACACGATGGCGGCCGGCGAGGCCGCCGCCTGCCCGAGCGCCGCGAAGGTGAGGCCGGGCCCCATGTATCCGGTGTTGGAATAGGCGCCGATGGTGCCGGCGATGGCCGCATCGCCGATCCGCCCGCCCCGCGCCCACAGCCCGATGCCGAAGGCGATGAGGCCGCAGGCCGTGGTCGAGGCCAGCACCGTGAGGATGAAGCGCGGGTTGGCCAGCTCCTCGATCGGGGTGCGCGAGACGATGCGGTAGAACAGCGCCGGCAGCGCCAGGTAGATGATGAAGAAGGAGAGGCCGGCGAGCCCTTCCACCGGCAGCTTCACCAGCCGGCCGCAGGCATAGCCGAGGAAGATCAGCCCGAAGAACGGGAAGACGAGGCCGAAAAGCTCACTCATGATGGAAGCGGTCCGCGCCGTCCCGGGGAAGCGCACCCGGCGGCGCGCGGGCGCAATGCTTAGAGCCTGATCGCCCGGAAGAAAAGCGACGGCGTTTCGTGCTCTCGGCGGCCAGCCCCGTTCGGCTGAGAGCCTTTGACACCCCCCTGGCCGGAGGGTGAGGGAGGGATGTTCGTCCGCCTGCCGGGCGCGGACAGCCGTCGATGCGGGCAGCGTCGGTGAGGAGCGGCAGCGCCGCAGGCTACCGAAAGACCCGGCTAGCCGCCCCACGAGGTCCTGCGAGAGGCTCTTGTGCCGTCGGCCGCGGGCCACGAACGGCGCCGAGGGGTGGATCAAGGGCGGCGCGCATTTGACCGAAGGTCGATGCGTCACGCACCCGGAAGCTCGGCATAGCATCCACGCCGACCCCGACCTTGCCCCGGGCCTCCCGCCGGTGAGTCCGATCCGGTCAGCGCGCCTCGGCCGGCGCCCGCTCCCGCATTCGCTCCGGGGCGGCCGGCATCAGGTGGCGGATCGCATAGAGCTCCGGCGTCAGGCGATCGGGAAACCGGGCGGCGGCGGGCTCCACGCCCGAGAGCAGGCGGTCGATGGCGCCGGCCTCGGGGGTGGAGGACCAGGGGCGGCGGGGTGTCGGCCGGTCGTCGAGCCAGAATTGGCTCCAGTCGAAGGTGGTGGCGACGAGCTCGCGGGCGAATCCCGGCCCCTCCGCCAGCGCCCCCTGCAGCACCACGTCCACATAGGACTGCAGCACCGGGAAGGCGGCGTCGGGCGGCTCCGCATGCGCCTCGCGCGGCACATAGATCCAGATCCGGCCGCTGCGCGGCAGGCCCTGCCAGCCGGCCGGCTCGATCAGGAAGGGGTCCACCAGCACCCGCTCATAGCCGCCCTCGCGCCGGTCGAAGGCGGCCATCTCCTGCGGCGTCGCCACCGGGAAGACGACGCCGTTGATGGATGAGGGCGCCTCCCCTGCCCCCGGCCGGCGCAGGCCGAGCGCGGTGAAGCCGCCGCCGGAGCGCAGGCCCGCGCGCAGATTGAAGCCGCGCAGGTAGCCGAATCCCGGGCCGATCCGGGCCGGCACCGCCGCGGTCCGCCGGCCCGCCGTGGCGCTGCGCGAGGGCTCGTTGATGAGCGAGCCGTAGCCGAAGATGAAATCGGCCGGCAGCTCGTCCGCCTCCGCGCCGCGGATATCGCGCGGCAACGCTGCCCGCGGCGCAAGCACGGCGGCGGCAAGGCCGAGGACGAGGGCGCGCCGCGCGATCATCGCCTCATCCTTCCGCCGCGGGTCCGGTGGGGGACGCCATTGCCTGCTCCCGCATGAAGTCGAGTTGCAGCGTCCGGCGAGCTATGGTGCATCGCATGCAATCCGGTGGCGAAGGCAGGGTGCCTTCGCGCCAACCCTGGGGGAAAAGATGAAGTTGCCGCGCCAGTTCTTCAAGCCGCTCGCCATTGGTGCGCCTGCCCCCTACCGCGAGCTTCCGGTGCGGCTGGAGCGGATGATCCATTTCGTGCCGCCCCACCTCGAGAAGATGCGCGCCAAGGTGCCGGAGATCGCCAAGCAGGTCGACGTGGTGCTGGGCAATCTGGAGGATGCCATCCCCTCCGACGCCAAGGAAGCCGCGCGCAAGGGCTTCATCGAGATGGCCAAGGCCACCGATTTCGGCTCGACCGGCCTGTGGACCCGCATCAACTGTCTCAACAGCCCGTGGGTGCTCGACGACATCGTGGAGATCGTCTCCTCCATCGGCAACAAGCTCGACGTGATCATGCTGCCGAAGGTGGAGGGGTCCTGGGACATCCACTATCTCGACCAGCTCCTCGCCCAGCTCGAAGCCAAGCACGGCGTCCAGAAGCCGATCCTCATCCACGCCATCCTCGAGACCGCCGAGGGCGTGAAGAATGTGGAGGAGATCGCTGCCGCCTCCCCGCGCATGCACGGCATGAGCCTCGGCCCGGCGGACCTTGCCGCCTCCCGCGCCATGAAGACCACCCGGGTCGGCGGCGGCCATCCCGACTACAAGGTGCTGGCGGACGCCGACGGCGACAAGCCGCGCCCCGGCTACCAGCAGGACCTGTGGCACTACACCGTCGGCAAGATGGTGGATGCCTGCGCCGCCAACGGCATCAAGCCGTTCTACGGGCCGTTCGGCGACTTCTCCGACCTCGCGGCGTGCGAGGCGCAGTTCCGCAACGCCTTCCTGCAGGGCTGCGTCGGCGCCTGGTCGCTGCATCCCACCCAGATCGACATCGCCAAGCGCGTCTTCTCGCCGGATCCGGGCGAGGTAGCCTTCGCGCTCAAGATCGTCGAGGCGATGCCGGATGGCTCAGGCGCTGTGATGATCGACGGCAAGATGCAGGACGATGCCACCTGGAAGCAGGCCAAGGTGATCGTGGACCTTGCCAAGATTGTCGCAGCCAAGGATCCGGAAATGGGCAAAGCCTACGGACTGTGACAGACTTGCGTGAATGTGCGGCCGGGCGGCTCCCTCGTGAGGGCGGCCCGGCCCGGCGGGCCCCGTTGCCGATACGGTGACGGGGTTGGGCGGCAAAGGACAAGGCGACCATGGGAACCCAGTATAAGCAGGCCTCGGCGCCTTCCGCGGCCACCGCCACCTCCCTTTCGGCCGCTCCCCTCGGTGGCCTGGCGGCGGAAGCGCTGGCCGAGGAACCCGAAATCGCCATGGAGGGCGCCCGTACCCGGGAAGCCAAATTCCGCATCGGCGAGGTCGTGCGCCACAAGCACTTCCCCTTCCGCGGCGTGGTGTTCGACGTCGATCCGACCTTCGACAACACCGAGGAATGGTGGCTCTCCATTCCCGAGGAGATCCGGCCCAGCAAGGACCAGCCCTTCTACCACCTGTTCGCCGAGAATGCGGAAAGCGAGTACGTCGCCTACGTCTCCGAGCAGAATCTCGAGCGGGACACCTCCGAGGAGCCGGTCCGCCATCCGAAGGTGAACGAGACCCTGTCGCAGGATGGCGCCGGCGGCTGGCGGGTCCGCTCCGACCGGCTCAACTGAGCAGTCCATGCCGGGACAGCCGGGAGGGCGCTTTTCGGCTCTCGTGCCCATGCTGCAGACGGACGACATGGCCCGGACGGTGGAATGGTACTCCACCGTGCTTGGTTTCCAGGTCGCGGCGCAGAGCGAAGGCTGGTGCCGGCTGGCGCGCGATGACGTGGCGCTGATGTTCATGGCCAATGTGCACCTCGGCGCCCCCCATGCGACAGCTACGCAATACCTCTACATCGACGACGTGCCGGGTCTTTGGGCGCACGTGGCTCGGTTCTGCACGGCGGAATGGGGCCCGCAGGTGATGCCGTACGGGCTTCTGGAATTCGCGATCCGTGATCCCAACGGCTATCTGCTCAGCTTCGGCCAGCCCGCGCCGGCGGCCTGACGCGAAAACGCCGCCGGCTCCCAGTGGAAGACGGCGGCGCGAAGACTATTCCGGAATATCGCCCGGCTGAACCGCGCAGGGCGCAAGCAGGACCTGGGCGAGACGTCCGGGCCTCACTGCCCGGACGTCACTGCCCTGACCTCATCACTGGCCGGTCTTGGACCGCTCCTGCTCCATCTGCTGGCCGCGCTTGAGAAGGGCGGCCTCGTCCTGCGCCTTGCGCGCCTGCTCGGCGGCGGCGGCGTCCTGCTGGCGCTTGCGCTCCTCTTCCATGGCGACCTTGGCGTCCTTGCCGGGGCCGTCATAGGCCTTGCCGAAATCGGAGTTGGACATGGGCTGGTTGATGGTGCGGCCCGAGGCGTGCAGCATCTGCAGATAGATGGCATTCGCTTTGCGGAACTTGGAGAGGAAGTCCGCGGTGACCTCCTGCTCGCCGATGCAGGCACCGCCGCCGCCCGGCATGGGCGCGCAGACGACGAACGGGATCGAGATCATGTCCTTGTCGAGGGTGATGCGCATGCCGGGCTGAAGGCGCATGCCCAGCGGCACGGTCACGCGGATGGTCTTCTTCGGATCGTCCTGAAGCTCGACGATGTCGACGTTGGCCACCGCCTGGTTCTCGACGCCGAGGATCTGGGTGAGCACGCAGAGCTGCTTCTTCTTCTCCGGCACTTCCTGGCAGATCTTCTGCCACGGGGAAGCGGCGTACTTGGGCTCGGCGCCTGCCGGCGCGCCCTGGCCGGGGGCCGGCTGCTGGGCGGCGGGGGCCTGGGCCGGCGGCTTGGCCTGGGCGGCGGGCTTGGCGGGGGCGGGCTTCGCCGGCTGCTGGGCGGGCGGCCGGGGCTGCGCCAGCGCCGGCACGGCCAGCGCCACCGAGAACAGCGCCGCGGCAACGCCCGCCGTGATCCGGGCGAAAGAAGGGGTCTTCGTCATCGTGGCCTTTCCTGTGGTGCGCCGGATGCACGTTTCGCATGATCCCGGCCCGCGCCGGAGCGCGTCGCCCGAGCGTCCTGCCGAGACGTCCTCGCAAAGCTTCGTGCCGCAGGACCGCGTCGCACCCTTCGGGATGCCGCTCTCTCACGGCCAATTGAGGCAAGATGGAGGCGAATCGCCACCGCTGCCGTCTGGGCTTTTACGCCCGCCGTGCTACCTTGCCTATGAATGAGGCCAATGCAGGACCGAAACGGCGTCGCTTTCGTCCGATCCGTCGGCGAGTGGCTGATGAGAACAGGGTCGCCGGCCGGGTGCCGCGCGCGCCTTCCTGCCCTGTTGCTGGGCGCCGTGCTCGGGCTGCTTCCCGGGGTGTTTTTCGGCCTGCTTCCTGGCCCGGCGGCCCATGCCGGCGGCCTGCCGCCCCCCTCCGCGAGCGTGATTGCGCCGGCGCCCCGGGCCGCGGATGCCGGCGCCATGGCGCCCGCCATCGCCATGCGCGGGGCGCCGGACCTGTCGCCCGGTTTCACCGCCCTCCCTTACGTCAATCCCGATGCGCCGAAGGGGGGCCGCCTCACTCTGTCGCAGACCGGCACCTTCGACAGTCTCAACCCGTTCATCGTCAAGGGCAGCGCGCCCAGCCTGATCCGCGGCTTCGTGGTCGAGAGCCTGATGGCCCGCTCCCTCGACGAGCCGTTCACCCTCTACCCGCTGCTGGCCCGCGGCATCGCCACCGACGCCGCCCGCAGCTTCGTCAGCTTCCAGCTCGACCCGCGGGCGCGCTTTGCCGACGGCGCCCCGGTGACCGCCGACGACGTGCTGTTCTCGTTCGCGCTGATGCGCGACGTCGGGCGTCCCAACCACCGGCTCTATTACGGCAAGGTGGCGAAGGCCGAGGCGCTGGACCCGCTCACCGTCCGCTTCACCTTCGCCGAGCCCGACCGCGAGCTGCCGCTGATCATGGCGCTGATGCCGGTCTTCGCCCGCGCCGGCATCGATCGCGACCGCTTCGAGGAGACGACGCTCGCCCCCCTCCTCGGCTCCGGCCCCTACCGGGTCGGCCCGGTCGAGCCGGGGGCGACGCTGACCCTCACGCGCAATCCCGACTATTGGGGCCGCGACCTGCCCTTCAACCGCGGCCTCTACAATTTCGACGAGATCCGCCTCATGTACTTCCGTGATGCCAACACGGAATTCGAGGCCTTCCGGAAGGGGCTGGTGGATGCCCGCTTCGAGGGCGATCCAGGCCGCTGGCAGACGGGATACGACTTTCCCGCCGCCCGCAGCGGGCAGGTGGCGCGCGAGACCGTCCCCACCGGCACGCCGCGGCCCTATTACGCGCTGATCTTCAACACCCGCCGCCCGCTCTTCGCCGATATCGAGGTGCGCCGGGCGCTGATCGAGCTGTTCGACTTCGAATGGCTCGCCGGCAATTTCTACTATGGGCTCTACGCCCGCACCGGCAGCCTGTTCCAGGGCTCGGCGCTGTCCGCCCTCGGCGTTCCGGCGGATGCGCGCGAGCGGGCCCTCCTCGCCCCCTACCCCGGCGCCGTCACCGATGCCGCCCTGGAGGGCACCTTCCATCCGCCGGTGTCCGACGGCTCGGGGCGCGACCGGGCGCGGCTGAAGGCGGCGCTGGACCTGCTCGCCTCCGCCGGCTGGCATCTGCGCGACGGCACCCTGCGCAATGCCGCCGGCCAGCCCTTCCGGTTCGAGATCATGGTGGCCACCCGCGAGCAGGAGCGCCTCACGCTCGCCTATGCCGCGCAATTGCGCCGCGCCGGCATCACCGCCCAGGTGCGGCTGGTGGATGCGGTGCAGTTCGATGCCCGCCGCAACGCCTACGATTTCGACATGGTGCCTTATTCCCTCGGCCAGTCCCTCTCGCCGGGCAACGAGCAGGCCTTCTATTTCGGCAGCGCCGCCGCCGACACCCCGGGCACACGCAACTATATGGGCGTGCGCAGCCCGGCCCTCGACGCCGCCATCGCCGCCCTCATCGCCGCCGACGATGCCGCGGCCTATACCGCCGCCGCGCGGACGATCGATCGCATCGTGATGTCCGGGGCCTACGGCGTGCCGCTCTTCCACCCGCCCGGGCAGTGGCTCGCCCGGTGGACGCGGATCGCGCGGCCCGCGCGACCGGCTCTCTACGGCACCACACCGGAAACATGGTGGCGGATGCCGGAGCCGTGACACATGGTCTATCCGGCGCGTTGAACACGCCTTAGTCACTGGAATGCCTCTTAATTCACAAGTATGACCAAGATTAGCCGCATTCCACCGCCACGGTGCCCCTGCGTGCGGGGATTCACTGCTCGTCTGGGGGTGGCGTAAGGTTCATCTGGAATGGACCGTTCGGCCGTGAAGCTCAGCTTCGGCCGCGGAAGTTCAAGATCGGGGGAAACATCAGCATGGCAGGACTGCGACACGGATACGGACGCACGACCTCCGATCACGCATTGGATGGTTTCCTCTCCGATGGGCGCCCCGGCGGCGCCTGCATCCGTCCTCGCATCGAACTGCCCAACCGACGCAATACCTCGGTCCGCAGCGCCTCCACCGGCCGCTTCCTCGCCATTTCCACCGCCGTGCTGATCCTCGGGTCGGGCGGCGTGCTGGCGCTTCACCTGCTTACCTCCAGCGGCGCGGAACCTGTCGCGGTCGCGAGCGCGCCGGTTGCGAGCCCTCGCGCCGGCGGTCCGGTCACTATCGATCCGCGCGATCCGGCCCTCAAGGCGGCGACCATTCTCGGCGCTCCCGCGCGCTCTGCCGAGCCGGCCCGTCCTGCCGCCACGGCCCAGCCGGGCGCCACGGTGCAGGCCGCCGGGAGTGTTACGGCCGTTCCGACTACGACTGCTCCGACCACGACCGCCCGCCGTCCGGCTGAAGCCGGACCCACCGCCGCCGACTTCGCCCGCCCGGCTTTCCTGGAGCCGGCAGCGCCGCGAACTCTGGCTGCAGATGCCGACGGTCCCGATGCCGGCGCGGCGCCGAAGGGCCCCGCGATGGCCTATGCGAACGAGCCTTCGGGCGCGGCCCGCGACCTGCCCTTCCCCACCCGCCGGCCGGCGGAGACGGCGCGCGCCACGCCCAGCGCCACGCCCAGTGAGGCGGGCGATACCCGGCTGGTTCGGGCCATCAACATGCGCTCTGCCCCGCGCCGGGGCGCCGATACGGTGGCCGTTCTCTCCGCCGGGACCAAGGTCACCCTGGTCTCCTGCAGCTCCTGGTGCGAGATCGAGGTCGGCGACAAGCGCGGCTACATCTACAAGAGCGCCGTCGGCCGCTGAGTCTCCAGCCGGGGATAGCGGGTCAGCCTGAAATCGGCTTAGGGTGGACGGCGCGGTTTACCGTTTCCCGCTTGCGGTGGAGAGGAAAACCTGTTCGCCTTGCCGCGAAGGGTGGAGAGCACCGGCTTTGCCGCCTTCTCCAGCACGCCTCTCCCGACTTCGCATGCCCCCTCCCCAACCTTCCCCCGCGAGCGGGAGAGGGAGTCTGGCCGGCATCTGTTTCAAACGAGCCAGTATCTGGACGGGCCCGCTATCCCGCAGTCAGGCAGCGGATATAGGTCTCAGGATCCACGTTCCCGCCCGAAAGCACGATGACGGTGGGACCCACCACCTCCGGCAGGCTTCCGTCCAGCAGGCAGGCGAGGGCGACCGCCCCACCCGGCTCCACCACCAGCTTCAGCTCGCGGAAGGCATAGGCCACCGCCCGCGCCACCGACGCGTCGTTCGCCGCGGCTGCTTCCCCAACCAGGGTCCGGGTCACCGCGAAGGTCAGGCGCCCCGGCGTCGGCGCGAGCAGCGCATCGCAGAACGAGCCGGACGCCGCCGCGTTGCGCAGCCGCTCCCCCGCGGCGAACGAGCGGGCATGGTCTTCGAAGCCTTCCGGCTCGCACAGCACGATCCGCACCTGCGGATGGCCAGCCTTCACCGCTAGCGCGATGCCGGCGCCCAGGCCGCCGCCCGAGGCGTTGGTCGCCACCAGCGCGGGGGCAAGGCCGAGCGCGGCAAGATCGGCAACGATCTCCAGCCCCACCGTCCCCTGCCCTGCCATCACCTCGCGATCGTCGTACGGCGGCACCACCACGGCGCCCCGCTCGGCCGCCAGGGCCAGGGCGATGGCGTCGCGATCCTCATGCACCCGGTCGTAGCCCACCACCTTTGCGCCGAGCGCCTCGGTGCGGGCACGCTTCAAGGCGGGGGCGTCGTGCGGCATCACGATCACCGCCGGCATGCCGAGCAGCTGCGCCGCCGCCGCCACGCCCTGGGCGTGGTTGCCGGACGAGCAGGCCACCACCCCGGCCGCGCGACGCTCCGGCGGGATCTGCACCATGCGGTTGTAGGCGCCCCGGAACTTGAAGGAGCCGGTGCGCTGCAGCGTCTCCGGCTTCAGGTAGACGGGCCGGGACAGCGTATCGCTGAGCACCGTCGAGAAGAGGAGAGGCGTCCGCACCGCCACGCCGGCGAGGCGTTTGGCGGCGGCCTCCACGTCGGCGACGGTGGGCGGGAGATCGGCGGGAATCGGATCGTTCGGCAGGCTCATGGAGCCGAAGCTACCGGACGCCGCCGGATCAGGCGATAGCGCCGCCGGGCCACCGGACCGATGTCATGGGCGATCAGCACATTGTCGAGGAACTGCCGGGCGCTCTCCCGCCATGTGTAGCGCAGGGCGAAGCGGCGCGCCGCAGCGGGCGACAGCTCCAGCGCCTTGAGGCAGGCGGTGCGCAGGTCCTCGTCGAGCACGCCCACCGGCTCGGTGGCGTCGGCCAGCACGTCGGTGGGACCGGTGACCGGATAGGCCGCCACCGGCAGCCCGCTGGCCAGCGCCTCCAGAAGCACGATGCCGAACGTATCGGTGCGGCTGGGAAAGCAGAAGACGTCGCAGGCGGCATAGGCCTGCGCCAGGTCCTCACCCTCCTTCGAGCCGAGGAAGTGCACGGCGGGAAAGCGCTCCTTCAGGCTGGCGAGGGCCGGCCCGCTGCCCACCACCACCTTGGAGCCCGGCAAATCGAGCTCGAGGAAGGCCTCGATGTTCTTCTCCACCGCCACCCGGCCGACATAGAGGAAGACCGGCCGCGGCAGGTTGAGGCTGGCGGTGGGGCGCGGGTGGAACAGGTCGGCATCGACCCCGCGCGACCAGCGCATGAGCCGCTTGAAGCCTCGTGCCTCCAGGTCCCGCTCCAGGGTCGCGGTGGAGACCATGATGCCGCCGCCCGCATTATGGAACGAGCGCAGCCACGCATAGGTCAGCCGCTCCGGCACCGGGGCGCGGGCGGAGAGATATTCTGGAAACTTGGTGTGGTACGAGGTGGTGAAGGTGCGCCGCGAGGCGATGCAGGCCCGCCGGGTCAGGATGCCGATCGGCCCTTCGGTGGCGATGTGCACGAAGTCCGGCGCCAGCGCCTCGATGCGGCGCATGATCATGCGCGGCGTGGCAAGGGCGAGACGGATCTCGTTGTAGGTGGGCATCGGCACGGTGCGGAATTCCTGAGGGCTCAGGAACATCATCTCCGCGCCCAAAAGCTCGGCCTCGCGCGCGGTGTGCTCCAGCGAGCGCACGACGCCATTGATCTGGGGATGCCAGGCATCCGTCGCCACGAGCACGCGCATCAGGCGGCCGCGCGCGCCTCCGCGATCACGTCTTCGCTGGCCGGCGAGGCCAGCTCGAGCTTGCGGGTCCAGGAGATGATTTCCAAGCGTCCATCCTCGTGCTCGGCGATCGCGGTGCAGCTTTCGACCCAGTCGCCACAATTGACATAGCGCACGCCGAACTGATCGTGAATGGCCGCGTGGTGAATATGGCCGCAGATGACGCCGTCCACCTGGTGGCGCTTGGCCTCGTCGGCCACCGCCTCCTCGAACTTGCCGATATAGTTGACCGCGTTCTTCACCTTCAGCTTGGCCCACTGGCTGAGCGACCAGTAGGTGAGGCCGAGGCGGCGGCGGGCCTTGTTGAGGTAGGTGTTGAGGGTGAGCGCCGTGGTGTAGGCGCCGTCGCCCAGGAAGGCCAGCCACTTGGCATGGCGCACCACCACGTCGAACACGTCGCCGTGGATGACCAGGTAGCGCTTGCCGTCGGCGGCGGTGTGGATCGCGGTCTCCACCACCTCGATGCCGCCGAAATGGGTGCCGTAGTAATCGCGCAGGAATTCGTCGTGGTTACCGGGAAGGTAGACGATGCGCGTGCCCTTGCGGCCCTTGCGCAGCAGCTTCTGAACCACGTCATTGTGGGCCTGGGGCCAGTACCAGGAGGACTTGAGCCGCCAGCCGTCGATCATGTCGCCGACCAGATAGAAGGTATCGGCGTCGTTGTGCTTGAGGAAGTCCAGCAGCAGATCCGACTGGCAACCCCAGGTGCCCAGGTGCACATCGGAGATGAACAGAGCCCGGTAACGGTGCGGTTTGGTGCTCTCGCTCATGCCGTCGACCCTCCAGAACCAGAGCGCTTCCGTTGTCCCAATCCCTACGGAAGTGCTCTATCCCTTTGTTTCGTCGCAACTCCGGACCCACGACCGCTGCGCGCTATTGCCGGAGCTGCTCCAAAAACCCGTCAGCAGCGGTTCTGCCGACTTAGCCGGAGTCGTGTATCCCTTTTATGACGCAGGGACAGAGTTGCCCCTTTTGCGGGGCATCGACTTTGGTATTGGTGGAAGATCTGGAAGTATCTTCTGCGGGAATTTATAATAATATTGCGTTGCCGGCTGGCAACGACCGCTCCATCCATGCGCTGACGCAAGGTCAGGCCGGTCGGCCGTAAACCTCGTCCGCCCGCGCCTCGAAGGCGTCGGCGAAGCGGTGGAAGGCGGCGTCGAACATCGCGCCCATCAGCATGCCGAGGGCGCGGGAGCGGAACTCGTAGGAAATGTTGAACGAGACCTCGCTCTGCGTCTCCCCCAGCGCCTTGAAGGCCCAGCGGTTGTCCAGGCGGCTGAAGGGGCCGTCGAGATATTCCACATGGATGGCGAGGCGCGGCCGGTCGAGGGTGACGCGGGAGGTGAAGGTCTCGCGGATCACCTTGTAGGCGACGGTCATGTCGGCGACCAGAACCTGCGGCCCCTCGTCGGAATTGGTCCGCCGCTTGATCCGCAACGCCTGGCAGAGGGGCACGAATTCCGGGTAGCGCTCGACGTCGGCTACCAGATCGAACATCTGCGCGGCCGGATGACGCACCTTGCGGATATTGGAGAAGCTGGGCACGCGCGATGCACCTCAGCGACCGAGCCGGCTGGCGCGGGCCTCGCGCAGGCGGTTGAAATCGTCCCCCGCATGGTGCGAGGAGCGGGTCAGCGGGCTGGCCGAGACCATCAGGAAGCCCTTGGCGAAGGCCACCGTCTCGTAGGCGCGGAACTCATCCGGCGTCACGAAGCGCTCCACCTTGGCGTGGCGCCGGGTGGGCTGGAGGTACTGGCCGATGGTGATGAAATCCACATCGGCCGAGCGCAGGTCGTCCATGAGCTGGAGAACCTCCGGCCTCTCCTCGCCCAGCCCCACCATGATGCCCGACTTGGTGAAGATGGAGCCGTCCAGCTCCTTCACCTTTTGCAGCAGGCGCAGGGAATGGAAGTAGCGGGCGCCCGGGCGGATGGCGAGATACTTGGAGGGCACCGTCTCCAGGTTGTGGTTGAAGACGTCGGGCTTCGCCGCCACCACCACCTCCAGCGCCCCCTCCTTGCGCAGGAAATCGGGGGTGAGGATCTCGATGGTGGTCTTCGGGCTGGCGGCGCGGATGGCGGCGATAGTGCGGGCGAAATGCTCCGCCCCGCCGTCGGCCAGGTCGTCGCGGTCTACCGAGGTGATCACCGCATGGGCGAGGCCCAAAGCGGCGATGGACTCCGCCACCTTGCGGGGCTCCTCGGCATCGAGGGCGTTGGGCAGCCCGGTGCGCACGTTGCAGAAGGCGCAGGCCCGGGTGCAGGTGTCGCCCATGATCATGAAGGTGGCGTGCTTCTTTTCCCAGCACTCACCGATATTGGGGCAGCCCGCCTCCTCGCACACCGTGTGCAGGCCGTTGGCCCGCACGATGCCGGCGGTCTGCGACCAGCCAGCCGACCCCGGCGCCTTGACCCGGATCCAGTCCGGCTTGCGCAGCACCTCGGTCTCCGGGCGCTTGGCCTTCTCCGGGTGCCGCGGGCGGTTGGTGGTGTCGATGAGCGTGACCATGGGATCTTTTGTGCACCAAAGAGATTGAGGGCGCCAGCCTGGGCCGGCGCCGCTGCAGGGTTTGCGGCCTGCCGGGCCGGCGGGGCCGCCCGGCAGGCCGCGTATTCCCGATGCTCAGGCCGGCCGGGTGCCCTTGATCGCCCGCCAGATGGCGAGCAGCAGGATCGCCCCGCAGGCCGAGACCACGATCCGGTCCAGAAGGGCGTCGCCGATGGCGGTCAGCCCCATCGCGTTCACCACCACGCCGCCCAGGATACCGCCAAGCAGCCCGACGAACAGATTGGTCCAGATGCCGCCGTTCGAGCGCATCACCTTCTCGGCGACGAAGCCGGCGATGACGCCCACGACGATGGAAATGAGAAAGCTCATGTCTTCTTCCCCTGCAAGCTTACCGGGCCAGCCGGAAGGCCGGCCCGCGCCGATGTCCCAACCTTACCGCGAACGGATGGCACGCCAGCCCCACAGCAGTATGATGGCGCCGACGATGGCGGCGATCAGCGTGCGGAAGAAGCCGAACACCGGCACGTTCAGCAGCCCGGCCAGCCAGCCGCCGACGAAGGCGCCGATGATGCCGACCACCAGGTTGGTGAGCAGCCCATGGTTGCTGTCCGTCACCCGCTCGGCAACCCAGCCGGCAATGAGGCCGATGATGAGCATGGAGAAGAAGCCCACGCTGGGCTGGTTGAGGAAGGCATAGCTTTCCATCGAGGTCTCTCGTTCTGCCCGCGAGCCGCATGCCGCCCGCCGCCGGTATTGGCGGGGAGCGCTGGCTCGAGGCCGGCGCTCCCGGAAAAGGATGACGGATCCACCCCCCCGGCCGGAACGGCCGCAGGGCATCCGCCCCTAGATATGGATCGCCCGTCCGTACGCCGCCATGACGCTTTCATGCATCATTTCGGATAAGGTGGGATGCGGGAACACCGTGTGGATCAGCTCCTCCTCGGTGGTCTCCAGGTTCATGGCGACGACGAAGCCCTGGATCAGCTCGGTCACCTCCGCCCCCACCATGTGGGCGCCGAGCAGTTCGCCGGTCTTGGCGTCGAAGATGGTCTTCACCATGCCGTCCGGCTCGCCGAGCGCGATGGCCTTGCCGTTGCCGATGAAGGGGAAGCGGCCCACCTTCACCTGGCGGCCCTGCTCCTTGGCCTTCTTCTCGGTGAGGCCCACGGAGGCGATCTGCGGCGTGCAGTAGGTGCAGCCGGGGATCTTGTTCTTGTCCATGGGGTGGGTGTGCAGGCCCTTGATGGTCTCGACGCAGATCACCCCCTCGTGCTCGGCCTTGTGGGCCAGCATGGGGGGGCCGGCGATGTCGCCGATGGCGTAGACGCCCGGCACGCTGGTGCGGCCATAGGGATCGGCGACGATGATGCCGCGCTCGGTCTTCACCCCGATGGCCTCGAGGCCCAGGCCCTCCACGTTGCCCACCACGCCGACGGCGGAGATCAGCCGGTCGGCGGTGATGTCCAGCTTCTTGCCCTTCTCGTCGAGGACGTGGGCGGTGATGGAATCGGCGTGCTTGGTCACCCCCTCCACCTTGGCCCCGGAGAGGATCTTCATGCCCAGCTTCTCGAACCGCTTGCGGGCGATGGCGGCGATCTCCTCGTCCTCCACGGGCAGGATCTGCGGCAGCACCTCCACCACCGTCACCTCGGCGCCCATGGTGCGGTAGAACGAGGCGAACTCGATGCCGATGGCGCCCGAGCCCATCACCACCAGGCTTTTCGGCATCTTCTCCGGCACCATGGCGTCGAAGTAGGTCCAGATCAGCTTCTTGTCCGGCTCCAGCCCGGGCAGCGCGCGCGGGCGGGCGCCGGTGGCGATGATGATGTGCTTGGCGGTGTAGTCGCCGCCGCCCTTGGCGCCCTTCGGCGGGTTGGCGGACGCCTCCACCTTCAGCTTGCCGGGCGCGGTGAACTCCGCCTTGCCCCAGATCACGTCGATCTTGTTCTTGGCCAGCAGGAAGCCGACGCCGGTGGCGAGCTGGGCCGAGATGCCGCGCGAGCGCTTCACCACCGCCGCGGGGTCGAAGCTCACCTTCTCGGCCGAGAGGCCGTAGTCCTTGGCGTGCTCCATGTAATGGTAGATCTCGGCCGAGCGCAGCAGGGCCTTGGTGGGGATGCAGCCCCAGTTGAGGCAGATGCCGCCGAGATGGCTCTTCTCCACCACCGCGGTCTTGAAGCCGAGCTGGGCGGCGCGGATGGCGGCGACATAGCCGCCGGGCCCGCCGCCGATGACGATGATGTCGTAACTCTCAGCCATGGCTGCTCTCCTCGGCAGAATATCGCGCCGGGCCCGCTTCGGCCGGCTGGTGGACATGGAACGGGCGCGGCCTCAGGTGCCGGCCCCGGTGACGGCGAGCGCGCCCCGCCCCCTGGCATCCGCCAGGGCGGCCAGCGCCTGCTCGAAAACGGTGAGATCGCGCAGCGGATCGGCGGCGGCCTCGTCCGCCGTGACCACGGCAAGGCCGCCGGCGAGCACCGCCTCGGCCAGCATCAGATTGTCGAAGTGGCCGAAATCCTCCACCTGGCAGCCATCGGCCAGCAGGATCGGCCCGCTTTCCCCGCTCGCCTCCGGCGCAGCGTCGGCGATCCCGATGGCGGCGAGGGCGCGGTGCTTCAACTCCCCCGGCACGGCGGAATAGGCGGCCACCGGCTTGCCGAGGCCGTGGCAGAAGCCCAGCTCGAACGCGGTGCCCGCATCGGCGCCGATGCCGCGGAAGGGCGTGAGATTGGCCAATATGACATCGGCTTGTCGCATCAGGTCGAGATTAGCGGCGAAGATGGCGGCTCCCGCCCGGCTGTCGTTCGCCTCGAGCCCGGCGGGATCCAGCGGGTAAAGGCCGGTGAAGCCATAGGCGGCGCACAGCGCCTTCTTGCGCGCGCCGATCTCGCGGGCGTCTTCAAGGAAGACTTCGGGGCCGGCCAGGTAGAGCTTCATCTCGTGCGGGCCTCCCCGGCTTGCGGCGCTGTCGGCGGACAGCATTGGTCTTTCAGCCTTCGAGCCCCGCGGACGGGAGGCGGATGGATCCGCCTCCGCTTGCGCGAGGCTCGCAGCGCGCTCACGCGGCCAGAAGAGCGTAGATCTCGTCCTTCAGCCGCATCCGCTCGCGACGCAAAGCCTCGGTATCGGCGTCGCTCATGGGCTCCACGTCGGTCTCGGCGCGATGAACCGCGCGATTGACCTCGTGGTAGGCGTCGAACAGCTTGGCGAAGTGCGTGTTCGAGGTCTTCAGCGCCTGAATCTTCTCGACATATTCCGGGAAGTCTTCGGCGAGTTCGTGGGGGGTGTGGCTCATCTGTCTCTCTCTTTCCGCCGGCAGGGCCCGGCGTGCCGGGGCGCTGCTACACCGGGGCCGAAGGCCGCGACTTGATCTGGCGCAGCCCCGCCAGAGTTTCCGCCCCGGCCGAAGGGCCGGCGCAGCCTCCTCACGCCACCCAGGCGCGCACCGCATGCCCCGGGGCCCGCATCCCGGGCGAGCGTGCCGCCCCGCCTGAGAACGCCTTGCCGGGCATGCCCTGGACGCGCATGCCCGTCTCAGCTCTGAGCATGCTCTAGACGAGCATGCTCATGGGCTTCTCGATGAACCCCTTGAAGGCGGCGAGCAGGTCGGCGCCCAGCGCGCCGTCCATCACCCGGTGGTCGCAGGTGAGCGACACCGTCATCTGGGTCACCGCCGTCAGCGCGCCCTTGCGCACCACCGCCCGCTGCTCCGAGGTGCCCACCGCCAGGATGGACGACTGCGGCGCGTTGATGATGGCGATGAAGTTGCGCACCCCCATCATGCCGAGGTTCGACACCGAGGTCGCGCCGCCGGAATACTCCTCCGGCTTCAGCTTCTTGTTGCGGGCGCGGCCAGCGAGGTCGCGCATCTCGTTGGAGATGGCCGAGAGCGTCTTCAGCTCCGCCTTCTTCACCACCGGGGCATAGAGGCCGCCGTCGATGGCCACGGCGACGCCCACGTCCGAGTGCTTGAAGCGCAAGACCCGGTCCTCCGCCCACACCGCGTTGGCCGCCGGCACCTTCTGCAGCGCCAGCGCCAGCGCCTTGATGATGAAGTCGTTCACCGAGACCTTGTAGGTCGGCTTGCCGTCCTTATCCTTGGGCGCATTGGCGTTCACCTGCTCGCGCAGGGCGTTGAGGTCGTCCAGGTCGCAGTCCACCGTCAGGTAGAAGGTGGGGGTGACCTGCTCGCTCTCCACCAGCCGCTTGGCGATGGTCTTGCGCATGCCGTCGGCAGGGATTTCCTCGTAGCTGCCGGCCTCGTAGAGCGCCTTCACCTGATCGGCGCCGGGGGCGGATGCCACCGTCTTGGGCGCCGGAGCGGCAGCGGGGGCGGCCGCAGGGGCCGGCGCCGGCTTGGCCGAAGCGGCGCTTGCCGCACCGGGCCTGGCCGCGTCGATGTCGCGGGCGACGATGCGCCCGTGCGGACCGGAGCCCGCGACCGCGCCGAGCTCGACGCCCTTCTCCTTGGCGAGGCGACGGGCCAGCGGCGAGGCGAAAACCCGCCCGGCCTGCCCGTTGGCCACCGGCGCGCTCGCCGCGGCCGGAGCGGCCGCAGGAGAGGCCGCCGGAGCAGCGGCGGTAGCGGCCGCAGGGGCCGGCGCTGCCGCAGCCGGCGGCGCCTTGGCTCCGCCGGCGCCCGAGGCCGCGGCGGCGACATCCTCGCCCTCCCCGGCCAGCACCGCGATGAGCTGGTTCACCGGCACGTCCTGGGCGCCTTCCGGCACCAGGATCTTGGCCAGGATGCCTTCGTCCACCGCCTCCACTTCCATGGTGGCCTTGTCGGTCTCGATCTCGGCGATCACGTCGCCGGACTTGACGGTGTCGCCTTCCTTCTTGAGCCACTTGGCGAGGTTGCCCTTCTCCATGGTGGGAGACAGGGCCGGCATCAGGATCTCGATGGGCATGGGTCAGCGCCCTTGAAGCGAGTTGAGACAGGGGAAATCGGCCCTTGGCGTCATTCCCGGCAGCGGTCGGCGGAGCAAGCTGGCCGGGGCAGGCATCCTCGCCCGCCCCTTCCGGTCCTCAGCGATAGGTCACGGCGTTGACCGCGGTGATCACCTCGGCCACCGAAGGTAGCGCCAGCTTTTCGAGGTTGGCGGCATACGGCATGGGCACGTCCTTGCCGGTCACCCGCAGCACCGGGGCGTCGAGGTAGTCGAAGGCCTTGTCCATGAGCTGGGCGATGATCTCGGCACCGATGCCGGACTGCGGCCAGCCCTCCTCCACCGTGACGCAGCGGCCGGTCTTCTTCACCGAGGCGACGATGGTCTCCACGTCCATCGGGCGGATGGTGCGCAGGTCGATCACCTCGGCCTCGATGCCGAGCTTGGCCAGCTCGTCGGCGGCCTTCAGCGCGTAGGTCATGCCGATGGAGAAGGAGACCAGCGTCACGTCCTTGCCCGGCCGGGCGATGCGCGCCTTGCCGATGGGCAGCACGAAGTCGTCCAGCTTCGGCACCTCGAACGAGTGGCCGTAGAGGATCTCGTTCTCCAGGAAGATCACCGGGTTCGGATCGCGGATGGCGGCCTTCAGCAGGCCCTTGGCGTCGGCGGCGGTATAGGGGGCGATGACCTTCAGCCCCGGCACGTTGGAATACCAGGCGGCATAGTCCTGGCTGTGCTGGGCGCCCACCCGGGCGGCGGCGCCGTTGGGGCCGCGGAACACGATCGAGCAGCCCATCTGGCCGCCGGACATGTACAGCGTCTTGGCCGCCGAGTTGATGATGTGGTCGATCGCCTGCATGGCGAAGTTGAAGGTCATGAACTCGATGATCGGGCGAAGGCCCGACAGCGCCGCGCCGACGCCGATGCCGGCGAAGCCGTGCTCGGTGATCGGGGTATCCACCACCCGCCGGGCGCCGAACTCCTGCAGCAGGCCCTGGGTGATCTTGTAGGCGCCCTGGTATTCGGCGACCTCCTCACCCATCACGAAAACGGTGCCGTCGCGCCGCATCTCCTCGGCCATGGCGTCGCGCAGGGCCTCGCGGACCGTCTGCGATACGAACTCGGTTCCGGCGGGAACCTCGAGCTCGGGCGCCGGGGCGGGGCTCGATACCACCGCCGGGGCCGCGACCACAGGCGCCGGAGCTGCCGGAGCGCTCTCGACAGCCTTGGGCGCCGGGGCGGCGGCTGCGGGCGCGGCGCTGGCATCCTCGCCCTCGGCGACGATGGTGGCGATGGGCGTGTTCACGGCCACGTCCTGGCTGCCTTCCGGCACCAGGATCCGGCCGAGAATGCCTTCGTCCACCGCCTCCACCTCCATGGTGGCCTTGTTGGTCTCGATCTCGGCGAGGACGTCGCCGGACTTGACCACATCGCCCTCTTTTTTCACCCACTTGGTGAGGTTGCCCTTCTCCATGGTGGGAGACAGGGCCGGCATCAGAACGTCGATGGCCATGGCAGTTCAGCTCTTGCTCGGCGCCGGGGCCGCGGCGCCGGGGGCATGGCCCGACGGTGCGGAGGACGGACGCTTCATGGTGAGGTTGGTGTAGGCGGAGATCGCGGCGACGCAGAGGGTCAGCGCCACGAAGAAGGCGACGGCGGCCTTGCCGGCCCGCACCGCATGGCGTTCGCTCTCGGCGGCCGGGCCGCGCACGGCGAACGGCCAGGCCACCAGCAGCGCGAAGGCGGACGGTGGATTGGCGAGGCCCCGCGCCCGGTTGGCGCGCAGGGCCTCGATGCCGAGATAGACCGCAACGCCCCAGGCGCCGATCGCGACCAGCACCGCGACGACGGCGAGGACGTGGAACGCGGCGGCCATCGCCGGCCTCAGCGCAGGATGTCGGTGTAGAGCTCGGAGATATCCGGCTCCGGATCGGTGGTGGCGAAGTCGGCCGCCCCGGCGACGATCTCGCGGATCTCGCCGTCGATCTTCTTGAGCTCCTCCTCGGTGATGGAGTGGCTCTCCATGAGCCGGACCCGGGTCTGCTCAATGGGATCGTGCTCGGTCCGCATCTTCTGGACCTCCTCCTTGGACCGGTACTTCGCCGGATCCGACATGGAGTGGCCACGATAGCGGTAGGTCGCCATTTCGAGGATGTAGGGGCCCTTGCCGTCGCGGGCGAAGCCCAGGGCGCGCTCGCCGGCGGCCTTCACGGCGCGGACGTCCATGCCGTCCACCTTCTCGCCGGGAATGTTGAAGGAGACGCCGCGCCGGGAGAAGTCGGTCTGGGCCGAGGCGCGGTTCACCGAGGTGCCCATGGCGTACTTGTTGTTCTCGATCACGTAGACCACGGGGAGCTTCCAGAGCTCCGCCATGTTGAAGCTCTCGTAGACCTGGCCCTGGTTGGCCGCGCCGTCGCCGAAATAGGTGACGGAGACGTTGCCGTTCTCCTTGTAGCGATCGGCGAAGGCGAGGCCGGTGCCGAGCGATACCTGGGCGCCGACGATGCCGTGCCCGCCGAAGAACTGCTTCTCGATGCTGAACATGTGCATCGAGCCGCCCTTGCCCCGGGAATAGCCGCCGCGGCGGCCGGTGAGCTCGGCCATGACGCCGTCCGCATTCATGCCCGCGGCCAGCATGTGGCCGTGGTCGCGGTAGCCGGTGATGACCTGGTCGCCGGCCCTCATGGCCATCTGCATGCCCACCACCACGGCCTCCTGGCCGATATAGAGGTGGCAGAAGCCGCCGATGAGGCCCATGCCGTACATCTGGCCCGCCTTCTCCTCGAAGCGGCGGATCAGAAGCATCTCGCGGTAGGCGTGGAGGTCCTCGTCCTTGGTGAACTGAGGATCGGCCGTTGCGGCGCCGCGGGAGGCGGTGGCGGCGGCAGACGTTTTCCTGGGGGCCATCGGCGTCCTCTGGGGTGCGCTGGAAGCTGGCGCTTTCCTAACGCACCTGCGTTCGCCTTCAAAGCCTGAATTTCATCGTGCTGCACCGCAACATCTTGTAATTCATTGATTTTGAATGAATGAACCAGAATTTGGTTTATTTACTGTATGAGCTGAAATCCGGTTCATTTGCTGCGAAGCAGCACGATATCCTTGGCATTGATGAAGTTGAGCTCGCGGCGGCCCTGCTCATCCAGCATGTCCGGATCCAGCCGGCGGGGGTCGAGAAGCGACACCTTGTGCTCCATCGCCTTGCGCTGCGCGGTGATGGCGGCGAGCTCGCCCTGCAGGCGCTGCATGTCCTGGTCGTAGTTGCGGCGCGCCATCAGGCCATACTCGCCGGTGTAGGCGTTGTAGGCGAAATAGCCGATCATCGCGGCGGCGGCCGCATGAAGGGCGAGGGTCGCGAGGATCGACTGGAGGCGGGATCGGCTCTGCATGGCCGCATCCTCGCCGGTCGCGGTTTCCAGCCGATTAATCCCGGCGTCGAAGGTGCCGGTCCGTCAGCGCATCAGCTCGAGAAGCGCCGACCAGACGGCCGTCGCCGCGTGATCGCTCATGCAGGGCGGCCCCTCCCCCACCCCGGGTGCGATGCGGCAGCGCGTCGCCTCGCACGGGGCGCACGGCCGGTGCGCGCCCAGCTCCCGCACCCGGGCACCGAACAGCCCCGTCAGGCGCGGGTTGGTGGGGCCGTAGAGCCCTACCGTCGGCACCCCGAACGCCGCCGCCAGATGTCCCAGCCCGGTATCCACGCTGACCACGCCCGCGGCGGTGGCCAGATGCGGCACCACCGTATCCAGCGCTCCCGGCGGCAGGATCTCCACCCCCGGATGGCCCTGCGCGATGGCCGCCGCCCGGCGCTGCTGGACCTCGCCGTGAGCGAACAGCGCGACCCCGAGCCCCGCCCCCTGCGCGATGTCGGCCAGGGCCCGCCAGCCGGTCAGGCTCCAGGTCTTGGTG
>CALMSN010000119.1 GCA_937872325.1 uncultured Xanthobacter sp. | reverse complement strand
GCGCGACGTGCTGGCCAGTTGCTGCCCGTTGGACCTGCACCCCCGCGCCTTCGCCGAGGGGCGATGTGCGCAGAGTGTCATCGGAAAGGCCCCCGTCATGTTGCAGCTGGTGGACGACGCTCCCCGCTGGCGTCTCGTCGTGCGTCCGTCGCTCGTCCCCTACGTGACGTCGTGGCTCACCGACGCGATGACCGGGGCGTAGGGGCGGACCGCCACCAGCCAGAGCGCCGCCGCCACCAGGGCGGCCGCCTCGGCATCGAGGCCCGGGAAAACCGTCATCACCGAGGTGGCATTGAGCCGTCCGGCGGCGATCAGCTCGCGGATCCCCGCCGAGACCCCGGGCGCGATGGCGTAGTCGTCGGCGCACAGGACGATGCGCCTCACCGGCTGAGTTCCGCCGCGACCGAGGTGCCCCCCGCCGCCGGCGGGAAGGCGGCGCCGGGGCGGCCGGCGGCGCCCTGGTCGGCCGGCGCCTCGGCATGGGCCAGCGTGTGGGCGGCCACGTAGTAGACGGGCCGCGCCTTGATCTCCGACAGGATGCGGGCGATGTACTCGCCCATCACCCCCATCACCAGCAGCTGCGCGCCGCCGATCACCATCAATCCGACGATGATGGAGGGATAGCCCGGCAGCGGGATGCCCCAGACCAGCCGCTCCACGATGATCCAGCAGCCGTAGAGGAAGGCGAGGCCGGCAAGCCCCGCCCCGGCGAGCGCGGCGAGGCGCAGCGGCGCCGGCGAGAAGGAGGTCAGCGCCTCCATGGAGAGGCCGAGCAGCCGCAGGAAGTTGAACGAGGTGGTGCCGTGCGCCCGCGCCGCCGGGCGATAGGGCACCGCCACCTGGCGGAAGCCGATCCAGCTCGACAAGCCCTTGAAGAAGCGGTTGCGCTCCGGCATCCGCCGCAGGGCCGCCGCCGCGCGCGGCGAGAGGATGCGGAAATCGGCGGCATCCTCGGGAATGGGGGTGGCGGCGCCGTAGTTCAGCAGCCAGTAGAAGCCGCGCACGAACAGGCGGCGGCTGGTGGCCTCGTCGGAGCGGTCCTCCTTGACCGCGTAGGCGACGTCATAGCCCTCGTCGCGCCACAGCCTGAGGAAGGTGGCGACCATTTCCGGCGGATGCTGGCCGTCGCCGTCCATGAACAGGAGCGCGTCGCCGCGGGCGTGATCGAGGCCGGCCATCAGCGCCGCCTCCTTGCCGAAGTTGCGCGACAGCGCCACCGCCTGGACGTCGATGCCGTCCGCCGGCAGGGAGAAGGCGATGTTGCCGCTGCCGTCGCGGCTGCCGTCGTCCACGTAGACGATCTCGGCGGAAAGGCCGCGGGCCTTCAGCTCCGGCGCGAGGCAGGCGCACAGGTGCCGGTGGAAGGAGGGCAGGCCCTCCGCCTCGTTGTAGACTGGGACGACGATGCTGAGATCGGGTGTCATGGCCGGGTCGCTTGAGATCGGGTCGAACGGGGTCGGACGGGATCGCCTGGAGGCTACAGAAATCGGCGGCAGCGCGCGTGCAAAGATTTTTTCGCGTCGCATCGGGAACCGCGTCCCGCGCCGGCCGTTGTCAGGACAGCGCGATCATGCCCCCCAACTGATCGTGCCATCGGCGCGGTCGCCTCCCCCCAAGGCGGCCGCGCTTTCATTTGGCTATCCCGCATCTTCCGCCGTTGCGATACATCAACACCCTAAACTCGCGGCGAGTTTAGGGTAACCTCACGTCGCCGAAGCGGCTGAACGAGGGCTTTCGCTCATGATCCGGGACATACTCGTCAATCTCTCGCAGGGCCAGGAAAAGGACGCCACCACGCAATACGCGGTGAGCCTCGCCGCGGCCTTCGGGGCCCACCTCACCGGTATCGCGGTCGCGTACGAGATGGACGTGCCGCCCTTCTACATGGGGGCGCTGCCGACCGACTTCATCGACGCCCAGCTGGTGCAGAACCGGACCCTGGCCGATGAGACCGCCGCCCGCTTCTCCAGCCTCGCCACCGCGGCCGGCATCACCCACGACGTGCGCACCATGCCGGCGACCCTCGGCATCGCCGCCGACACCTTCTCCCGCATGGCCCGGCTCTACGATCTCACCATCGTGCCGCAGCCCAACCCGGATGCGCCGGGCCCCGAGGCGGTGATCGCCGAATCGGTGCTGACCGAGGCCGGGCGGGCGGTGCTCATCGTGCCCTACGTGCAGACCAAGCCGTTCGCGGCCGAGCGCGCCGTGGTGGCCTGGGACGGCGGGCGCCCCTCGGCGCGGGCGCTGAACGAATCCCTCTCGCTGCTGCACCGGGCCAAGCACGTCCAGGTGTTCCGCGTGACCTCCGAGGACGATACCGACGAGGACGACCAGGAGGTGCTGCGCCATCTCGCCCGGCACAACCTGAAAGCGGAGCTGCGCAAGCTGCCGGCCACCTCCTCGGTGCCGATCGCCGCCTCCATCCTCAACGAGGTGTCCGACCAGGGCGCCGACCTGCTGGTCATGGGCGGCTACGGCCATTCGCGCCTGCGCCAGCTCGTCTGGGGCGGGGTGACCAGCGAGATCCTCTCCAGCATGACCGTGCCGGTCTTCATGGCCCACTGAGGCCCAAGCCCACCCGGTCGACGACCGGGCCGAGGCGTGACCGCTGCGGCCGGACCGCGGCAAGGACAAAGGCGCCGGGGCTTCCCCGGCGCCTTTTCTCATACGGCCTCCGGCACTGCCCGCGCCATGGCGGACCCGCTCGGCGCCGGCGGCACGCCGTGGAGAGCGCGTGACCCCGGTGCCGGTTTCGGGCTGGGGGGAAGACAAAGACGCCGGGAGCTTCCCCGGCGCCCTTTCCATATCCGGCCTACGGCGAGGCCCGCGCTACGGCGGACCAACTCGGCGCCGGTGGCAGGCCGGGGAGAGCCCGTGACCCCGGCGTGGGATCACCCCGGCGTCGGTCCGCGCTGCAGGTAAGATAAAGGCGCCAGGGGCTCCCCCGGCGCCTTTTCTCATACGGCCATCATCGGCCCGGCCTCATGCCATCCCGCCGCCGGCCCTAAGGCCTTCGGGACGGGAGCCGGGATCAATCCTCCGCGTCGTCGTCCTCGCCGGTGCGGCGCGAGCCGCCGCCGAGCTTGGCAAACACGGTTTCCAGGTCGAGGTTTTCCTTGCGGCTGCGCGGGGCCTCGTCCTCCTGGGCGGTGGTGACGTCGGCCGGCAGCAGGGTGGCGCCGCGCTCCTCGACGGGCACCGCCGGGCGGTCCTTGGCGGCGCGCTGAACCTCCAGGTCGAGGTCGGTCTGGCTGCAGAGGCCGAGGGTCACCGGATCCATCGGGCTGAGCTGGGGCGAGTTCCAGTGGGTGCGGTCGCGGATCGACTGGATGGTCGCCTTGGTGGTGCCGACGAGGCGGATCACCTGCGCGTCCTTCAGCTCCGCATGGTTGCGCAGCAGCCAGAGGATGGCGTTGGGCCGGTCGTGCCGGCGCGAAACGGGGGTATAGCGCGGGCCGCGGCGCTTCTTCTGCTCCGGCAGGCGGACCTTGGGATCCAGCAGCTTGAGGCGGCGGCCGGGATTGGCCTCGGCGAGCGCGATCTCGTCGCGCGAGAGCTGGCCGGTGGAGATGGGGTCGAGGCCCTTGATGCCCTGCGCCACCTCGCCGTCGGCGATGCCCTTCACCTCCAGCGGGTGAAGCTTGCAGAAGTCGCCGATCTGCTCGAACGAGAGCGCCGTGTTGTCCACCAGCCAGACGGCGGTGGCCTTGGGCATCAAAGGAGTGTTCGTCGACATGGCGGCCTCTTGGATCTCTTGTTCTGCATCCGGGGCGCGCGGTATGCGGATAAGTGTCCGCCTTCGGGTCGCCCCTCCCCCTGGGGCGGACCGCGGAACGCATCGCGACTGTCCGGAATGAGCCTAGATATAGGCGTCTCGGGCTCGCGTGGCAATTCCTTTGGATCAGGTGCGGCCGCTGCGGCGCTCGCGCGCTTGACAGGCGCAGGCCAAAACCCCCAATTCGAGCCATGCCCCAGCCCGACCATCACGCTCCCGCCCCGCTTCCCAGCGCCAAGCCGCAGCTGAAGGTGCTGCTGTGCGCGCCCCGCGGCTTCTGCGCCGGGGTCGTGCGCGCCATCGATGCGGTGGAGGAGGCGCTCCGGCTCTACGGCGCGCCGGTCTATGTGCGGCACGAGATCGTGCACAACAAGTATGTGGTCGAGGCCTTGCGGCGGAAGGGCGCCGTCTTCGTCGAGGAGCTCGACGAGATCCCCGACACCCGGGCCCCGGTGATCTTCTCCGCCCACGGGGTGCCGAAATCGGTGCCGGCGGCGGCGGCGGACCGCAACTTCTTCGCCATCGATGCCACCTGCCCGCTGGTCACCAAGGTGCACCGCGAGGCCGAGGTGCACCATCGCAAGGGCCGGCACGTTCTGCTCGTGGGCCATCGCGGCCATCCCGAGGTGGTGGGTACCATGGGCCAGCTCCCCCCCGGGGCGATCACCCTGGTGGAGACCGCCGCGGATGCCGGGACCGTCGTCCCGCCGCAGGCCGCAGGGCTCGCCTACGTCACCCAGACCACCCTTTCCGTCGGCGACACCGCCGAGATCGTCGCCATCCTGAAGGCGCGCTTCCCGGGCATGAGCCAGCCGCCGAAGGAGGACATCTGCTACGCCACCACCAACCGCCAGGAAGCGGTGGCGGCGGTGGCGCCGCAGGTGGAGGCGATGATCGTGGTGGGCGCCCCCAACTCCTCCAATTCCCAGCGGCTGCGGGAGGCCGCCGAGCGCGCCGGCTGCCCCAAGGCGGTGCTGGTGCAGCGCGCCGCCGAGATCGACTTCGACGCCCTGGGCCCACTGACGAGCCTGGGCATCAGCGCCGGCGCCTCCGCGCCCGAAGTGCTGGTGGAGGAAGTGATCGACGCCTTCGCCACCCGCTACGATGTGATCGTGGAGACCGCCACGGCCAGCGAGGAGAGGGTGTTCTTCCCCCTGCCCCGGGCGCTCCGGCCGGATGCGGCGGAGTAGGCCGTGGCTGTCTATACGGACGTGACGCCGGCCGCGCTCGACGATTTCCTCGCCGGCTACGACATCGGCACCCTCACCTCCTTCCACGGCATCGCCGAGGGGGTGGAGAACTCCAACTTCCTGGTCCAGACCACCCGCGGCACCTACATCCTCACCCTCTACGAGAAGCGGGTGGCGCCCCAGGACCTGCCCTTCTTCCTCGGCCTGATGCAGCATCTGGCCGGGCACGGTCTGTCGTGCCCTCAGCCGGTGGCCATGCGCGACGGCGCCATGCTGGGCGAGCTCGCCGGGCGGCCGGCGGCGGTGGTCACCTTCCTGTCCGGAGTGTCGGTGCGCCGGCCGGGGGCGGCCCATTGCGCGGCGCTCGGGCGCGGGCTGGCGCAGCTCCACCTCGCCGGCGCCGACTTCCTCCTCGCCCGGCCCAACGCGCTGTCGGTCTCCGGGTGGCGGCCGCTGTTCGAGCTGGAGGAGGCGCAGGCCGATACCGTCGCGCCCGGCCTTGCCGAAGCCGTCGCGGCCGAGCTGGCGGTGCTGGAGGCGAGCTGGCCGCAGGGCCTGCCGGCCGGCGTCATCCATGCCGACCTGTTCCCGGACAACGCCTTCTTCCTCGAGGAGAAGCTCTCCGGGATCATCGACTTCTACTTCGCCTGCAACGATGCGCTGGCCTACGACCTCGCCATCTGCCTCAACGCCTGGTGCTTCGAGGCCGACGGCGCCTACAACGTCACCAAGGGCCGGGCGCTGCTGGCCGGCTATGAGGAGCTGCGCCCGCTGGAGGCGGCGGAGATCGAGGCCCTGCCGCGTCTCGCCCGCGGCGCCGCGTTGCGCTTCCTGCTGACCCGGCTGGTGGACTTCCTCAACGTGCCGGAAGGGGCGCTGGTGCGACCCAAGGATCCGCTGGAATACCTGCGCAAGCTGCGCTTCCATCAGAGCGTCGACGGCGCCCGCGACTACGGCCTCCTCCCATGAAGCAGGTGGGCCTCTTCACCGACGGCGCGTGCTCGGGCAATCCCGGGCCGGGCGGCTGGGCGGCGATCCTGCGGTTCGGCGCCCACGAGAGGGAGCTGAACGGCGGCGAGCCCGTCACCACCAACAACCGCATGGAGCTGATGGGCGCCATCGCCGGGCTCGAGGCGCTGAAGGAGCCGTGCACGGTCGCCCTCTACACCGACAGCGAATACCTGAAGAACGGCGTCACCAAGTGGCTCGCCGGCTGGAAGCGCAACGGCTGGCGCACGGCCGACAAGAAGCCGGTGAAGAACCAGGACCTGTGGGAGCGGCTCGAAGCCGCGCTGGGCCAGCACAAGATCGAGTGGCACTGGGTGAAGGGCCATGCCGGCCACCCCGAGAACGAGCGCGCCGACGAGCTGGCCCGCGCCGGGATGGCGCCGTTCAAGGCGCGCCGCTCCTGAGGCTTCAACTCAGCCGGTGGCGGATGCCCCGGTCCGCTGGATGAGATCGAAAACCTCGCGCGCATTCTCGATGCCGAGAAACTGCGGCGTCGTGGGCGGCAGGAAGATGAAGCCGCGTCCGCCGGCAGGCCTCTGGCCAAAAAGAATGGTGCCGCGCGACCCGTCCTCCAGCAATTCCAGGATACCGAGGTTGCCCCGATCGAAGGATCGCAGCGCGGCCCGTGGGCCGTCCCGTAAGATCAGAATGCGTCGGTCGGTGACCGCGTAAAATGTGTGGGCGCGCACCCAGGCGTCATGAAAGAAACGGACGATGAGCATGTAGCCGCCCATCAGAAAAAACGGGGCAAAAAATAGCGATTGAACGCCAAAGCCACTCCGTCCCTGGGAGAAAAGGCCAAAAAGCGGGATACCGGTCCAGACCAGGAAAAACGGGATGGTGAAGGCGTCAGATCTGGTGAACATCACGCCCCGCGGCGGCCGGCCGGTCCAAAGGATCTTTTCGCCTCGCAGCAGATATCCGGAAAGCCGGCGTTGAATATCAAGGTCCATTCCTATTCCCAGACGTGTGCAGGTCCTGGCCGTGGAACCGGCGGCCGGGCCGGATTGGATTGCGTCGCGAAGGCTTTACCAGAGGCACGGGGCCGGGCTCACGCGCCTCTGGCATTGTCATAAGCAAAGCTGACGATTCCGGAACGGCATCGCCTGCGGCGTCAGCTCAGCGTCACTTGCCGCGCTTGAAGGTGTTCCAGGTCTTGGTGATGACCCGCTGTACCGCCGGTTCGTTGGTGGTGACGATGAACAGCCGGTCGAAGGTCTCCTTGTCCGGGAAGATGGCCGGATTATCCAGGATATCCTTGTCGATAAACTTCTGCGACGCCAGGTTGCCGTTCGCGTAGGAGATGAAGTTCGAGTTCTTGGCGGCAACTTCCGGACGCATCATGTAGTTGATGAAGGTCAGGGCATTGTCGATATTCTTCGCATCCTTCGGGATGGCGAAGTTGTCGAACCACATCAACGCGCCCTCGCGGGGGATGGCGTAGGCGACGTTCACCGGCGGCTTCTTGGTCTTCTTCGCAGCCTCGTCCGCGCGGATCTTGGCCTGGAAGACGTCCCCGGACCAGCCCACCGCGAGGCAGATGTCACCGCGCGCCAGCGCATTGATATAGCCCGAGGAATCGAACTTCTTGATGAACGGTCGAATCGGCATCAGCAATTCGCCGGCTTTGGCGATGTCTTCGGGATTCTTCGAATCGGGATCAAGGCCCAGATACTTCATGGCGGAGGGAATGACCTCCTCCGGGCCGTCCAGCATGTAGACGCCGCAATCCTTGAGCTTGGAGAGGATCTCCGGCTTGAAGACGATGTCCCAGGTGTTCATGGGAATGACACCGAGCCGCTTCTGCACCTGGTCGACATTGTAGCCAATGCCGGTGGTGCCCCACATGTAGTTCACGGCGTGGGCGTTGCCGGGGTCGTAGATCGCAAGCCGGTTCACGACCTCCGGCCAGACATATTGCAGGTTCGGCAGCTTGGCCTTGTCGAGAAGGATGAACACGCCCGCCTTGATCTGGCGCTGCAGGAACGATCCCGACGGCACCACCACGTCGTAGCCCGTTCGACCAGCCAGCAGCTTTGTCTCCAGCACCTCGTTGCTGTCGAAGACGTCGTAGCGAACCTTGATGCCGGTCTCCTTTGTGAAGTCTTCGAGGACGGTGGGATCGATATAGTCCGACCAGTTGAAGACGTTCACCACCTTCTCCTGGGCGTGCGCGGCCCCGGAAAAGGCAAGTGCGGCACCCAAAAGCGACGCAGCGAAAAGACGGCGCATCGGCATTCTCCTGTGGCGCGAGGCGCGCTCCTGCCCCGCATCGCCGAAGCGTATTGCGTCGCATACCTCCCCTTCAACAGGAAACCGCTGCGAAAATCGTCCGGCGTTCACAGATAGGTGTCGTATTCCAGCGGCAGGATGGCGCGGGTGAAGGCGGCGAGCTCCTGCGCCTTCATCACTGCGTAGACCCGCCGGTATTCCGCACCGAAGGCGGCGGCGATGAAATCGGAGCTGGAAAACCGGGCCACCGCCTCGGCCATCGAGGGCGAGAGTCGCGGCGCGGCGGCGTCGTAGGCATTGCCGGCCACCGGCGCAGGCGGCTCGATTTCCTTCTCGATCCCCTCCAGCATGCCGGCGAGAATCGCCGCCAGCACCAGATGCGGATGCGCCTCCGCCCCGGCGATGCGATGCTCCAGCCGGCGCGCCGCCGGCGGCCCGTTGGGCACCCGCACCGCCACCGAGCGGTTGTCGAAGCCCCAGGTCACCGAGACCGGGGCGTAGCTGCCCGGAACGAGGCGGCGATAGCCGTTGTAGCTGGGCACGAACAGCAAGGTGGCGTCGGCCATGGTGGCGAGCAGGCCCCCGGCCGCATGGCGCAGCAGCGCATCACCCGCCGCCCCTTGCGCGAACAGGTTTTCGCCCCCGGCGTCGAGCAGGCTCACATGCACATGCATGCCGTTGCCGGCGAAGTCGGCGAGCGGCTTGGCCATGAAGGTGGCGCGCAGGCCGTGGGCGCGGGCCACGCCGTCGATCAGCCGGCGCAGCAGGATGGCGTCGTCGGCCGCCGCCATGGCATCGGCGCGATGATAGAGGTTGATCTCGTACTGGCCGGGCGCCGCCTCGGAGATGACGGTATCGGCCGGCAGACCCTGGGCGGCGCAGGCGCCGCGCATGTCGTGCAGGAGCGGGGCGAAGGCGTCGAGGTCGGACATGGAATACATGTTCTGCCGGGCCTCGCCGACCGCCGGGAACACCGGCTCGGGCGGCTGGCCGGGGGGCGCCGGCTTCATCAGGTAGAATTCCAGCTCGAAGGCGACGCACGGAAAAAGGCCCCGCGCCGCCAGCCGGGCGACGATCGCCGCCAGCTGCTGGCGCGGATCGAGGCGCCAGGGCGTCCCGCGCGCCGTGCCGTCGGGCTCGAACATGGTGACGAGCACCTGCGCCGCCGGCCGCGGCGACCACGGCACCGGCTTCAGGGTGCCCGGCACCGGCCAGCACAGGCCGTCCTTGTCCCCGGTCTCGAGGTGGATCTCGGTCTCCTCCACCTCGCGACCCCAGATATCCAGCCCGAAGATGGAGAGCGGGATCGCGACGCCCTGGGTCCAGACCTTGTCGATGGCGGTGCCGGGGAGCCATTTCCCCCGCAGCACGCCGCTGGTATCTGGCAGGAGGACCTCGACGATGTCCGGCAGCCCATGGGCGCGCAGATAGAGATCGGCCTCGCCGGGGGCGTCCTCGACGGCGGGGGATGAGGGGGTTCCGGAAGTCATGTCACCCCATAGTCATCAATGCGCGGACCTTCAAGACGGCGGTGGAACCAACCGCTGCCGCCAAGGGTTTTCGCCTGCGCATGCGCGGTACCGCCATCGCGCGCAGCGTATCGCCGGCTTCATGAGCCCAGCAAGGTGAGATCGAGATTGACGCATTCCACGTCCCTGGCGGCCGAAGCCGCGCCGACCTTGCCCCGGCAGCGCTTTTCCCGCCAGTTCATGATCCTGATGCTGGGATTTGCGCTGCTGGTGGCGATATCGCTGCTTTCGGTGCTGCTGATCAAGCAGGCCCAGGACGACGCCCGGCGCGTCACCCGCAGCCTGCAGATCATGAACGCGGTCTCGCAGATCCAGATCCTCACCCGCCGGGCCGAGAGCGGCCAGCGGGGCTACCTGCTCACCTCGGACCCGCGCTACATCTACAATTACGATGTCTCCAGGGCGGCCGTGGGCCCGGCCTTCGCCTCGCTGATGCAACTCGTGGAGGCCGAGCCGCAGCGGGTGGCCCAGGTGACGGCGCTGCGGCCGCTGGCCGAGCAGAAGATGGCCGAGCTGGACGAGACCCTTGCCTTGCAGAGGGCCGGCCGGATCGAAGAGGCGCTGGCCATCGTCAAGGGCAACGTCGGCGAGGAGATCCAGCGCCAGCTGGTGGACGGGCTGGTGCGAATCAAGCGCGAGGAGGACCAGGCGCTGCAATCCTACCTCGCCTCGTCGCGGGCCTCGGGCTACTGGCTGATGCTGGTGAACGCGGCCGGGGTGCCGGCGGTCCTGGGGCTGGCGGCGCTCGCCATCGGCCTTGCCCGGCACAGCACCACCGGCCTGCGCACCGCCCAGCGGGAGCTGGAGAGCGTCAATCTCGGCCTGGAGCAGCGGGTGGCCGAGCGCACCACCGACCTGAAGGAGGCCAATGACGAGATCCAGGGCTTCGCCTACATCGTCAGCCACGACCTGCGCTCGCCGCTGGTGAACATCATGGGCTTCACCAGCGAGCTGGACGCCCTGCGCGGCGACATCTTCACCCGCCTGGCCGCCCTGCGCGAGAGCGCCGGAGCGCCGGAGAGCCCCGCCGACCTCGCCATGAAGGCGGATTTCGAGGAGGCGCTGGGCTTCATCAAGGCCTCCACCAACAAGATGGATCGCCTGATCCACGCCATCCTCACGCTCTCCCGCGAGGGCCGCAAATCCTTTGCCGTGGAGGAGGTGGACATGGGCACCCTGGTGGAGCAGATCGCCGCCAGCATGGCCCACCAGCTGATGGCGCGCGACGCCCGGATCACCATCGGCGTCCTGCCCCGCCTGACCTCCGACCGGCTGGCGCTGGAGCAGATTTTCACCAACCTCATCGACAATGCGGTAAAGTACATGAAGGACGGCGTTGCCGGCCGGATCGAGATTTCCGCGGCGACCACGCCCGGCTTCGTGACATTCTCCGTCGCCGACAACGGACGCGGCATCGATGAGAAGGATCGCGGCCGGGTGTTCGAGCTGTTCCGCAGGTCCGGCCGCCAGGATCGTCCCGGCGAGGGCATCGGCCTTGCCCATGTGCGCGCCCTGGTGCGACGCATGGGCGGGGTGATCTCGCTGGAGTCCCGGCTCGGCGAGGGCAGCACATTCAAGGTGACGCTGCCGCTGCGCCTGCCCACACTCGACAGGATGCAAGAACGATGAGCAACCACGTGACCGTCGTCATGATCGAGGATGATGAAGGCCATGCCCGGCTGATCGAGAAAAACATCCGTCGTGCCGGGGTTCTCAACGATATCCTGCCCTTCACCGACGGCACCAGCGCCGTCAGCTTCCTGTTCGGGCCGGACGGCACCGGGGCGGTCAATGCCGGCCGCGCCCTGCTCATCCTGCTCGACCTCAACCTGCCCGACATGACGGGCGTGGAGATCCTCGCCCGCATCAAGCAGAACGAGCACCTGCGGCGCTGCCCGGTCGTCGTTCTCACCACCACCGACGACAAGACGGAAGTCCAGCGCTGCTACGAGCTCGGCGCCAACGTCTATGTCACCAAGCCGGTGAACTACGAGAACTTCGCCAATGCGATCCGGCAGCTCGGGCTGTTCTTCCTCGTGATCCAGGTTCCGGAGGCCTCATGAGCGCCTTCGCCACCGAACACTCCGTCAGCTGCGGCGAGGCTGCCGCGGCGCAGCCCGAGAGCGTCGCCGCGGCGGCGCCGGACGGCCTGATGCGCGCCCAGGGCGGCACCGCAGCGGCGGTGCCGGTGCGGGTTCTCTATGTGGATGACGATCCGGGCCTGTGCCGGCTGGTGCAGCGCCAGTTCGGCCGGCTCGGCTACGAGGTGACCACCGCCACCTCCGGCGCCGAGGGGCTCCAGCGGCTGGCTGCCGGGACGTTCGACGTCGTCGCGCTCGACCACTACATGCCCGGCCATTCCACCCTCACCGCCATGCACGACCTGCCCGACGCGCCGCCGGTGGTCTACGTCACCGGCACCCAGGAGAGCAGCGTCGCGGTGGCCGCCCTCAAGGCCGGTGCGGTGGACTACGTGGTCAAGGACATCCACACCGATTTCGTCGAGCTGCTGCGGGCCGCCTTCGATACCGCGGTGACCCAGGTACGGATGCGCCGGGCCCATGCCGCCGCCCAGGAGGAGATCCGTGCCGCCCGCGACCGCTTCGAGGCGCTCGCCGCCGAGCGGGCCCTGCTGCTGCGGGAGATGAATCACCGGGTCGGCAACTCGCTGCAGATCATCGTGTCGCTGCTCAGCGTGCAGGCCGGCGCCACCGACAGCGCGCCGGTGAAGGAGGCGCTCAGCTCCGCCCGCAGCCGGGTGGCGGCGGTGGCCCAGGTGCACCGGCGCCTTTACACCTCCGAGCATATCTCGACCGTCGCGCTCGACCAGTATCTGGAGACCCTGCTGGAGGACCTGCAGCTCTCCTCGCGGACCGGCCAGGTGGGGGTCGCCATCAGCTTCGTCGCCGATCCGATCCAGATCGATCCGGATCGGGCGGTGGCGGTCGGCATCATCGCCACCGAGCTGGTGATCAACGCCTCGAAATACGCCTATCCCGGCGGCAGCGGCCCGGTGCGGGTGGTGTTGCGGCAGGCCGGAGAGCGGGTGGAGTTCGCGGTGGAGGACGACGGCGTCGGCCTCGTCGCGGACGACGGGATTCCCGCCTCGGGGCTTGGCAACCGCATCGTCCGGGCGATGGCCACGAAGCTCGGAACCAGCCCGGTGGTGGAGCCGCGCGAAAAGGGCCTGCGCACCTGCCTCACCTTCCCCCTCGCCGCGCGCCCGCCGGCGCCAACCGCCTGATCCCGCAGGACACCGGCCTCGCCGACCTGCGGCGGGGATTGTGGGGCGCTCGGGTGGACCCCGTCCGGCATGGATGGCGGACTTGGCGCTCCTGACAAAACCTCTTGGCGGAGGGTGAGCGAGGGATTTTGGTCCGCCACCCAGGCGCGGGCCGCAGTCGATGCCGCCAGCACCGGCCAGGATCGGCAACGCCGCAGGTGGCCGAAAGGCTCGGTCGGCCGGCGCTACGAGGTTTTGTCAGAAGCTCTCAGGCCGACAGCCTCCATCCCGCCTCATCCGGCAAAGGCCGATCGGGGAACGCCCCTCAGCCGCGCTCGACCTCGTAGCCTGCCGCCTTCCAGGCGAGGATGCCGCCCTTCATGTGCTCCTCATAGGGCAGGCCCACTTTCTGGGCTACCGCCGCCGCCTGCTGCGAGCGCTGGCCCGAGCGGCAGGAGAAGACGAGGCGCTTGCCCTGGGGATCCGGCAACGCGAAGGGATCGAATCGGCTGAGGGGTAGAACCTCCGCACCGGGGATTCGCTCGGCCTGGATCTCGTTCGGCTCGCGCACGTCGACGAGAAGGATGGTGCCGTCGGCCAGGCCCTGGTTCACCTCGGCCGGGGTCAGATGGACGATGCTCCCGCCGAAGGGGTTCTGCTCGCTCATGAATGTCTTTCCTGGAAATGAGG
>CALMSN010000118.1 GCA_937872325.1 uncultured Xanthobacter sp. | reverse complement strand
ATCGCCGGCGTCGCGCTTGGCGCGCTGGCGCCGTCCGTGTTCCAGACCATCGGGGCGCTGGAAGTGGCGCGGGTCAACCTGCCGGTAGCCATCCTCATATGGCTGATGATCGTGCCCATGCTGGTCAAGATCGACTTTGCCGCGCTCAAGGAGGTCGGCCGGCACTGGCGCGGAATCTCGGTGACGCTGCTGGTGAACTGGGCGGTGAAGCCGTTCTCCATGGCGTTCCTCGGCTGGCTGTTCATCGGCTATCTGTTCCGACCCTACCTGCCAGCCGACCAGATCGACAGCTATATCGCCGGCCTCATCCTTCTGGCGGCGGCGCCCTGCACGGCCATGGTGTTCGTCTGGTCAAATCTCACCAAGGGTGAGCCCCACTTTACCTTGTCCCAGGTGGCGCTGAACGACGCCATCATGATCGTCGCCTTCGCGCCCGTCGTGGGGCTGTTGCTCGGGCTCTCCTCCATCACCGTGCCGTGGGACACACTCTTCCTGTCGGTGATGCTCTACATCGTCGTCCCGGTGATCGCGGCGCAGCTCCTCCGCGGGCGCATCCTGGCGACCGGTGGACAGGCCGGGCTCGATCGCCTGCTCGGCGTGCTCCAGCCGCTCTCCCTGGTGGCGCTGCTCGCCACCCTGGTGCTGCTGTTCGCCTTCCAGGGCGAGCAGATCCTCGCCCAGCCGCTGGTGATTGCGCTGCTGGCCGTGCCGATCTTGATCCAGGTCTATTTCAACTCGGGCCTTGCCTATCTCCTGAACCGGCTGTCCGGCGAAGCCCACTGCGTGGCCGGCCCCTCTGCCCTCATTGGGGCCTCCAATTTCTTCGAGCTGGCGGTGGCGGCGGCCATCAGCCTGTTCGGCTTCGAGTCCGGCGCGGCTCTCGCCACCCGGGTGGGGGGGCTCATCGAGGTTCCGGTGATGCTCTCGGTGGTGTGGATCGTGAACCATACCAAGGACTGGTACGAAGCCGGCGGCGTGAGGGTGACGGACGCCGGCGACCGCACCAAAGCCTGAGATCATCGCGGCAACGCCGCACCTTTTCAAAGTTTGCGAGGATGACGGTGCCATGAGAGTAGGGATCAACGGCCTCGGCCGCATTGGACGGCTTTCGCTTCGCGCGGCCATGGGGGCGGCCTACCGCCCGGACAATGATCCGCGCGGCAACAACCGGCTCGAGATCGTTCATCTCAACGAGATCAAGGGTGGGGCGGAAGCCATCGCCCATCTCCTCGAATTCGACAGCGTACAGGGGCGCTGGCGTGCGCCCATCGCAGCCGAGGGCGCGGATAGTGTGCGCATCGGCGAGAAGAGCTTGTCTTTCTCCTCTCACGCGACGCCGGGCGATATCCCCTGGGGCGATCTCGGCGTGGACCTCGTACTGGAGTCCACCGGCAAGTTTCTCACCCCCGCCGTGCTCGAAGGTCACCTGAAGCGCGGCGCCAAGCGCGTAATCGTCGCCGCGCCGGTGAAAGACCCGTCCGTGCTGAACGTTGTGGTGGGGGTGAACGAGCAGCTCTACGACCGAGAGACGCATCCCATCGTCACCGCTGCCTCCTGCACCACCAACTGCCTCGCCCCGGTGGTGAAGGTGGTGCACGAGGCCATCGGCATCCGCCACGGCCAGATCACCACCATCCACGATCCCACCAACACCAACGTGGTGGTGGACGCGCCCCACAAGGACCTGCGCCGCGCCCGCTCGGCCATGCTCTCGCTGCAGCCTACTACCACCGGCAGCGCCACCGCCATCGCCCTCATCTATCCCGAGCTGAAGGGCAAGCTGAACGGCCATGCGGTGCGCGCCCCGGTGCTCAACGCCTCGCTCACCGACTGCGTGTTCGAGCTCAACCGCGAGACCACGGCGGACGAGGTGAACGCGTTGTTCGCCAAGGCCGCCGCGGGTGCGCTCAACGGTATCCTCGGCTTCGAGCCGCGCCCTTTGGTGTCGGCGGACTACGCCCGCGACACCCGCTCCGCAATCGTTGATGGGCCGTCCACCCTCGTCACCGACGGCACCTTGCTCAAGGTCTATGCCTGGTACGACAACGAGATGGGCTATGCCTGCCGCATGGTCGATCTGGCCTGCCACCTCGAACGCGTGGGGCTGTGAGATGGCGGCGTCATCCTCCGCGGGCCTGCGCAACTACGCCATCGTCACCGCGGCCTATTGGGGCTTCACGCTGACCGACGGCGCCTTGCGCATGCTGGTGCTGTTCACCTTCTTCAAGCTCGGCTACTCGCCCTTCACCCTCGCCTTCCTGTTCTTGCTCTACGAGGCGGCGGGCATCGGGGCGAACTTCATCGGCGGCTGGCTCGCCGCCCGCTTCGGCATCACCCGTATGCTGACAGTCGGGCTCACGACCCCCGCTGATGGAGAAGCCGCTCGCCGCCGCTGGCCGACGGCACCGTGCTCGACCTCATGCGCCTGCTGCGCAAGGACAATGCCGGCTACGA
>CALMSN010000117.1 GCA_937872325.1 uncultured Xanthobacter sp. | reverse complement strand
ACCATCTTCATCACGCCGGGCGGCAGCTCGTCGCCGCGCTGCAGCTTCTCGACCTTGTCGAGGAAGCGCTGCTCGAGCCGCTTCTTCGAGTCGTCGTACTGGGCGCGGATCGCCTCCAGCTCGCTCATGATGGCGTCGTCCGCCACAGCGAACAGCCACCACTGCGAGCGCGGGTAGTCCTGCAGGATCTCGCGGCTGACCACGGTCTCCTTCCTGAAGCCCTTGGGGCCGGCGATAGCAGTCTTGCCGTCGAGGATCTCGATCAGGCGGCCATAGACGTTGCGGTCCAGGATGGCCTGCTCGTCGTCGCGGTCCTTGGCGAGGCGCTCGATCTCCTCGCGCTCGATGGCCAGCGCGCGCTCGTCCTTGTCGACGCCGTGCCGGTTGAACACGCGCACCTCGACGATGGTGCCCGTGGTGCCCGGCGGCAGGCGCAGCGAGGTGTCGCGCACGTCGGCGGCCTTCTCGCCGAAGATGGCGCGCAGCAGCTTTTCTTCCGGCGTCATCGGGCTCTCGCCCTTGGGGGTGATCTTGCCCACCAGGATGTCGCCGGCGTGGACTTCCGCGCCGATATAGACGATGCCCGCCTCGTCGAGATTCTTCAGCGCCTCTTCCGAGACGTTGGGAATGTCGCGGGTGATTTCCTCCGGGCCCAGCTTGGTGTCGCGGGCCATGCACTCGAATTCCTCGATGTGGATCGAGGTGAACACGTCCTCCTTGACGATGTTCTCCGAGAGCAGGATCGAGTCCTCGAAGTTGTAGCCGTTCCACGGCATGAAGGCGACCAGCACGTTGCGGCCGAGCGCCAGCTCGCCGAGCTCGGTGGACGGGCCGTCGGCGATGATGTCGCCCTTCTTCACCGCGTCACCCACGCGCACCAGCGGACGCTGGTTGATGCAGGTGGACTGGTTGGACCGCTGGAACTTCATCAGCCGGTAGATGTCGACGCCCGACTTGGACGGATCGGCCTCTTCCGTGGCGCGGATGACGATACGGGTGGCGTCCACCTGGTCGATGCCGCCGGTGCGGCGGGCGGCGATGGCGGCGCGGGAATCGCGGGCGACCACCGCCTCCATGCCGGTGCCCACGAGGGGCGCCTGCGAGCGCACCAGCGGCACCGCCTGGCGCTGCATGTTGGAGCCCATCAGCGCGCGGTTGGCGTCGTCGTTCTCAAGGAACGGGATCAGCGCCGCGGCGACCGACACCAGCTGCTTGGGCGACACGTCCATGAAGTCGACGCGGTCCGGGGTGACCAGCAGCACGTCGCCAGCATGGCGGCAGACCACGAGGTCCTCTTCGAACCGGCCGTCCTTGTCGAGCGGGATGTTGGCCTGCGCGACGTAATACTTCCCCTCCTCCATGGCGGAGAGGTAGACGACCTCGTCGGTGACCTTGGTGTCCACCACCCGGCGATAGGGCGCCTCGATGAAGCCGTACTTGTTCACCCGGGCGAAGGTCGCCAGAGAGTTGATGAGGCCGATGTTCGGGCCTTCCGGCGTCTCGATGGGGCAGATGCGGCCGTAATGGGTCGGGTGCACGTCGCGCACCTCGAAGCCCGCCCGCTCACGGGTGAGGCCGCCCGGGCCAAGCGCCGAGAGGCGGCGCTTGTGGGTGATCTCGGAGAGCGGGTTGGTCTGGTCCATGAACTGCGAGAGCTGCGAGGAGCCGAAGAACTCGCGCACCGCCGCCGCCACCGGCTTGGCGTTGATCAGGTCCTGCGGCATCACGGTATCGATGTCGACCGACGACATGCGCTCCTTGATGGCGCGCTCCATGCGCAGCAGGCCGACCCGGTACTGGTTCTCCATCAGCTCGCCGACCGAGCGCACCCGGCGGTTGCCGAGATGGTCGATGTCGTCGATCTCGCCCTTGCCGTCGCGCAGCTCCACCAGGGTCTTGATGACCGAGAGGATGTCCTCCCGGCGCAGCACGCGGACGGTGTCCGGGCAGTCGAGGTCCAGGCGCATGTTCATCTTCACCCGGCCGACCGCGGAGAGGTCGTAGCGCTCGGGATCGAAGAACAGCGAGTGGAACATGGCCGACGCGCTGTCGAGGGTCGGCGGCTCGCCGGGGCGCATCACCCGGTAGATGTCGAACAGCGCGTCCTCGCGGGTGACGTTCTTGTCCGCCACCAGGGTGTTGCGGATGTAGGCGCCGGTGTTGACGTGATCGATGTCGAGGATCGGGATCTCGTTATACCCGGTCTCCTCGAGCAGCTTCAGCATCTTCTCGGTGATTTCGTCGCCAGCCTCGACGTGAATCTCGCCGGTCTTGAGGTCGACGAGGTCCTCGGCGATGTACTGGCCCACCATCTCCTCGTCGGAGATCTTGAGCGCCTTGAGGCCCTTCTCGGCGAGCTGGCGGGCGGCGCGCACGGTCAGCTTCTTGCCGGCCTCCAGCACGATCTCGCCGGTGTCGGCGTCCACCAGGTCGGAGACCGCCTTGTAGCCCTTCATCCGCTTGGGATCGAACGGCATCCGCCAGCCGTCCTTGGCCCGGGCGTAGGTGATCTGCTCGTAGAAGGTGTCGAGGATTTCCTCGTTGTCGAGGCCGAGCGCATAGAGCAGGCTCGTCACCGGGATCTTCCGGCGCCGGTCGATGCGGGCGTACACGATGTCCTTGGCGTCGAACTCGATGTCGAGCCAGGACCCGCGATAGGGGATGATGCGGGCGGCGAACAGCAGCTTGCCCGAGGAGTGGGTCTTGCCCTTGTCATGGTCGAAGAAGACGCCCGGCGAGCGGTGCATCTGCGAGACGATGACGCGCTCCGTGCCGTTGACGATGAACGTGCCGTTCATGGTCATCAGCGGGATATCGCCGGTGTAGACGTCCTGCTCCTTGATGTCCTTCACCGACTTGGCGCCGGTATCGGGATCCACATCGAACACGATGAGGCGGAGCGTCACCTTGAGCGGGGCGGCGAAGGTCATGCCGCGCTGGCGGCACTCGTCCACGTCGTACTTCGGCGGCTCGAACTCGTAGCGCACGAACTCCAGCATGGCCGCGCCGGAGAAGTCCGAGATCGGGAACACCGACTTGAACACCGCCTGCAGGCCATCGTCGTCGCGGCCGCCCTTCGGCTCCTCGATCTGCAGGAACTGGTCGTAGGACGCCTTCTGAACCTCGATGAGGTTCGGCATCTCCGCCACTTCCTTGATCTTGCCGAAGAACTTGCGGATCCGCTTGCGACCGGTGAACGTCTGCGCCATGTCGATCCTTGCTCCGATCCTCACGTCCGTCCTGAGGTCCCGCGAACCCGAAGGTGCGCGGAAATGCCCGCTGCCCGCTTGCCGACCTCGCGCCAGAAGGCGCCGGACTACCTGCCCGCCATGGACCGCAGGGCACGCGCGGCGCCATCTCGCCACGCCTGCCCATCAGCACCATGACGGCTCACCCGGGGGCCGCGAGGCTTGTCGCCTCAGGGCCGCCGGGAGAACCGTCGCGGAAGCACCGCCGCCCCGGTGAGCCGGATGCGGCGGCGATGACGACGCCCCGGATCGCTCCGGGGCGCGCGTTCAAAAGCTCACTTGAGCTCGACCTTGGCGCCAGCCTTCTCGAGCTGGGCCTTGAGCTTCTCGGCCTCGTCCTTGGTCACGCCTTCCTTGACGGGCTTCGGCGCGCCTTCGACCAGGTCCTTGGCTTCCTTGAGGCCCAGGCCGGTGATGGCGCGGACTTCCTTGATGACCTCGATCTTCTTCTCGCCGGCGGCGGCGAGGAGAACAGTGAACTCGGTCTGCTCTTCCACCGGGGCAGCGGCGGCGCCGCCCGGGGCAGCCGCAACCGCAACCGCGGCAGCAGCGGAAACGCCCCACTTCTCCTCGAGGAGCTTCGCCAGCTCGGCGGCCTCGAGAACGGTGAGGGCGGAAAGCTCGTCGACGAGCTTGGTCAGGTCAGCCATGTTGATTTCCTCAAGATAGGTTCGATTTCGAGATTTGCGAGATCACCGCCTCAAGCGGCTTCGTCCTTCTCGGCATAGGCCGCGAACACGCGGGCGAGCTTGGCCGCCGGCGCGGTGGAAAGCTGGGCGATCTTGGTCGCCGGGGCCTGGATGAGGCCGATAAGCTTTGCACGCAGTTCGTCGAGAGACGGCAGGGTGGCCAGCGCCTTCACGCCGTCCACGTTGAGAGCCGTCTTGCCCATCGCCCCGCCGAGGATCACGAACTTGTCGTTCGCCTTGGCAAAGTCGACGGCAACCTTCGGCGCCGCCACCGGATCGCTGGAATAGGCGATCAGGGTCGGCCCCTTGAGCAGGGGCCCGAGGTGTTCGGCATCCGAGCCTTGAAGAGCGATCCTGGCGAGGCGGTTCTTGGCCACCTTCACGGACGCACCTTCGGCCTTCATCTGTCGACGAAGTTTCGACATCTGGGCCACGGTGAGGCCGGAATAGTGGGCGACCACGACGACGGACGTCGCCTTGAAAACGTCCGTGAGCGTCGTGACGAGCTCTTGTTTTTCCGCTCGATCCACGTCTGGCTCTCTTTAAGCCTGTGGCGGAGGATGCCCTTGCGGGCCTCGTTCCGCCGGTTGCGCCTTGCCGCCGCGCGCGGCCGGACTGCCTTATCGACATGCCGGCCGCCCGAAGCGGCGCTTACATGCCCTGTCCCCCCGGATCCGCGCCGGACCCGAAGGCCGGACAGGAACGCAAGGCGCTGGTTCGAACCGATCTTGCCCCGTCCGGCTTGCCGCCGGGACGGGATCGAAATTCCGGTCTTCCCCGTCTGTGCGGGCTCCCCAGAGGCCGCCCCGAAAGGAGCGGATGGCGGGAATTACGCCGCGGACCAAAGGCCCGACGGCACCTCGCAGTCTCGGACAGGACTTCCGTCTGTCCCTGCCGATTGGACGGGCACGCGAAGCGGCCCCTCCCGGCAACGCCGGAACAAACGATCAGGCCGGGCGGGCGAACCCTCCCGACCCTTCCACCCGGTCAGGGGCGAAAGCTTGGATGACACCCCGCGCGGGCAAGCCGCGCAGGAAACTGCCCATATAATGCAGCGCAACCGTCTTGTCACGCCCAAAGGCGCACTTTTTGCTTGACGCGCGGCGAACAGGGCGCTCCGCAAACGAAGCGCCCCGATCGAAACCGGCTCAGGCCGACAGGACGGTACCCGGCTCCACCTTGATGCCCGGGCCCATGGTGGAGGAGACCGCCACCCGCTGGACATAGGTGCCCTTGGCGCCGGTCGGCTTGGCCTTCACCACCGCGTCAGCAAAGGCGCGGATGTTCTCAGCCAGCTTCTCCTTCGGGAAGGAGGCCTTGCCGATGCCAGCGTGGATGATGCCCGCCTTCTCGACGCGGAACTCCACGGCGCCGCCCTTGGCGGCGCCCACGGCACCCTTCACGTCCATGGTGACGGTGCCGACCTTCGGGTTCGGCATCAGGCCGCGCGGGCCGAGGATCTTGCCGAGGCGGCCGACCAGCGGCATCAGGTCCGGGGTGGCGATGCAGCGGTCGAACTCGATGGTGCCCTTCTGGATGGTCTCCAGCAGGTCTTCGGCACCGACGATGTCGGCGCCCGCCGCCTTGGCCTCGTCGGCCTTGGCGCCGCGGGCGAACACCGCCACCCGCACCGTCCGGCCGGAGCCGTTCGGCAGGTTGCACACGCCACGGACCATCTGGTCGGCGTGGCGCGGGTCGACGCCGAGGTTCAGCGCGACCTCGATGGTCTCGTCGAACTTGGCGGTGGTGCGCGCCTGCAGGAGTTCGATGGCCTCGTCGAGGCCGTAGAGCTTGGTGCGATCGATGCCCTCGTTCGCGGCGCGGATGCGCTTGCCTTCCTTCGCCATGACGCTCACCCCTGAACCTGAAGGCCCATGGACCGGGCCGAACCTTCGATCATCTGGACGGCGGCCTCAACGGTGTCGCAGTTCAGATCCTTCATCTTCTTCTCGGCGATCTCGGCGAGCTGGGCCCGCGTGACGTTGCCGACGAAGGTGCCCTTGCCGGGCGTCTTCGAGCCGGAGCCGGGCTTCTTCTTGGTCTCGAGACCGGCGGCCTTCTTCAGGAAGTAGGAGACCGGCGGGGTCTTCAGCTCGAAGGTGAAGGAGCGGTCCTGGTAGGCGGTGATCACCACCGGAATCGGCATGCCCTTTTCGAGCTGCGCCGTCTGGGCATTGAACGCCTTGCAGAATTCCATGATGTTCAGGCCGCGCTGGCCGAGGGCCGGGCCGATGGGCGGGGCCGGATTGGCGCTGCCGGCAGGCACCTGCAGCTTGACGTAACCGGTAATCTTCTTCGCCATGGATCATATCCGAGGCGCCCGCGGCTGCCGGCCGCAAACGCCGAACGCGCCGGTGCTCGCATCTGGATGCGGCCGGCGCTGGTCAAGGATCGCGGTGCGGCATGGATGTTCCGGCTGGCGAACCGGCATGCCTCCCGCGGGTGTTCCGCGCCACAGCCGAAGCCGTGATGCGGGCTGCTCCGATACAGGACTTTCCCGCGAAAGGAAAGGCCGCAGCGGGCGAACTCTGACGACGCCGAGATCCCCGGCGCCTGGACGAGACGGCCCTCAGACCTTCTCCACCTGGCCGAACTCCAGCTCCACCGGGGTGGCGCGACCGAAGATGGACACCGCCACCTTCACCCGCGAGCGGCTCTCGTCCACCTCTTCCACGATGCCGTTGAAGGAGGCGAAGGGGCCGTCCGCCACCTTCACGGTCTCGCCCACCTCGAACGAGATCGAGGGCTTGGGCCGCTCGATGCCTTCCTGCACCTGCTGCAGGATCCGCATCGCCTCGGCCTCGGAGATCGGCATGGGCTTGTTGTCGGCGCCGAGGAAGCCGGTGACCTTCGGCGTGTTCTTGATCAGATGGAACGCCTCGTCGGTGAGGTCCATCTTCACCAGCACGTAGCCGGGGAAGAACTTGCGCTCGGCATCCACCTTCCGGCCGCGACGCACCTCGACCACCTTCTCGGTGGGCACCAGGATCTGCTCGAACAGGTCTTCGAGGCCGCGCTGCCCCGCCTGCTCGCGGATCGAGTCGGCCACCTTCTTCTCGAAGTTGGAATATGCGTGAACGATGTACCAGCGCTTCGCCATTTCGCCTGTCCGCCTCAATGCCCGAGGGTGAGGAGCGTCGAAACGCCGAAGCGGATGACCTGGTCCACCACCATGAAGAAGATGGAGGCCAGCACCACCATGATGAACACCATCACGGTGGTGATCATGGTCTCGCGCCGGGTCGGCCAGACCACCTTGGCCGTCTCGGCCTGGACCTGCTGGAAGAATTCGACGGGACCGTTCTTCGCCATGTGTCCATTCCGGCGGCCCTTGAGACACCCGATGCGGGATGCCCGGTGGCCGCCACCTCTCCTAAAGCGTTTTCAAGCGAATTGGATACCCGTTCGCGTGAAGAAAACGCGGATCAAGATCCAGGAGGGTTTTCCATGCGCCCGTGCGAGCGGAAGACCCTCCACGATTGAAGGCGCCGGCCTCCCCGGACGCCCCCGTTGCCGGACGGCGCCATCGTCGCCGCTGCCGCAAGCCTTACTACCGGCACCTCGCCACGCGCTGCGAGTCGCCCCGCGCTGCTGCGGCTCGCGCCGCCCTACCCTGCCGAACCCGACCTGCCGCCGCGTCGCAGAAATCACCGCGATCAATGGCAGAAAATGGATGGCAGGAGTGGAGGGACTCGAACCCCCAACCCCCGGTTTTGGAGACCGGTGCTCTAACCAGTTGAGCTACACTCCTAGGGTCACACCTCGATCCGGAGGCCGAGGCCGCCATTGCCGAGGGTAGACTCCGGCGCGCCGGGAAACGACCCAGCGCATCGGAGGAGGTTGTGTAGAGGGCACGGCGCCGGCTGTAAAGGGGCCATCTCACCGGCAGCGCCACGGCTGGATCAGCGGCTGCCGGCGCCGCTCACGATCTCGATCGGCCCGCTCTGGCCGCTGTCGTGGGCGGGGTAAAGCCCCTCCGAGAAGCCGCCATTGGCGGGAGCGTAGTACGGCGTACTGCGCATGACCATCGCGAACTTCTCGTTGTCCGCTTTGCTGAGGACATGCGGCACCTGATGCCGCGCCTTCAGCTCGAAGACATCGCCGGCAAAGTGATCGTGCTGGAGCGCGCTGGACTTGAACTCCAGGCACGCGAGCCGGTCGAGGGACGAGGCGATCATTTCCTTGTAGTAGATGTTCGGCTTCACGCAGAGCCGGAAGTCTTCGCGAATCCACCATTCGCCCTGGACCACCTCGCTGCGGCCCTCCTCCCAGACCACCAGGCGCCCTCCCTTGGCTCCCGGTGCGGGCGGCTCGAAATAGGCCGCGATGGGCCCCGCGAAGCGATAGGTGTTGATGAAGCTGCGGCCGCCCCATTGCTGTGCCTTGCGGGCCTTCGCCTCCTCCACCTGCTCCGGCGTGGCGCAGCCGAGCATGCCGCCACACAGGGCGAAGGCCGTCGCGATACCCCTGATTCCGTGCAGCATGAGCCCCCCGACATGAGAAAGGCAGGCTGACGCCTGCCTTTCACTACCTATGGCCGTTCCGCGCTTGTGGCGGACGGGCCAGTCGCATCGCTCACTCGATGATGGAGGCGACGACGCCGGCGCCGACCGTGCGGCCGCCCTCGCGGATGGCGAAGCGCAGCTTCTCCTCCATGGCGATCGGCACGATCAGGTGCACGTCCATCGACACGTTGTCCCCAGGCATCACCATCTCGGTGCCCTCGGGAAGCGTGCACACCCCGGTCACGTCCGTGGTCCGGAAGTAGAACTGCGGACGATAGTTGGTGAAGAACGGCGTGTGACGGCCACCCTCCTCCTTCGTCAGGATGTAAGCCTCGGCCTTGAACTTGGTGTGCGGCTTCACCGAACCCGGCTTGCACACCACCTGGCCACGCTCCACGTCCTCGCGCTTGGTGCCGCGAAGCAGGATGCCAACGTTGTCGCCAGCCTGGCCCTGGTCCAGAAGCTTGCGGAACATCTCGACGCCGGTCACCGTGGTCTTCACCGTCGGGCGGATGCCCACGATCTCGACTTCCTCGCCGACCTTGATGATCCCGCGCTCCACGCGGCCGGTCACCACCGTGCCGCGGCCCGAGATCGAGAACACGTCCTCGATCGGCATCAGGAACGGCAGGTCGATCGGACGCTCCGGCTGCGGGATGTAGGCGTCGACCTGGGTCATCAGCTCAAGCACCGCGTCCTTGCCGAGCACCGGGTCGCCGTTCTCAAGCGCCACCAGCGCCGAGCCGCGCACGATCGGGATGTCGTCGCCCGGGAAGTCGTACTTCGACAGAAGCTCGCGCACTTCCATCTCCACGAGCTCAAGCAGCTCCGGATCGTCGACCATGTCGCACTTGTTCAGGAACACCACCAGCGCCGGAACGCCGACCTGGCGCGCCAGGAGGATGTGCTCGCGGGTCTGCGGCATCGGGCCGTCCGCCGCCGAAACCACCAGGATCGCGCCGTCCATCTGCGCCGCGCCGGTGATCATGTTCTTCACGTAGTCGGCGTGGCCGGGGCAGTCCACGTGGGCGTAGTGACGGCCCTTGGTCTCGTACTCCACGTGCGCCGTCGAGATCGTGATCCCGCGCGCCTTCTCTTCCGGAGCCTTGTCGATCTGGTCGTACGCCGTGAACGTCGCACCGCCAGATTCCGCCAGAACCTTCGTGATCGCCGCAGTCAGCGACGTCTTCCCGTGATCAACGTGACCGATCGTGCCGATGTTGCAGTGCGGCTTCGAGCGGTTGAACTTCTCTTTGGCCATCTCATCTCTCTCGTCGGTCGGGCACGCCAAGGCGGGCCTAAAAATCCGCCCGGGGGATAGGGGGTTTCGACCAAGGATGCAAGAGCTCGGGCATTGCGCGCCCGGCAGGGGGCCCGGCGCGCGCGTGCGGGAATACTTGGCTCGCCCACTCCGGGAACGCTTCCGGATCGGGCAGGCAGGGCGATCGGAATTCGCCGCCGCCCGGCCGCCTGCGACGTTCCGGAAGGCTTGCTGCGACCACCCGCTCAAGAACATACTGATTTGATTGCCCGCCCACCGGCCGGTTGCCGCCGATGATCGCCAGCGTGACGAAAAGCACTCAAGCCTGTCGTTTTTTCCATTCGATGTAAAAGACACGTAATTTACGCATATTGCATGATATCCGGATCGGCGATATCCAGCCATCCGAAGCAAAAGCAAGACACGCGAAGATGAAAGGCACCCCAATGGCCAGCACCACGGCGGAGCTCGATGCGCTCCTTGCACAACGCTCCCTGACCGACGCGCAACTTGTGGCGGCGACGGAGGCGGCGGCCGACTACCGGATCCTGCCCGACGCTACGGTGATCAAGATCGGCGGGCAGAGCGTCATCGACCGCGGGCGCGCCGCGGTGTACCCGCTGCTGGAGGAGATCGTCGCCGCCCGCCGGACGCACAAGCTGCTCATCGGCACCGGCGCCGGCACCCGGGCGCGGCACCTTTATTCCATCGCCGCCGAGCTGAACCTGCCGGCGGGCGTGCTCGCCCAGCTCGGCGCCTCGGTGGCCGACCAGAATGCCGAGATGCTGGGCCAGCTCCTCGCCCGGCACGGCATCTCCAAGGTCAGCGATGCCGGCCTCTCGACGGTGCCGCTGTTTCTGGCCGAGGTGCAGGGCGTCGTCTTCAGCGGCATGCCGCCTTATTCCATCTGGATGCGGCCGGCGGCCGAAGGCGTCATCCCGCCCTACCGCACCGATGCCGGCTGCTTCCTGGTGGCCGAGCAGTTCGGCTGCAAGGCGATGATCTTCGTGAAGGACGAGAACGGCCTCTACACCGCCAACCCGAAGACCGCCAAGGATGCCAAGTTCATCCCCAAGATCTCGGTGGACGAGATGAAGGCCCAGGGCCTGCATGATTCCATCATCGAGTTCCCGGCGCTCGACCTCCTGAAGCAGGCCCGGCATGTCCGCCAGGTGCAGGTCGTCAACGGCCTCGTCCCCGGCAACCTGACCCGCGCGCGCGCCGGCGAGCATGTGGGCACCATCATCACCGCGAGCTGAAGAAGAACCGCCATGCCTGACCTGAACAGCAGCATCAAGCACGTCGCCTCGCCGCTCGCGAGCCAGACCCTCCTCGACGGCCAGCTCACCAAGGCGGTGGCCGGGGTGCGGCCCATCCGCCTCCTGCCCTGGCTGCAGGTGGTGAAGATCGGCGGCCGCTCCATCATGGATCGCGGC
>CALMSN010000116.1 GCA_937872325.1 uncultured Xanthobacter sp. | reverse complement strand
GGGCCGCTGGGCCCGTCCCTGAGGACCGCTTGCGGCCCGGTGCGAGGCGCTGGAGGGCAGGCGCCCCGGCTCCTGGTGAGCCTGCGTCGCGCCTGGGCGTCCATCCGATCGGTGAAGACCGCCCGGCGCCTGCGCGTCAACGCCTTCGGCATCGAGCGGAGGCCGGGGCCGGAGGCATCTTGCTCGTCTACTTGGCGTAGGGATTGCCCTTCTGCCGCAGGGCGATGCGGATCGGCACGCCGGGCAGGTCGAAGGTTTCGCGCAGGCCATTGGAGAGATAGCGCAGATAGCTCTCCGGCACCGCCTCGGGACGCGAGCAGAACAGCACGAAGGACGGCGGCCGGGCCTTGGGCTGGGTCATGTAGCGCAAGGTCAGCCGGCGCCCCGACACCGCCGGCGGCGGATGCTGGTCGGTGGCCTGCTGCAGGAAGCGGTTGAGCGGATTGGTGGCGACGCGCCGGTTCCACACCTTGTGGGCGGCGGCGATGGCGCTCACCAATTGGTCGAGCCCGTGCCCGGTGAGCCCGGAGAGCGGCACGATGGGCATGCCCTTGATCTGCGGCAGCAGCCGGTCGGCCTCCTCGCGCAGCCGGGTGGCGAGGCCGCCGCGGGGCACCATGTCGGTCTTGTTGTAGCCGATCACCACCGCCCGGCCTTCGCGGGCGACCAGGTCGGCGATGCGCAGGTCCTGCTCCTCGAAGGGGTGGGTGGCGTCGATGAGTACCACCACCACCTCGGCGAACTTCATGGCGCGCAGCGCATCGGCGGCGGAGAGCTTCTCCAGCTTGTCCTCGATCCGCGCCCGCTTGCGCAGGCCCGCGGTGTCGAAAATTTCCAGCGGGATGCCCTTGTACTCCATCGTGACCGCGATGGAATCGCGGGTGATGCCGGCCTCCGGGCCGGTCAGCAGCCGGTCCTCGCCCAGAAGGCGGTTGATGAGGGTGGACTTGCCGGCGTTGGGCCGGCCCAGCACCGCCACCTTGATCGGCCGCTTCGGCCCGGTGGGGACCTCTTCGTCGGTGGCCTCTTCCGGCTCCTCCTCGTCGGCGAAGGGGTCTTCCTCCTCCGGCAAGGCGGTGGCCTCGGGCAGAGCGGCGCAGATGGCGTCGTAGAGGTCGGAGAGGCCCTCGCCGTGCTCGGCGGAGAACGGCACCGGGGTGCCGAGGCCGAGCCCGAACGCCTCCAGCGCGCCCGCCTCGCCGCCCCGGCCCTCGCTCTTGTTGGCGACGAGGATCACCGGCCGGCCGGCGCGCCGCACCAAGGCGGCGAAGGCGGCGTCGGTGGGGGTGACGCCGGCGCGGGCGTCCATCATGAACAAGATGGCGTCGGCGGCGCCGATGGCAGCCTCGGTCTGCGCCCGCATCCGGCCTTCAAGGCTGGTGGGGTCCGCCTCCTCGAGGCCGGCGGTGTCCACCATGCGGGAGGTGAGGTCGCCCACATGCGCCCCGCCCTCCCGCCGGTCGCGGGTGACGCCGGGGCGGTCGTCCACCAGCGCGAGCTTCTTGCCCACCAGCCGGTTGAACAGGGTGGACTTGCCGACGTTCGGACGGCCGACGATAGCGAGGGTGAAGCTCATGGGACGGGAGGTCTCGGCTGGCGTCGGGCGGCCGGCAGGGGCCCCGCGCGGGAATCAGTTGCCGGACGACCCTGCGGGGCGCTGCGCCGGCAGCGCATCCACCGGGGCGTTGGCATTGGAGGGCTGCGAGGGCCGCGCGGTGTAGTCCACCCCGGGCACCCCTTCCGGAAACACCTGCTGGCGCGTGCCGGGCAGCGGCTTCTTGTTTTCGCCGAACGGGTTGAACGAATCCAGCGACTCGCACCCGGCGAGTCCCAGCACCAGCCCGAGCACCAGCGCGCCGCGCAGGACGCGTCCGTGCCGGCCGGGCGCTGCGGCGCGGCGAGGATCAGGCAGGATCTGGCGGCGGGTCATGGCACGGTCCTCACTGGGTTGCGGCCCCGCCCGCGGCAGGCGCCGCCGGCTGGGTGAGGCGGCGGATCAGCTCGGCTCGCGAGCGCACGCCGTTGGGCGCCTCCGCATCCTCGGTGATGGCGGTGGCGCTCTTGTAGGCCGCGGCGGCATCGCCGGCCTTCAGCTGGGCCAGAGCGAGGATCTCCCGCGCCGAGTTGCGGAGCGCCCCGCCGCCATCGGCGACGGCGTCCACCCGCTGGGCCACCGCGGCGAGCGGCGCGGTATCCACCAGCAGCAGCCCGGCGCGCAGGCGCGCCACGTCGCGCGCGGCCGGATCCCCCGACGGATCCGCGGCGAGGGTATCGAAGGCGGCGACCCCGGCCTGCGGGTCGCGGCCGGCGGCGAGGGTGGCGGCCTTGAAGCGGGCGATGGTGCGGTAGCCGGCAGGGGCGGCGCCGGCAAGGGCGTTGAGCGCGGCCTCGGCCTCGGCGGGACGGCCGGCCTCGGCCTGGGCGACCGCATCGGCCAGCGCCGTGCTGGCCGCGACGGCCTGCTGCTGGCGCCAGTACTTATAGCCGCTCCACGCCGCGGTGCCGGCGACCAGCAGGGTCAGCAGGGCGATGACGACGATGCCGTACTTGTCCCACAGCTTGCGCAGCCGCTCGCGCCGGAGGTCTTCCTCGATCTCGTGAAAAATATCGGTCATGGGGTCCGCAGGATGATGTGCCGAACGCCGGCACCGGCGCGCGTAAGGTATCCATGCGGCCCAATCGTGGCAAACCGTGGGTGGGGATGCCGCGTGGCGCGCGGGCCGAGGCGCTGCCGGAGCGCTCCGCACGGACGTCTTCGCGCTTCAGTCCGGGGTGAGGCCGGTACGGAATCCGGCCCGTTTCAGCCGGACGAACGCCAGGTCCAGGGCGGAAAGGAAGGCGGAGCGGTCGCGGGCGGCAAAGGGCTTCGGCCCGCCGGTGACCGCCCCGGCCGAGCGCAAATCCTCCATCAGGTTGCGGGTCGCCAGAGCGAGGCCGATCGAATCGGCGGGGAAGGGGGGGCCCTTGGGGGCGGGCACCTCCGCCCCCGCCCTGTCGCAGCGGGGGGGCCCCGGCCCGTCGGGGGGGGGTACCCCCACCCCGCCCCCCGCCCGCTCGGCGATGTAGTCGTCGGCGACATCCGGCCCGCTTTCCACCACCACCCGGCGGATGCCGGGCTCGCGCGGCACCGCGATCGGGCTGTTGGCGACCACCTCGACCCCGATGTCGTGGCGGGCCGCGACCTTGTAGGCCTCGGCCTTCACCGGGCAGGCATCGGCATCGATGTAGAGGACGATGGGTTCAAGGCGGGCGTTCATCCCCCACCTTTGGCAAGGGCGCCGCCCTCCGGCAAGGGGAGGACCGCTGAGGCCGGGCCGGTCGCCGCCATTCCCTTGCGTCGTGTTGACGGCGCGGCGGGGGTAGGCAAACTCGTTCCATGACATTTCAGCATCCGCGCCGCCGCGAGCGGCTCGAAGCCCTCCCTTTCCTCGGTCCTCTGCTTGCATCGGTGAGCGAGATGGAGCGGGCCACCTTGGCGGTCATCGGCTTCATCGCCACCGCGCTCTACGGGTTCGTGGTGCTGGCGGACGAGGTGATTCACGGCGAGACCGGCGTGCTCGACCGGGAAATCCTCATCTCCCTGCGTGATCCGGCCAATCTCTCCGACCCCATCGGCCCCGCCTGGGTGGAAGAGAGCATGCGTGATTTTACCGCACTCGGCGGCACCGCGGTACTGACCCTGCTGACGCTGGCGGCGGTGTTCTTCCTGCTCCTCACCCGCAAGCGCCACGCCGCCCTGCTGGTGGTGATCTCGGTGGCGGGCGGCACGCTCCTGTCGCAGATCCTGAAGTTCACCATCGACCGGCCGCGGCCGGACCTGGTGCCGCACGGCATGGCGGTCTACAGCGCCAGCTTCCCCTCCGGCCACGCCATGCTCTCGGCGGTGGTCTACCTCACGCTGGGCGCGCTGCTGGCGCGCACCCAGGCCCAGGCGCGGGTGAAGGTCTTCCTCATCAGCATGGCGGCGGTGCTGACCATGATCGTCGGCATCAGCCGGATCTATCTCGGCGTGCACTGGCCCACCGACGTGCTCGGCGGCTGGATGCTGGGGGCGGCCTGGGCCTCCATGTGCTGGCTGCTGATGCTCTGGCTGCAGCGCCGCGGCGAGGTGGAGGGCGAGGCCGTGATCGAGGAGAAGCCGCCGGCCGACAGCCATCAGGTCGTCGGCTGGGAGCGGTAGGCACGGGCGTGGTGCGGCCGGGCGCTCGTATCGATTGAAACGTTGGACCCGGTCGTCTCGCCGGGTCTGGCCACCGGGTGTTGCGGCGCCGGGTTCCGCGGATCTCCGGCTCGAAGCGCAGCCTGGCGCCGGGATGTCTTGCGCCGAGGTCCGGAAATCTCGCCGCCGGCTGCAAACAGTCCCTCAGTCGAACAGGCTGGAGACCGATTCCTCGTGGGTGGTGCGGGCGATCGCCTCGCCCATCAGGGTGGCGATGGAGAGGACGCGGATGTTCCGCGCCACGCGCACCGCCTCGGTGGGCTGGATGGAATCGGTGATCACCAGCTCCTTCAGCCGCGAGGCGCTGATGCGGGCCACCGCGCCGCCCGAGAGCACGCCGTGGGTGATGTAGGCGTGCACTTCCTTGGCGCCGCGGGCCAGCAGGGCATCGGCGGCATTCACCAGGGTGCCGCCCGAATCGACGATGTCGTCCACCAGGATGCAGGACCGGCCCTCGACATTGCCGATGACGTTCATCACCTCGCTCTCGCCCGGGCGCTCGCGGCGCTTGTCGACGATGGCGAGCTGGGCGTCGATCCGCTTGGCGAGCGCGCGGGCGCGCACCACGCCGCCGACGTCCGGCGACACCACCATCAGGTTCGACTGGTCGAAGCGCTGCTTGATGTCGCGCACCATCACCGGGGCCGAATAGAGGTTGTCGGTGGGGATGTCGAAGAAGCCCTGGATCTGCCCGGCGTGCAGGTCGAGCGTCATCACCCGGTCGGCGCCGGCGCGGGTGATGAGGTTGGCCACCAGCTTGGCGGAGATGGGCGTGCGCGGGCCGGGTTTGCGATCCTGACGGGCGTAGCCGAAATAGGGTAGCACCGCGGTGATGCGCCGCGCCGAGGCCCGGCGCAGGGCATCGACGATGATCAGCAGCTCCATCAGGTGGTCGTTGGCCGGGAACGAGGTGGACTGCACCACGAAGGCGTCCTGGCCGCGCACGTTCTCCTGGATCTCGACGAAGATCTCCATGTCGGCGAAGCGCCGCACCACCGCCTTGGTGAGGGGAGTGGCGAGATAGGAAGCAATGGCCTCGGCAAGCGCGCGGTTGGAATTACCCGCGACCAGCTTCATGGCACCGTTGTCCGCTGACATTCAAGTCTCCGGCCGGCTTGGAACGCCTCAAGGAAGAGGCGGCTCTGATAGGCAGGCGCGGCGCCGCTTGTAAAGGTGGCCGGCTCACTGCGCGGCATAGGACAGCACGCCCGCGGGCGCCGCCGCGGCCGCCACCGCGCCGCTGGCCGGAGGCTCGGCGGCCGGAATTTCCGCCGGCGCGGCCGAGCCGCCGAAAGCTTCTGCGAGGCTTGTCATGGACTTCTCGGCGATGCGCGAGAGCACGGCCTCATCGCAGGCGGCCCAGCCGGCCTTGCCCTTCACCGATCCTGCGGGCTCCTCGCCGGTAATGCGCACCACGCGGGACCGCTCTGCGTCATACACATCCCAGGTGTAGGCCACGGAGGCCTGTCCCTTGTCCACATGCATCGCCAGGTAGCCCTTCACCCGGTATGCGGCATTCTGGTTGCGCGAAACCACCGCCATGCGGCGCGCCTGCGCCTCGTTGGAGAGGCCGCCCACCAGCTTCTCGAAGGTGGGCTGCGGCGGCCCGTCGATGGATTCGAAGGCCAGGGTGCGTGCGCCGCCGGCGGCGGTGCCGTCGGTCTGGCAGGCGGCGAGGGGCAGGAGGAGGATGGGGGCGAGGACCGCGGCGAACCGGGCGAGAAGGCGGGTCCGCCGGCGCGGCTGTCGCAAGCCGGCATCGCGGCCGGGGGCGGAACGCTCCGTCTGCTCAGCCTGATCAACCCGCATCTGCCCCCCTCGCGGCCCGCAATGGCCACCAAGGGGTAACCGCAAACGCCGCGCGGGTCCAGATGAGAGGTTAAGGAAGCCTGAACGATTCCGTAGCCGGCACGCGGCAGGCTGACGCGGGCCGGCCCATGCCCTCTCAGGCGAGGGTGATGGCGGCGATCAGCCGGCCATAATCCGCCTCGCCGCGGTGGGTGGTGCGCCGGAAAGAGTAGAAGCGCGCCGCATCGGCATAGGTGTCGAGGGCGAGGTCCTCCACATGGCCGACCCGCGCCTCGGCGAGGCGCAGGGCGATGAAGCCCGGCAGGTCGAACAAGGCGTGGCCCGCGCGGTCGGCGGGGGCGAAGAAGCGGGCGAAGCTGCGGTCGGCGGCGAGGAAGCGGGCGATGAAGTCCTCGCCCACCTCGTAGCTCGGCTGGCGGATCAGCGGGCCGATGACCGCGCGGATGGCCGATCGCCGGGCCCCCTGCGCCTCCATCAGGGCGACGGTGGCCTCGATGATCCCGCCAAAGGCGCCCCTCCAGCCGGCATGGGCGGCGCCCACCACCCGCGCCTCGGGGTCGGCGAACAGCACCGGCCCGCAATCGGCGATGGAGACGGCGGCGCCGATGCCGGGGGTCGCGGTGACGATGGCGTCGGCCTTCGGGGCGTCGTCGCGGGTCCACAGCCGGGTGGCCAGCACCGCGTCGGCGGAATGGACCTGCCAGCAGGCGAGCAGCTCCTCGCCGGCAAGGCCCAGGGTCAGCGCCATCCGCGCCCGGTTCTCGGCGACGTGGGCAGGATCGTCGGCCGAGCCCATGCCGCCGTTGAGGCTGTCATACAGCCCGGTGGAGACCCCGCCGCGCCGGGTGAAGAAGGCGTGGCGGATGCCCGGAAGGGCGGCAAGGGACGGGGCTTCGATCTTCACGACGGGAGCTCCTCGGCAAAGGCCTCGGCGGGGTCGAAGGCGGGGGGCATGAGGCCAGGGGACGCGACCGCCAGCACCTTGAACAGGCGGCCCATGCCGGTGGGGGTATCGGCGGTGAGCCGGGCGAAGGCGGCATCCACCGCCGCCTGCACCTCCGGGGCGGCGTCCTGCTTCAGCCGCGCCGCCCGCGGGGCGAGGCCGAGGCGCAGCAGGAACGCGCCTTGGTCCAGCGGCCCAAACGCCGTGAGGCCGGCATCCAGCGCCAGGCGGGCGAGGCGGGCGAAATCCACATGGGCGGTGATGTCGGCCTCGCCCGGCCGGGCGAGCGGGTCGACGAAATGGTGCCGGGCCATGGCCTGGAGGGTATCACCGAAGCCGCCGCGATGGCCGTAGTCGATGACCAGCGCGGCGCCGCCCTGGCGGGCCAGCCGCCCGAACAGGGCGGTCGCCGGCCCCGGCTCCATCCGCTCCAGCACCGCGCCCGCCGGAGCGTCGCGCTGCGGATGGGCGGCGGCGAGGGCGGCCGCCACCCGGCTCGGCGCCGGATCGAGCCCGAAGACCAGCTCCCCTTCGGCATCGAGCCCCACCCGGCGCTCGTGCCAGCCGTCGGCCTGGCGCACATACTGGTCGATGGGCAGGGCATCGAAGAATTCGTTGGCCAGCACGATGGCCGGCCCGTCGGGCACCTCTTCCACCCGGTCGTGGCAATGGGGCGCGGCGCCGGAGGCGGCGAGGGTGCGGGCTTGCGTCGCCCGCAGCACCGGGCTCGTCTCCACCAGATGGAGGCTGAGGGCGGCGCCGAAGGCGGGCACCAGGCGGGCCGCCCGCAGTGCATCGGCCATCAGCGTGCCGCGGCCGGGACCCAGCTCCACCAGCCGGAAGGGCACCGGCGCGCCCATCTGCTGCCACGCCGCCACCGCCCACAGGCCGACCAGCTCGCCGAACATCTGGCTGATCTCGGGGGCGGTGGTGAAGTCGCCGGCCGCGCCCAGCGGGTCGCGGGTCATGTAGTAGCCGTGGCGGGGATGGCCGAGGGCAAGCGCCATGAAGCGGCTCACCGGCATCGGCCCCTCGGCGGCGATGAGGGCGGCGAGCTCTGCCGCGAGCGGGGTGGTCACGTCCGCTCGGGCCGGGTGAGGGCATTGACCATCAGCGCGAAGCCGGCGAGCACCAGCGGGAAGGACAGCCACATGCCCATGGTGGTGCCGAAGGCGAGGTAGCCGAGCTGGACATCCGGCTCGCGGAAGAATTCCGCGGTGATCCGGGCGAGGCCGTAGCCGATGCCGAACACCCCGGCCGCCAGCCCCGGCCGCCTCAGCCCGCCGGCCTTCACCAGCCAGAGCATGATGGCGAGCAGGAGGATGCCCTCCAGAGTCGCCTCGTAGAGCTGGCTGGGGTGGCGCGGCACGCCGCCGCCATTGGGGAAGATCACCGCCCACGGCACGTCGGCGGGCCGGCCCCAGAGCTCGGAATTGATGAAGTTGGCGATGCGGCCGAAGAACAGGCCGATGGGCGCCACCACGCCGGCGATGTCGAACAGCGACAGCACCGGTATGGCGCGGGCGCGCGCCACCAGCACCAGGGCGACGATGGTGCCCATGAGCCCGCCGTGGAACGACATGCCGCCCTTCCACACCGCCAGGATATCCCCGGGATGGGCGGCGAAATAGGCCGGGTTGTAGAACAGCACGTAGCCGAGCCGGCCGCCGACGATGACGCCCAGCGTGGTCCAGAACAGCACGTCGTCGAGGTCCTGCGGCGTGATGGGCGAGGCGCCGCCCCACACCTGATCGCGGGCGGCGAGGCGCCGCGCCAGCAGCCAGCCGAGCACCAGCCCGACGATGTAAGCCAGCGCATACCAGCGTATGGCCAGGGGGCCGATCTCCACCAGGATGGGATCGATGGCCGGGAAGGCGATGGCAGGCAGGGGCAGGGCAAGGACCGTCATCGAAATCCCGCGGTAGGTCGCGCCGGCGCTGAGATGGCGCGAGCGGAGGGGCCGCGTCAAGGCGGCGGGTCGCCGCCGGTGCCCATGCGGCGCGATCGCCGCAGGAGGTGGGCGATGGGACCTGCGGCCTTGCACGGCGGCGCCGGGTTCGCCATTTAAGGCAGCGTGTCGCCTTTGCACCTAAGGCAGCCGGCGTCGATCGCCGGACGGAGGGATCTATGACCCAGACCACGGGCCGCATTTTCGATGAGATGGCTCGCCTCGTGAACGACGCCGCGGGCGTCGCCCAGGGAGTGCGGCGCGAGGCCGAGACCCTGATGAAGGCGCAGTTCGAGCGCTTCCTGCGCGACATGGATCTGGTGAAGCGCGAGGAATTCGAGGCGGTGAAGGATCTCGCTGCCGCAGCGCGGGAGGAGAGCGAGCGTCTCGCCGCCCGGGTCGCGGCGCTGGAGGCGCGCCTGGGCGTGGCGGCGGCGGCGGACGAGGCGTCTTCCGACACGCAGCCCTGAGCCAACCTTATAAGCCGGCTGCGGAATTGCTGAGCGTGGACTGCCTACAATCTGTCGTGGCGGCGCCGCATTAACCGGCGATATACTGATTTTCATGGCGATTCGCAGCTTTTCGTCGTATCGCAGGCGTACGACGGGGTGAGGGGTCGCCGGGGCTGGCAGCCGGCAGGCCGCCCGCCCTCTATCGGCACGCCGCGCTGCGCATGCCAAATCGGCCTGACCGCCGCGTGTGCCGTTCGACCCTCTGTCGCGTTCCTCAAGCCGCGAGGTCGAGGCCATGGCCCTCATCGAAATCGAAGCCGATGCACCGGCGAACCCCGTCGATCTCGTCGAGCAGCTTGCTGCGCTGCGGGACTGGGCCTTCGAGCGGTCCGACGAGGACGAGATCACCCTGTCGCTGGCCAGCCGGTGGACGGACTGCCACGTCTCGTTCCAGTGGATGGGCGAGCTTGAGGCCCTGCATCTGGCCTGCGCCTTCGACTTCAAGGTGCCCGAGGGGCGCCGGGGCGAGGTGCTGAAGCTTCTGGCGCTGGTCAACGAGCAGATGTGGCTCGGCCATTTCGACCTGTGGTCGCAGGAAAGCGTGATCATGTTCCGCCACGCTTTGGTGCTGGCGGGCGGTGCCACCGCCTCCGACCGGCAGTGCGAAACCATCGTCGAGGCCGCGCTCGACGCGGTGGAGCGCTACTATCCGGCGTTCCAGTTCGTGGTCTGGGCCGGCAAGACCGCCCGCGAGGCCATGGATGCCGCCTTGTTCGAGACCGTCGGCGAGGCCTGATACACTTCCGGGCCGGCCGGTCCTCGCGACCGGCCGCGGTGCTTGATGCGGGTTGCCGTGCCGTTGCCGATAAGTCGCGCCGCGGTGAGCGATTTCCTATCGCGCCGGCTGGCAGGAAACGCTCCAATGTCATGAGTCACCGCGTTTTCTTCGAGCGAAGCGGTGCCGATGCGCTTGAAAACGCTTTACACCACGCTCCGGCCGGCGCGTGCGTCCGTGATCATTGTCCTGGAACGCGGCGTGCCGGCCAGATCGAGGCGATCTGATCGGTGAGGCGCGTTCCGGCGGCCGCACGAGCCGATGGACACGAGCAAGGCGAGACGGTCATGGGTGTGTTGGAAGAGTTGTCCGGTCCGGTGGTGCTGCTGGGGGCGGGCAAGATGGGCGGGGCGATGCTCGATGGCTGGCTCGCCCTCGGCCTGCCGCCCGGGTCGGCCGTGATTCGCGATCCGCACCTGCCGCCCGAGGCCGCCGCGGCGCTGGCCGCGCGTGGCGTCCTGGTCAATCCTCCCGATGACGCGGTGGCCCGGCCGGCGGTGGTGCTGCTGGCGGTGAAGCCGCAGGTGGCGCCGCAGGCGCTGCCGGCGATCGCGCCCCTGGTCGGCCCGGGGACGCTGGTGGTCTCGGTGATGGCCGGCCGGACTTTGGAATTCCTCGCCGCCCCGTTTGCCCCGGGCACCGCCATCGTGCGGGCGATTCCCAACACGCCGGCGGCGATCGGCCAGGGGGTCAGCGTGGCCGTCGCCAATGCGGCGGCGCGCGATGCGGATCGCGCGCTGGCGAGCGCGCTTCTCGGCGCCATCGGCATCGTCGAGTGGGTGGACCGCGAGGACCTGATGGATGCGGCCACCGCGGTCTCCGGCTCCGGCCCGGCCTATGCTTTCCTTCTGGCCGAGGTGATGGCGCAGGCGGGGGGGGCCGCGGGGCCGCCGGCCCCCGCCTCCCCCCCCCCCCGCCC
>CALMSN010000115.1 GCA_937872325.1 uncultured Xanthobacter sp. | reverse complement strand
TGGAGGACGCCTACGAGACCGGCCGCTCGATGGGCGATTTCGGCGAGGCCACCGCGGAAGCCTATCAGTTCACCCGCAAGAACCAGGATGCCTACGCGATGGAGACGCTGACGCGTGCCCGCAAGGCGGTCGAAGGCGGCGCGTTCCGGGCCGAAATCGCGCCGATCACGCTGACAGAGAAAGCCGGGCCGCGCGTCATTGCTAATGACGAGCACCCGCTCAAGGTGGACCCTGCGAAAATCCCCGGGTTGAAGCCTGCGTTCCGCGCCAACGGCACCATTACGCCGGCGGCCTCCTCGGCCATGGGATCGAGCACGATCGGGGTGTCCGGCACATAGTCGAACAGGGTGTCGAGCCGCTCGTGGAACAGCGGCAGCCAGTGCTCCATCCCGGGATGACGCCGGCCCTCGCTCACCGCCTCGTAGAGGGTGTCGCCCTTCCGGGCGGCGCCGAACTCGGCGATGTAGGCCATGCGGAAGCGCCGCATGGTCTCGGTGGTGAGCTGGAACTCGGCCATGGGCACGAGGTCGAGCGAGCGCAATTGCCCGGTGGTGCGCTGGGTCTCCGGATCGAAGGCGCGGATGCTCTCCAGCGTGTCGCCGAAGAAATCGAGCCGGATCGGCGCCGCCAGCCCCGGCGGGTAGAGGTCGATGAGGCCGCCGCGCACCGCATATTCGCCGGTGTCGCGCACGGTGGGCGTGCGCAGGAAGCCGTTCGCCTCGGCCCAGGCCACCACGCCGTCGAGGGCGATGGCGTTGCCCGGGGCTGCGGAAAGCGACTGCGCCGCCACCAGCCCCTTGGCCGGCACCCGCTGCACCGAGGCGTTTACGGTGGTGAGCACCACGCTCGCCGCGCCGCCCTTCACCCGAGCGAGGCGGGCCAGCGTCGCCATCCGCCGCGCCACGATGGAGCCGCCCGGCGAGGCGCGGTCATAAGGCAGGCAGTCCCACGAGGGGAAGGGATAGACCTCGATCTCCGGGGCGAAGAAGGCGAGGCCCCGCTCCAGCGCCGCCATCCGCTGGCCGTCGCGGCAGATCACCACCAGGCTGGGCCACGGCGCCGCTTTACCCCCCGCCACCGCCCGGGCGAGGTCGCCCACCACCAGCCCCTCCATCCCGTCGGCGACGCGGGCGACCACGAAGGGACGGCCCGGGGCGAGGTCGTCGGCGAACGGACGGGGACGCTTCACGGGGCAGACTCCGGAGGGCAGGCGGTCAGTCGGGCAGGCCGCGGCCGGATGCGTGGAAGGCGATGATGCGGCGGAACAGGTCGGTATCGTGCTCGGCGGGCACCGGCTCGGTGCCGCAGATCCAGGAGAAGACCATCTGGTCCTGCGGATCGAGCAGCGCCTCGAAGGCATCGACCTCGGTCTCGCTCAGGCCGGCGAGCTCGGCGTCGGCGAAGCGGCCGAGGATGAGGTCCATCTCCCGCATGCCGCGATGGCGGGAGCGGAAGAGGATGCGACGCCGGCGGGTATCGAGCCCGTCGCTGGAGCGTTCGTTGCCGGACATCTCAGAGACCTCCCATAGCGCACGGCGGCCGGGCCGGGGCGGCACGTCCGTTCGGGCGCTTATAGGGTGAGATGCAGGGGCTGGCCAGAGCCGTCGCGGCCCGGGCCGGGGTCTAACCCCGGACGTCCACCGCATGACGGGGAGCGCGTTCTCCTGCGGGCAGGAATGGGCGCAGGTCGCGCGCCGGCGAAAACCCTATCCCGCGCGGCACCCTTGACGCTGGCCCCCGAACGCCTCCAAGACCGAGCCTCAGGATCGTGCCCGGGATCGAGCATCAGGCTCGCCCGGCACGGCCGGCCGCATCCCGGTGGCCGAACCGCATCGGAAAGGACGCCGCCGGCATGCTCGCCCCTTCGACGAAGACGCCGCCGCCCGTCTGCCGCCGCGCCCCGCGCGATGGAGCGGCGCGCGCCCGGCTTGCCGCCGTCGCACCGGTCCGGGCATGAAGGTGCATGTCCATGCTGCATGACATCGCCGCGGGCCTGCGCTTCTACACCCGCCTGCCGGTGCCGCCTTTGCCCGGCGAGACCGGCCTCTATGATCCGCTGAATATCGACCGCAGCGCCTATGCGGTGCCGTTCGTCGGCGCGGTGGTGGGGTTCATCGGCGCGGTGGTGCTGTGCGCCGCAGCGGCGATCGGCTTCGGCGCGTTCCTCGCCGCGGCGCTGGCGGTGACGGCCACCGTGCTCGCCACCGGCGCCTTCCACGAGGACGGCCTCGCCGACACCGCGGGCCGCCTCGGCGGCGGGCGCCACCGGGCGCAGCGGCTGGTGATCATGCGCGACAGCCGGATCGGCACCTATGGCGGGACGGCGCTGATTCTCGCCATCGTGCTGCGCGTCGGTGCCCTACAGGCGCTGGTCCTGCACGCGGGGGCGCTGCGGGCGGCCTTGGTGCTGGTGGCGGCGGAGGCGGCCTCGCGCGCCGCCGGCCTGCTGCTGCTGGCCGCCCTGCCGCCAGCCAGGCTCGATGGCGCCGCGCAGAGCGTCGGGCGTCCCTCTCCCGATGCCGCCCTCTCCTGCGCGCTCTGGGCCGCGCTGGTGGTGGCGGTGCTGCTGGTGCCGGCCTTCGGGGTGGGCGCGACCTTCGCCGGGCTGATCGCGCCGCTCATCGCGCTTGCGGTGATGATCCGCCAGGGCCACCGGCTCATCGGCGGCCAGACCGGCGACCTCGCCGGCGCCACCCAGCAGGTGGCGGAGATTGTGTTCCTCCTCGGCGTGCTTATCTTCGCACGGTAGGGCAGGATCTGCTGATCCGGCCAAACCAGAGGGCGCCGGGGGAGAGACGGTCAGGAGCATGTCGCACCGCCTTGCGGCCAGGCCCGCCATCCGCACGCCCTGCATCCGCGTCTGCACCATCGAGCCCCTGAGCGGGCTGTGCGTGGGCTGCGGCCGCTCCATGCGCGAGATCGGGGCGTGGCCCGGCTATGGGCCGCTGATGCGCGACCAGATCATGGCCGAGCTGCCGGCCCGGCTCGCCCGGCTGAGGGCCGTGCGGCCCGAGGCCTTCACCGATTCCCCGCCGGACTGGGACTGACCATGCGCGGCGACCGCCTGCTCTGGATCCTCCTCCTCGGCCTGCTCGGCGGGCTGATCGTGCTCGCCGTGCACCACGAGCAGGGCGCGGTGGCGGGGCTCGACCTCGACCAGTTCGGCGCGCTGGTGGCGCAGCTCGCGCTTGCCATCTTCATCGGCGCCATGGTGTGGGCCATGTTCCGCGGGCGGGTGGGCGAATCGCTGCTCGCCGCGGCCTTCTGGGTCGTGCTCGCCGGGGTGCTAGCGGTGGGCTACACCTATCGCGAGCCGCTGATGCAGGTGGGCCAACGGGTGATGGGCCAGCTCGTTCCCGGCTATGCCTTCAATGTCGGCGCGCCGGGGCGCAATGCGACCCTTGAGGTCTCGCGCAGCGCGGGCGGCGAATTCGCGGTGCGGGCGGCGATCAACAACGCCGGCATCTCCATGCTGGTGGATACCGGCGCCTCCTCCGTGGTGCTGACCCACGAGGCGGCGCAGGCCGCCGGCCTGCCGGTGGACTTCCTGAAATACGACATGCCGGTGGAAACCGCGAACGGGCGCACCCGCGGCGCCTCGGTGCTGATCGACAGCATCGTCGTCGGCGGCATCGTCGAGCGGCGGGTGCCGGCGCTGGTGATGCCCAAGGGCGTGCTGCGCACCTCGCTGCTCGGCATGACATTCCTGTCCCGGCTGGAGGCCTTCGAGTTCCGCGGCGACCGGCTCGTGATGCGCGGCGCCGGAAGCTGAGGCGAAGGCTGCGGCTCCGACAGGTCGTGGATCGGCCTGCAATCGGGTTTCGGGGTGAAGGCACGGGGGCCCTCCCGGTTGCGAGGGAGGGGAAAGTATCCGTGCATGGTCGAAAGGGTGGAAGGCGACGCGGTCGGCTCCGGCCCAAGCACCCCTGCCCCCTCCCCCGCAAGCGGCAGAGGAAGGCCCGCTCCGGTTCACGCTGAGAGCGCTTCCCGACCGGCATGGGCATTTGCCCCGGCATCGCGCTATAGTCGGCGGCTCTCAATCCTGCGGCCGGGGAGGCTGGGCATGATCATGACGGCAAACCGGGCGCAGCGGCGCATCCTGCCTCTCCTGTGCGGCACCCTCCTCTGCGCCGCCCTCCCCGCCGTCGCGAGCGCCGGGGTGACGGTGAAGTTCAGCGACGTGTCGGGCTATGGCGACCGGCAGGCGCAGGAGCCCTCCACCCTCGACGAGTTCAGCCGGCTCCTGCAGCGCCTCGGCCAGCGCCTTCCGGCGGGACAGGATCTCGCCATCGATGTCCTGGACGTGCGGCTGGCCGGCATGGTCGATCCGTTCTGGCCGGCGGGCAGCGAGGTGCGGGTGCTGCGCGCCACCACGCCGCCGCGCTTCGTACTGCGCTACGTGCTCAGCCAAAAGGGCCGCCGGCTGCGCGCCGACACGGTCACCCTCACCGACATCAACTACCAGATGAACCCCTCGGCACGCCTCGCCTCCGGCCGCTTCCCCTATGAGAAGGCGCTGCTCTCCGATTGGTTCAAGAGCCAGTTTTCCGCACCCAGATGATGTCCGAAGACACCCGCTGGCGCTTCTGCGTCGCCCCGATGATGGACTGGACCGACCGGCATTGCCGCGCCTTCCATCGCCTCTTCTCGCGCCATGCCCGGCTCTACACCGAGATGGTCACCACCCCGGCGGTGATCCATGGCGACCGCGCCCGGCTGATCGGCTTCGGTGCCCACGAGCATCCGGTGGCGCTCCAGCTCGGCGGCAGCGATCCGGGCCAGCTCGCCGCGGCGGCGCGGATCTGCGCGGACCTCGGCTATGACGAGATCAACCTCAACGTCGGCTGCCCCTCCGACCGGGTGCAGGGCGGCAATTTCGGCGCCTGCCTGATGCGCGAGCCGGACCTCGTCGCGGCCTGCGTCGCCGCCATGAAGGCGGCGGTGGCGATTCCCGTCACCGTGAAGTGCCGCATCGGCGTCGACGACCAGGACCCGGAGGCCGCCCTCGACGCGCTTGCCGACGCGGTGGTGGCGGCGGGCGCCGACGCCCTCGTCGTCCATGCCCGCAAGGCGTGGCTGAACGGCCTGTCGCCGAAGGAGAACCGCACCGTTCCCCCGCTCGACTACGATCGGGTGCGGCGGCTGAAGGCGCGGCTTCCGAACGTGCCGGTGATCCTCAATGGCGGCCTCGCTGGCCTCGAAGACGGGCTGCGGGAAGGCGCCGGCCTCGATGGCATCATGCTCGGCCGCGCCGCCTACCAGAATCCGGAGCTGCTGGCCGAGGTGGATCCGCGCCTGTTCGGCACTCCCGCGCCCCACGCCGACACCTATGCGGTGCTCGACGCCTACGCGCCCTATGTGGCGGCGCACCTGGCCGCCGGCGGGCGGCTCGCCGACATCACCCGGCACATGCTGGGCCTGTTCACCGGCCAGCGCGGCGCCCGGCTGTTCCGCCGCCACCTGGCGATCGAGGCGGTGCGCCCGGGGGCCGGGGTGGCGGGGCTGGGGGGCGCGGGGGGGGAGGGGGGCGGGCGGGGGGGCCCCCCCCCCCGTGAGTGGGCGGGGGCCGGGAGAGGGCCCGGTCCTCCCGCCTCGCCCCGGCTGATCGAGGCGCCCTCCCCTCGGCATCGTCCGCTCGGCGTTCTCGGCGTGGGCCGGCTTGAAACCGGTTTCCGGTTGAAGGCGGCGTGAGGACCTCCGCAGCCTGCGGGGAGGATCGGGAGGGAAGAGGCCTCGCGGCATTGTCCGCCGGCCGGAAGAGAAGATGCCCCTTCCCCGGCGCTCCCCGCCGGCGGGGACGGGGGGCTGCGCGGGATTCGCCGCGAACCGCCCGGCCATGGGCATCGCCGTTCGCTGAATCTTGGGCGGGACGCCCTCAGGATACCGGCATCGGGCCCTGTCCATGCGCCCCGACATGCTGAGCGGAGCCAGATCCGGCGGCGTTTCGTCGGCGGCGGGCGAGGCGGGCCGGATGGCGTTTGGCAGCAGCCCCGTGGCCAGCGCGCCTTCGGCCCTGTAGACAGTCGTATCGTCGAGGCGCACATCAGCGCCCTGCCACCCTCGCCCCGCCGCCTTTCCCTGCCCCTGCCGCCGCGCGCACTCCTTCCGGCGGCCGTCCTGCCCGAGGTCCCGATGCTCGCCGCCCTGCCCTGGAGCGAACTCGCCTATCTGATTCCCGCTTTGGTGGCCGGCGGCGTGCTCACCGGCCTGCTGGGCGGGCTGTTCGGGGTCGGCGGCGGCGGAATCATGGTACCGGTCCTCTACGAGGTGTTCGGCATGATGGGCATGGACGACGCCTACCGGATGCAGTTGTGCGTCGGCACCTCGCTGGCGGTGATCGTGCCCACCTCGTTCACCTCCTACCGCACCCACAAGGCCAAGGGCGCGGTGCTGCCGGGAATCCTGAAGGCGTGGGTCGGGCCCGCCATCGTCGGCATCCTGGCTGGCAGCGCCCTCGCCTCGGTGGCCAAGGGGTGGGTGTTGCAGACGGCGTTCGTGATCGTCATCTCGGCGCTGGGCACCAAGAGCCTCATCGGCCGCAACGACATCACCATCTCCGACCGGCTGCCGGGGCCGATCGGAATGGCGGCCTACGGGGTGCTGATCGGCCTCGCCTCCTCGCTGGTGGGCATTTCGGGCGGCGGCATCGGCACCAACATCCTGCTGCTCTACGGGGTGCCGATCCATGCCGCGGTGGCCACCTCCGCCGGCATCGGCATGATCGTGCCCATCCCCGGGGTCATCGGCTACATCATCGGCGGCTGGCGCCACATGGATCCGCGGCCGCCGCCCTCGCTGGGCTTCGTGTCGGTGCTCGGCTTCGTCATCCTTGCCCCCATCCCCGCCTTCATCGCCCCCTACGGCGCCCGCCTCGCCCACCGGCTGAGCCGGCGCAAGCTGGAGATCGCCTTCGGCCTCTTCTTCCTGTTCGTGGCGGCGCGGTTCCTGGTGGCGCTGATCTGGGGATAGGCCGCGCCCATGCGGCAGCGGCATGGCTCGGGCAGGGCGCCGCGCGTCGGGGCGGGTTGCCGGGCCGCCTCGCCCGCCCTATCCGGACCGCAGGAGGAACGCATGCCCAAGCAAAAAGACACGACCCTCGCTCTGCTCGTCCGCATAGCCGAGGCCCTCGACCGCCTTGCCCCCCCACCGCGGCCAAACCCCGATTTCGATGTCGCCGACGCCTTCGTCTGGCACACCGAGCCGACCCGCTTCGAGCCGGTGCCGCGGGTCAACCGGGTGGAGATGGAGCTGCTGCAGGGCATCGACCGGGTGCGCGATCAGCTGCTGGAGAACACCGCCCGCTTCGCCCGCGGCCTGCCGGCCAACAACGCCCTCCTGTGGGGCGCGCGGGGCATGGGCAAGAGCTCGCTGGTGAAGGCCGCCCACGCAGCCGTCAATCGCGCCGCCAGCGCCGACGGCCCGCGGGTGAAGCTGGTGGAGATCCACCGTGAGGACATCGAGACCCTGCCAATCCTGATGGGCCTCGCGCGCGGCTCGCGGCACCGCTTCATCGTGTTCTGCGACGACCTCTCGTTCGACGCCGACGACACCTCCTACAAGTCGCTGAAGGCGGTGCTGGAGGGCGGAATCGAGGGCCGGCCGGAGAACGTGATCTTCTACGCCACCTCCAACCGCCGCCACCTGCTGCCCCGCGACATGATGGAGAACGAGCGCTCCACCGCCATCAATCCCGGCGAGGCGGTGGAGGAGAAGGTGTCGCTGTCGGACCGGTTCGGCCTGTGGCTGGGCTTCCACAAGTGCAGCCAGGACGAATATCTCGCCATGGTGGCGGCCTATGTCGCCCACCACGGCCTTGAGGTGGAGGAGGCCGTGTGGCGCCGCGAGGCGCTGGAATGGTCCACCACCCGCGGCTCGCGCTCGGGCCGCACCGCATTCCAGTATGTGCAGGACCTCGCCGGACGCCTGGGAACGATCCTGAAGCCGGCCTGAGGGATATCAGGCCTGGAAAACAAGAACGCCCCGGTCCATCGGCCGGGGCGTTCTTGTTCATGCTGGCGGGCGCGAGCACCGCACCGCGCGATGGCGCCGTCAGCTCTTGCCCCGATGTGAAATCTTGATCTGCCGTGGACCCGCGCAGCGCGTGACCGGCAGGTTGTGCCCGGACTTGCCCGGGATCTCACCGCCGCCCGGTGGCGCTAAGCCCCGGATGCGGCTGCCGGCATCAAGCCGCATCTGACAGGGCCCTGCCCCGAGGCGTCCCTGCCGGAGCACGCCCGGCCAGGTTAAGGGGCACCGAAGCACTCCTTTTCAAACCGATAGACGGACCTGCCGTCAGTTCTTGTTGACGAGGCAGTCGCCGCCCTGCGCCTTCAGCGAGCGGCAGAGCTCGTTGGCTTGGTCGGCGGAGGCGAACGGACCCACCTGGGCGCGGTAGTAGATGCCGCGCTCGCCCAGGTCCGCCTTCTTCACCGTCGCCCGGTAGCCGCTAAGCAGGTTGGGATAGCGCGACTGCAACGCCTTCCACGAGCCCATGGCATCGGATTCGGTGCGCTGCGAGGCCACCTGCACCACATACGAGCCGTTCTCCGAGATCGGCGGCGAGACCGAGGCGGTCTGCTGCGGCCCGGACAGCGGGATGGTGTTGACGCTGGTCGGCACCGGAAGCCCGGCGGGAACCGGATTCTGCGTCGGCGCATAGGCGGTGACGGTGCTGCTGGCGAGGGCGTTGTCGGCCCGCACCGTCATGGTCTTCACCCGCTTCGGCTCGGTCGGGTTGGCGGCGACGGAACCGGTGGCGGGAACCGGATCGGAGGGGGCGTAGCGGGCGGCGGTGGTCACGTCCACCGGCTGCTCCTCGCGCGGCACCACCTT